>NZ_JABWRE020000001.1:314567-624134 GCF_014268815.2 Pseudomonas urmiensis
CCGCCGATGCCTGCCCGGATGACTTGGAAGTGCGCCTGGACTGGGACGACCAGGACATCATTATCAGCATCCGCGACCATGGCCCGGGGATTCCCCCGGCCATTGCCGAGGCAATCGGCAAACCCTTCTTTACCACCAAGGGCAAGGGCTTCGGCCTTGGCCTGTTCCTGAGCAAGGCCAGCGTGACCCGTGCGGGCGGCTCGGTGAAACTCTATAGTCATGAGCAGGGCGGCACCCTTACCGAGCTGCGCCTGCCCTATGGCAAGCGAGGAGATGAACGATGAGCGATGAAATTCAGGTTGAAGGCGAAGAGCTGCCGCATTTGTTGCTGGTAGACGATGACGCCACCTTCACTCGGGTCATGTCCCGTGCCATGAGCCGCCGCGGGTTCCGCGTGAGCACCGCATCCTCCGCTGAGGAGGGCTTGGTCCTGGCCCAGAACGACCTGCCGGACTACGCCGCGCTGGACCTGAAAATGGACGGCGACTCAGGGCTGGTGCTGCTGCCCAAGCTGCTGGAGATGGATCCGGAAATGCGCGTGGTGATCCTCACCGGTTACTCGAGCATCGCCACGGCAGTCGAGGCGATCAAGCGTGGCGCCTGCAACTACCTGTGCAAGCCGGCCGATGCCGATGATGTGCTGGCGGCGTTGCTGTCTGAGCATGCCGACCTGGATTCGCTGGTGCCGGAGAACCCGATGTCGGTGGATCGCCTGCAGTGGGAGCACATCCAGCGCGTGCTGGGTGAGCACGAGGGCAATATCTCTGCCACCGCACGAGCGCTGGGCATGCACCGGCGCACGTTGCAGCGCAAGCTGCAAAAGCGCCCGGTTCGCCGCTGAGTGCGGATAGCTTGGATCGGTTTGCAGAGGGCCTTGTCCCGCCTGCAAGCCGATCAGGTGCCACAAAACCAGCCGAATCTGAAGGATATTTCCTTTTATTGCAGGCAAATGCCCGCACCTTGCGCAGCTCGCGTATCATTAGCGCCCTAACGGCAACCCCTAGGACCGCTCGCGAATGCTCGCCCTTCTCATCCAGACGCTGAACATCACCGCACCGGTGTTCGCCATGCTGTTCATGGGCGTATTCCTCAAGCGCATCCGCCTGATCGACGATAACTTCAGCAAGGTCGCCTCTTCGCTGGTGTTCAACGTCTGCATGCCTGCCTTGCTGTTTCTTGGTATTTACCACGCCGACCTGCAAGCAGCGATCAAACCTGGTGTCATCCTCTATTTCATCGCCGTTACCCTGGTCGGCTTCGCCATGGCTTGGGGCCTGGCTATCTGGCGGGCGCCGCTGGCCGAGCGCGGCATCTATACCCAAGGCGCATTTCGCGGCAACAACGGCGTGATCGGGCTGGCCCTGGCCGCCAGCCTCTACGGCGACTACGGCATCTCGCTGGGCGCGGTGCTCGCGGGCCTGGTGATCCTCATGTACAACTCGCTGTCGGCGGTGGTGCTGGCGGTGTACAGCCCGGACCTCAAGTCCGATCCGTGGAGCATCTGCAAGAACATCTTCAGCAACCCGCTGATCATCAGCGTGTTGCTGGCAACGCCGATGGCCTACGCCCAGGTGCCACTGCCCAACTGGCTGCTGACCTCCGGGGACTATCTGGCGCAGATGACCCTGCCGCTGGCGCTGATCTGCATTGGCGGCACCTTGTCGCTGGCGGCGCTGCGCGACAGTGGCAAGCTGGCCATCGACGCCAGCCTGGTGAAGATGGTCTGGCTGCCGCTGGTGGGCACCTTGGGCGCCTGGCTGTGTGGGTTCCGCGGTGCCGAACTGGGCATCCTGTTCCTGTACATCGGCAGCCCCACGGCTGCGGCCAGTTATGTCATGGCGCGCGCAGCCAATGGCAACCATGAGTTGGCGGCGTCGATCATCGTGATCACCACGCTAATGGCGGCGATCACCACCAATATCGGCATCTTTATCTTGCAGTGGGGCGGATGGATCTAGATCCTGACTGCAAACAACTCCAATAACACTGCCTCCTGACCAAAGGACACTTCATGCAAGACCAGAACACGCCTGAGCGGTTACAGCGCGGGCTGAAAAACCGCCATATCCAGCTGATCGCGCTGGGCGGGGCGATCGGTACCGGGCTGTTCCTGGGCATCGCCCAGACCATCCAGCTGGCCGGTCCGTCCGTTTTGCTGGGCTATGCCATCGCTGGCCTGATGGCCTTCTTCATCATGCGCCAACTCGGCGAGATGGTGGTCGAAGAGCCCGTCGCCGGCAGCTTCAGCCATTTTGCCCACAAGTACTGGAGTGAGTTCGCCGGGTTCGTCTCTGGTTGGAACTACTGGGTGGTGTATGTGCTGGTGGGTATGGCCGAGCTGACTGCCGTGGGCATCTATGTGCAGTATTGGTGGCCAGACTTCCCCACCTGGGCCACGGCCGCGATCTTCTTCGTCGCAATCAACCTGATCAACCTGACCCAGGTGAAGGTCTACGGCGAGCTGGAGTTCTGGTTCGCGCTGGTCAAGGTGATTGCCATTGTCAGCATGATTGGCTTTGGCGCCTGGCTGCTGACCAGTGGCCATGGCGGCCCGGATGCCAGTGTGGCCAACCTGTGGCAGTACGGTGGCTTCTTCCCCAATGGCGTCACCGGTTTGATCATGGCCCTGGCGGTGATCATGTTCTCCTTCGGCGGCCTGGAGCTGGTCGGCATTACCGCGGCCGAAGCGGACAACCCACGGGTGAGCATCCCCAAGGCTACCAACCAGGTGGTCTATCGCATCCTGATTTTCTACATCGGCGCGCTGGCAATTCTGCTGTCGCTGTACCCCTGGCAGAAAGTGGTGCAGGGCGGCAGCCCGTTCGTGATGATCTTCCATGAGCTGGACAGCGACCTGGTGGCGACGATCCTTAACGTGGTGGTGCTGACTGCCGCGCTGTCGGTGTACAACAGCTGCGTGTATGCCAACAGCCGCATGCTGTTTGGCCTGGCCAGCCAGGGCGATGCGCCACGCCAGCTGCTCAAGGTTAGCCGCCGCGGTGTGCCGTTGACCGCACTGGGCGTGTCGGCTGCGGCCACCGGCTTGTGCGTGCTGATCAACTACCTGATGCCAGGGGAGGCCTTTGGCCTGCTGATGGCGCTGGCGGTGTCGGCGCTGGTGATCAACTGGGCCAGCATCAGCATTACCCACTTGAAGTTCCGCAAGGCCAAGATCGAGTCGGGTGAGACGCCGTTCTACCGTAGCTGGGGGCATCCGGTGACCAACTACCTGTGCCTGGCGTTCATCGTGTTGATTCTGGTGGTGATGTACCTGACCCCGCCGATTCGTATCTCGGTGATGCTGATTCCAGTGTGGATTGCGGTGCTGGGTGTGGCGTTCCACCTGAAGAAGAAACGTCAAGCCGTCAGGGCCTGAAGAGCGCGTCGGCCCTATCGCGGGGCAAGCCCGCTCCCACGCAATCTGTGTGAACCCATAGAAGTTGCGTGGGAGCGGGCTTGCCCCGCGATAGGGCCGGCCCTGACACCTTAACCTTCGTAGCTGTCGATCACTTCCTGCGCAGCGCGGAAGGCATCAATCGCCGCCGGCACCCCCGCATACACGGCGCAATGCAGCAACGCCTCGCGAATCTCTTCCATCGTACAGCCATTGTTCAGCGCCCCGCGCACATGCCCCTTGAGCTCTTGCGGGCACTTCAGCGCAGTCAGGGCCGCCAGGGTGATCAGGCTGCGGGTCTTCAGCGGCAAACCGTCACGCGACCAGACACTGCCCCAGGCATGTTCATTGACGAAATCCTGCAGGGGCTGGGTGAAATCGGTGGCGTTGTTCAGTGCGCGGTCGACGAACGCGTCGCCCATTACTTGGCGGCGCACCTGCTCGCCAGTCTTTGCTGCATCGGCCATGTTGTTTTCCTTAGTGTTGGCGGCGCCAGGCACGCAGGGTGGTGTACAGCAGAATCACCCCAAGCACTGGCAGGACATAGAACAGCATGAGGTTTTCCAGGCGCCCGGCCAGCGGCATGCCGGTGGTGAAGGTCACCACATGCAGGCCGTAGGCCAGGTATAGGCAGAGGAACACCAGCCCTTCGGCGCGGGTGACGCGGTAGCCTGAATAGAACACCGGCAGGCTCAAGGCGGCAACGCCGAGCATCACCGGCAAGTCGAAGTCCAGCGCGTTGGGCGATATCGACAGTGGGGCAGGAGTGACCAGGGCAGTGACGCCCAGCACCGCCAACAGGTTGAACAGGTTGCTGCCGATCACCGTACCTACGGCGATCTCGCGCTCGCCGCGCAGGGCGGCGATCAGTGCGGCAGCAAGCTCCGGCAGTGAGGTGCAGACGGCGACCACGGTCAGGCCAATGATCCGCTCCGACAGCCCCAGGTCGGTCGCGACTTCGACGGCAGCCTCCAGCAGCAGGTGGCCAGCCACACTCAACAGCCCCAGGCCGAGCAGAATCTGCAGCACGGCGCCGGTCCAGAAGCGCCCAGAACTGCTTGGCAGTGGACCGGGTGCGGGATAGGTGCGGGCATAATGGCGGGACTGATGCCAGAGCATCGCCAGATAGCCGACCAGGCCAATCACTAACAGCAGCCCCTCCAGCCTCCCCAATTGACCGTTGGCTGCCAAGAGGTAGACCAAGGCGCTGGCGGCAACCATCAGCGGGATATCCAGCCGCACCAACTGGCGCGAGACGCGCAGAGGGATGATCAGCGCGGCGAGGCCAAGGATCACCAGCACGTTGAAGATGTTGCTGCCGATCACGCTGCCGACCGCCACATCCGGCGCGCCCTGGTAGGCCGCCTGCAGGCTCACGGTCAGTTGCGGTGCGGTGCTGCCGAACGCCACCAGGCTCAGGCCGATGATCAGTGGTCGCACGTGCAGGCGGCTCGCCAGGCGCAGGGCGGCGCGCACCAGCAGTTCGGCGCCGAGCACCAGCAATAGCAAGCCGAAGCCCAGTTGCAGGAGGCTGAAAGTGGGAAGGGTGGCCAGGTCGAAAATGGTCAGGGCTCCAGTCGGATCAGTCGCTCAGACCTTGTACCCGGACTCGCGCGGTTCCGCTACGGATCATGCCGATTTTTTCTGCGGCGGCGCGGGAGAGGTCGATCAGTCGGCCGCGGGTGTGCGGGCCGCGGTCGTTGATGCGTACCACGACGCTGCGCTGGTTGGCCAGGTTGGTCACCAGTACCCGGCTACCGAAGGGCAGGCTGCGGTGGGCGGCGGTCAGGCCATGTTGGTTGAACGGTTCGCCGCTGGCGGTGCGTTTGCCGTGGTGGCGTGAGCCGTAATAGGAGGCGGTGCCGCTGGTGTCGTATCCGCGAGGGTCGATATCGTGGCTGGCACAGCCGGCCAGCAGGGAGAAAAGCGCCAGGGCGCTGAGGCTACGCCGCATTCTGGGTGGTGCTCCTGAGTGAGTCATCGCGGGGCAAGCCCGCTCCCGCATGAGCGTAGAGCTCACGTGGGAGCCGGCTTGCCCCGTGATTGGGCTTACCCTTCGAGCTTGGCCTTGAGCAATTGGTTCACTTGCCCCGGGTTGGCCTTGCCTTTGGAGGCTTTCATCGCCTGGCCGACAAAGAAGCCGAACATCTTGCCGCGCTTGGCCTCGTCGGCCGCGCGGTACTGTTCGACCTGCTCGGCGTTGGCCGCCAGCACTTCGTCGAGCATCTTGTCGATCGCGCCGGTGTCGGTGACCTGCTTGAGGCCTTTGCTCTCGATGATGCTGTCAGCATCGCCTTCACCGGCCGCCATGGCCTCGAACACGGTCTTGGCGATCTTGCCGCTGATGGTGTTGTCGCGAATGCGCAGCAACATGCCACCGAGCTGTTCGGCGCTGACCGGCGCCTGGTCGATCTCCACGCCCAGCTTGTTCAGCAGGCTGCCCAGCTCGACCATGACCCAGTTGGCGGCAAGCTTGGCGTCGCCACCAATCTTCACCACTTGCTCGAAGTAGTCCGCTTGTTCACGGCTGGAGGCCAGCACGTTGGCGTCGTAGGCCGACAGGCCGTACTGGCTCTGGAAGCGCTCGACCTTTTGTGGCGGCAGCTCCGGCAGGCCGGCGCGGACGGTTTCGAGGAAGCTGTTCTCGATGACCACCGGCAGCAGGTCAGGATCGGGGAAGTAACGGTAGTCGTTAGCTTCTTCCTTGCTGCGCATGGAGCGGGTTTCGTCTTTGTTCGGGTCGTACAGGCGGGTTTCCTGGACAACCTTGCCACCGTCTTCGATCAGGTCGATCTGTCGCTGGATCTCGCTGTTGATCGCGCGCTCGATGAAGCGGAACGAGTTGACGTTCTTGATCTCGCAGCGGGTGCCGAACTCGGCCTGGCCTTTGGGTCGGATCGAGACGTTGCAGTCGCAACGCAGCGAGCCTTCGGCCATGTTGCCGTCGCAGATGCCCAGGTAACGCACCAGCGCGTGGATCGCCTTGACGTAGGCCACGGCTTCCTTGGCGCTGCGCATGTCCGGCTCGGAGACGATCTCCAGCAGCGGCGTGCCGGCGCGGTTCAGGTCGATCCCGGTGGCGCCGTTGAAGTCTTCGTGCAGGCTCTTGCCAGCGTCTTCTTCAAGGTGCGCACGGGTGATGCCGACGCGCTTGATGGTGCCGTCTTCCAGGGCGATGTCCAGGTGGCCCTTGCCGACGATCGGCAGCTCCATCTGGCTGATCTGATAGCCCTTGGGCAGGTCAGGGTAGAAGTAGTTCTTGCGCGCGAAGACGTTGCGCTGGCCGATTTCGGCATCGATGGCCAGGCCGAACATGCAGGCCATGCGCACGGCTTCCTGGTTGAGCACCGGCAGTACGCCAGGCATGCCCAGGTCGACCAGGCTGGCCTGGGTGTTCGGCTCGGAACCGAAGGTGGTGGCGCTGCCGGAGAAAATCTTCGACTGGGTGGCGAGCTGGGTATGAATCTCCAGCCCGATCACAACTTCCCATTGCATGTGTGAATTCCTCAGAAGCCGTTGGGGGCGCGGGTGTGCCAGTCGGTGACTTGCTGGTAGCGGTGCGCGACGTTGAGCAGGCGGCCTTCCTGGAAATACGGCGCCAGCAGCTGCACGCCCACTGGCAGGCCTTCGACGAAGCCCGCTGGCATCGACAGGCCCGGCAGGCCCGCCAGGTTGGCGGTGATGGTGTAGACGTCTTCCAGGTAGGCGGCGACCGGGTCGCTGCTCTTGGCGCCAAGCTTCCAGGCCGGGTTCGGCGTGGTTGGACCAAGGATCAGGTCGACCTGCTCGAAAGCCGTCATGAAGTCGTTCTTGATCAGGCGGCGGATCTTCTGCGCCTTCAAGTAGTAGGCATCATAGTAACCGGCCGACAGCGCGTAGGTGCCGACCATGATCCGCCGTTGCACCTCGGTGCCGAAGCCTTCGCCACGCGAGCGCTTGTACAGGTCGGTGAGGTCCTTCGGGTCTTCACAACGGTAGCCGAAGCGTACGCCGTCGAAGCGTGACAGGTTGGAGGAGGCTTCCGCCGGGGCGATCACGTAGTACGCGGGGATTGCGTGCTGCATGTTCGGCAGGCTGATTTCCTTGACCACTGCGCCGAGCTTTTCCAGCTCCTTGACGCTGGCCAGGACCAGGTCGGCGATGCGTGGGTCGAGGCCGGCACCGAAATATTCTTTCGGCAGGCCGATGCGCAGGCCTTCGAGCGGCGCATTGAGGTTGGCGCTGTAGTCCGGCACCGGCTCATCGATGCTGGTCGAGTCCTTGGCGTCGAAGCCGGCCATGCCTTGCAGCAGCAGTGCGCAGTCTTCGGCGGTGCGCGCCAGTGGGCCACCCTGGTCGAGGCTCGAGGCGTAGGCGATCATGCCCCAGCGCGAGACGCGGCCGTAGGTCGGCTTGAGGCCGGTGAGGTTGGTCAGCGCCGCCGGCTGGCGGATCGAGCCGCCGGTGTCGGTGCCGGTGGTTACCGGCAGCAGGCGTGCGGCCACGGCAGCGGCGGAGCCACCCGACGAGCCGCCAGGCACGTGCTCGAGGTTCCACGGGTTTTTCACTGGGCCATAGTGGCTGGATTCGTTGGCCGAACCCATGGCGAACTCGTCCATGTTGGTCTTGCCCAGGGTGACCATGCCGGCTTCGGCCAGCTTGGCGACCACGGTGGCGTCATACGGCGCCTTGAAGTTGTCGAGCATCTTCGAGCCGCAGCTGGTGCGTACGGCGTTGGTGCAGAACAGGTCCTTGTGGGCGATTGGCGCGCCCAGCAGCGCACCGGCTTCACCCGCGGCGCGGCGGGCGTCGGCGGCACGCGCCTGGCCCAGGGCCAGGTCTTGGGTGACGCTGATGAAGCTGTTCAGTTGTGGGTCGAGTTGCTTGATCCGCGCCAGCAGGGCGCCGGTCAGCTCTTCGGAGGAAAACGACTTGTCGGCGAGTCCGCGGGCGATCTCGGCCAGGGTCAATTGATGCATGGCAGGTGCTATCCCTTACTCGATGACTTTCGGAACCAGGTACAGACCGTTTTCGGTCGACGGGGCGATGGCCTGATAGCTATCGCGCTGATTGCTTTCAGTGACCTGGTCGGGGCGCAGGCGTTGGCTGGCCTCCAGGGGGTGGGCCAGAGGCTCGATACCGCTGGTGTCGACGGCTTGCATCTGGTCGACCAGCCCGAGAATACTGTTCAAGGCATCGGTGATGCGTGGCAGTTCGCCTTCATTCAGGCCCAGTCGGGCCAGATGGGCGATCTTTTCCACGTCGGAGCGTTGAAGCGCCATTGGGGATCTCCAGGGAAACAAAACGGATTAGGTCCGCGATGAGGAACATGCCAGCATTTTGGCGGTCAAAGGGCCGCGATCATCTGCAGGCTTGCTCGGAAAAACTGCCAATTTAACATATTGGCTCCTTGCCCAAAATCCCTGCCATTGTTAGAGTTTGCCGCACTTTTTTACCCACGCTTTCCCCAGGGTCACTTTCCCATGTTCAAGAAACTGCGTGGCATGTTTTCCAGCGATCTTTCCATCGACCTGGGTACTGCCAACACCCTTATTTACGTGCGTGAGCGCGGTATCGTCCTGAATGAGCCCTCGGTTGTTGCCATCCGTACCCACGGCAACCAGAAAAGCGTCGTCGCCGTCGGTACCGAAGCCAAACGCATGCTGGGCCGTACGCCTGGCAACATTGCTGCCATTCGTCCGATGAAGGACGGCGTGATCGCCGACTTCAGCGTTTGTGAAAAAATGTTGCAGTACTTCATCAACAAGGTCCACGAAAACAGCTTCCTGCAGCCCAGCCCGCGTGTGCTGATCTGCGTGCCGTGCAAATCGACCCAGGTCGAGCGCCGTGCCATCCGTGAGTCGGCCCTTGGCGCCGGTGCACGTGAAGTGTTCCTGATCGAAGAGCCAATGGCTGCCGCTATCGGTGCCGGCCTGCCGGTCGAAGAGGCGCGTGGTTCGATGGTCGTCGATATCGGTGGTGGTACCACTGAAATCGCCCTGATCTCGCTCAATGGCGTGGTCTATGCCGAGTCCGTTCGCGTTGGCGGCGACCGCTTCGACGAAGCGATCGTGACCTACGTGCGTCGTAACTACGGCAGCCTGATCGGCGAATCCACCGCCGAGCGCATCAAGCAGGAAATCGGCACCGCCTACCCAGGTGGCGAAGTGCGTGAAGTCGACGTACGCGGTCGCAACCTGGCCGAGGGCGTGCCACGTGCCTTCACCCTCAACTCCAACGAAGTGCTCGAAGCCCTGCAAGAGTCGCTGGCGACCATCGTTCAGGCGGTCAAGAGCGCCCTTGAGCAGTCGCCGCCTGAGCTGGCCTCGGACATCGCCGAGCGCGGCCTGGTGTTGACCGGTGGTGGCGCCCTGCTGCGCGACCTGGACAAGCTGCTGGCCCAGGAAACCGGCCTGCCGGTGATCGTCGCCGAAGACCCACTGACCTGCGTCGCCCGTGGCGGCGGTCGTGCGTTGGAAATGATGGACAAACACGCCATGGACCTGCTCTCGAGCGAGTGATCCACGGCGTAGTCCAACGTTCGGTAATGATCGCCCGGTTTACAGGTGGCACGTGCAGTGCTACCTGTATGCGCTGGGCTGGCGTCCGTTGGGCGCTGTTTCCGTCAACCCGCAGCAGGCCGGTGCATTGCTCCATGTCCAATGACCTCCTGAATCGTCGTCCACGAGGAACGGCCCATTAAACCGCTTTTCTCCAAGGGCCCTTCGCTGGGCGTTCGCCTGCTGGTGCTGGTGGTCCTGTCGGTCGCGCTGATGGTGGTCGACTCGCGCTTTGCCTTGCTCAAACCGGTACGCAGCCAGATGGGGCTGGTGCTGATGGAATCCTATTGGCTGACCGACCTGCCGCAGCGCGTGTGGCAAGGTGTGGCCAGCCAGTTTGGCAGCCGCACCGAGCTGGCCGCCGAGAACGAGAAGCTCAAGACCGAGGCCCTGCTGCTGCAAGGGCGGCTGCAGAAGCTGGCCGCGCTGACCGAGCAGAACGTGCGCTTGCGTGAACTGCTCAATTCCTCGGCACTGGTCAACGAGAAGGTCGAGGTCGCCGAGCTGATCGGTGTCGACCCCAACCCCTTCACCCACCGCATCCTGATCAACAAGGGCGAGCGCGACGGCGTGTTCCTCGGCCAGCCGGTGCTCGATGCCCGTGGCCTGATGGGCCAGGTGGTCGAGTTGATGCCGTACACCTCGCGGGTCCTGCTGCTGACCGACACCACCCATAGCATTCCGGTGCAGGTCAACCGCAACGGTCTGCGCGCCATCGCCAGTGGCACCGGCAACCCGGAGCGCCTGGAACTGCGGCATGTCGCCGATACCGCCGACATCAAGGAAGGCGACCTGCTGGTGAGCTCGGGCATGGGCCAGCGCTTCCCGGCAGGCTACCCGGTGGCCACGGTCAACGAAGTGATCCACGACTCCGGCCAGCCGTTTGCCATTGTCCGCGCCATCCCTACCGCCGCGCTGAACCGCAGCCGCTACATGCTGCTGGTGTTCAGTGACCGGCGCACACCGGAAGAGCGTGCCACCGAGGCGGCGATTGCCCAGGAGGAAGCCGACCGTAAAGGTGTGGCACCGGCTCCGCTGAGCGGTAGCCCGTCCACGGCGCCCGCCGCCCCGGCCCCCGCTGCGCCGACAGGTGCCGCGCCGGCCACCCCGGCCGCACCTGCTACCCAGGGCGCAGCCCCCGTCAATCCGGCAGCGGCGCCTGTGGCGCCGAGCCAACCTGGGAGGCATTGATGGCCAGTTCGCGCAGTAAGAACGGTTGGTTCATCTGGCTGACCTTCGTCATTGGCTTGCTGCTCAGCGTTTCGCCGATGCCGCAGTTCATGGAAGTCTTCCGCCCGATGTGGCTGGCCATGCTGGTGTCGTTCTGGGCGCTGGCAGTGCCGAACAAGGTCGGCATGACCACCGCGTTCATCCTCGGCCTGGCCGAGGACGTGCTGTATGGCACGCTGTTGGGGCAGAACGCATTGATCCTGACCCTGATCACCTTCCTGGTGCTGTCGCTGCAACAGCGCCTGCGTATGTTCCCCATGTGGCAACAAAGCCTGGTGATCCTGGTGATCTTCGGCATCGCCCAGCTGATCCAGCTGTGGTTGAGCGCGCTCACCGGCAATCGCCTGCCGACCCTGGCGCTGGTCTGGTCAGCGGTGATCAGTGCCTTGCTCTGGCCGTGGATCAGCTTTGCCTTGCGCGATATTCGCCGCCGCTTGCACATCCACTGACCGGCAACGCCGCGACTGACAGGGAGCTGTCCCATGACCCCGCTGTACCTAGCCTCCGGCTCGCCGCGCCGTCGTGAACTGCTGACCCAGATCGGCGTGCCGTTCACCACGATCAGTGCCCCCATCGATGAAACCCCGTTGCCTGATGAAACTGCTCCGGCCTATGTCGAGCGCTTGGCGCAAGCCAAGGCCGCCGCAGGTCTTGGCCAGGTGTCAGGCCCGGCGGTAGTGCTCGGTGCAGATACAGCAGTGGTGCTCGATGGGCGCATCCTGGGCAAGCCTGAGAGCCGTGAACACGCCATGGCCATGCTCGCCGACCTTGCAGGCCGTGAGCATCAAGTGCTCACTGCGCTAGCGCTGAACGATGGCCAGCGTTGCTTGAGCGTGTGTGTCAGCAGCACTGTGCGCTTTCGCCCGATCAGTAGCGACGAAGCGGCCCGCTACTGGGCCAGCGGCGAACCGCTGGACAAAGCCGGTGGCTACGCCATCCAGGGGCTGGGCGCGGTGTTCGTCACCGGCCTGGTCGGTAGCTACTCGGCAGTGGTTGGCTTGCCCCTGAGCGAAACCGCCGATCTGCTCGGTCAATTCGCCATTGCCTGCTGGCAACTGCCGGCGGCTCAGCCAGAGGATTGAACGCTTCGCTAGCCAGGGATCGGTCAGCGATCCATCATTATCCAAGACCTTTGACGAGAGCCTGCCATGAGTGAAGAGATCCTGATCAACATCACCCCGATGGAATCGCGCGTGGCAGTGGTGGAAAACGGTGTCCTGCAAGAGGTGCATGTCGAGCGCACCCAGCGCCGCGGCATTGTCGGCAACATCTACAAGGGCAAGGTGGTGCGGGTGTTGCCGGGCATGCAGGCGGCCTTCGTCGACATTGGCCTGGAGCGCGCGGCGTTCATCCATGCCTCGGAGATCTCCCAGCGCGAAGGCTCGGCGGTGGAAACCATCACGGCGCTGGTGCATGAGGGCCAAGCCTTGGTGGTGCAGGTGACCAAGGACCCCATCGGCACCAAGGGCGCTCGCCTGACCACCCAGCTGTCGATCCCCTCGCGCTACCTGGTGTACATGCCGCGTAGCAGCCATGTCGGGATATCCCTGAAGATCGAAGACGAAGCCGAGCGCGAGCGGCTCAAGCAGGTGGTCAGCAACTGCGTCGAGCAGGAGAACATCAAGGACGCCGGTGGCTTCATCCTGCGCACCGCCGCCGAAGGCGCGCGCCAGGAAGACATCCTCCAGGACATCCGCTACCTGCGCCGCCTGTGGGAGCAGATCGGCAGCCAGATCCAGACCTGCGGCGCGCCGACTGTCATCTACGAAGATCTCGGCCTGGCCCTGCGGACCCTGCGCGACCTGGTCAACCACAAGATCGAGAAAATCCGCATCGACTCGCGGGAAACCTTCCAGAAGACTACCCAGTTCGTCGGCGAGCTGATGCCTGAGATCGCAGATCGTCTGGAGCATTATCCTGGCGAGCGACCGATCTTCGACCTGTACGGCGTCGAGGACGAGATCCAGCGTGCCCTGGAGCGCAAGGTACCGCTCAAATCCGGTGGCTACCTGGTGGTCGATCCGGCCGAGGCGATGACTACCATCGACGTCAATACCGGCGCCTTCGTCGGTCATCGCAACCTTGAGGAAACCATCTTCAAGACCAACCTGGAGGCGGCCACCGCCATTGCCCGGCAACTGCGCCTGCGCAATATCGGCGGGATCATCATCATCGACTTCATCGACATGGAAGACGAAGAGCATCAGCGCCAGGTCCTGCGCACCCTGGAAAAGCAGCTTGAACGTGATCACGCCAAGACCAACATCATCGGCATCACCGAGTTGGGCCTGGTGCAGATGACCCGCAAGCGCACCCGTGAAAGCCTTGAGCAGGTCCTGTGCGAGCCATGCGCCGGCTGCCAGGGGCGCGGCAAGCTGAAAACCCCTGAAACCATCTGCTACGAGATCTTCCGCGAGATCCTCCGGGAGGCGCGCGCCTACCAGGCCGAGGGCTATCGAGTGCTGGCCAATCAGAAGGTGGTCGACCGCCTGCTCGATGAAGAATCGGGCAATGTCGCCGAGCTTGAAGCCTTCATCGGTCGAACCATTCGCTTCCAGGTCGAGTCCATGTACTCCCAGGAACAATACGATGTGGTGCTCCTCTGACGCGTTCTGAAACCCTTCGCCAGCTGGCGAAAACCAGGCTTGGGGCCATAGTTAAGGCACGACTTGGAGGGCCATGGCCATGGGACGTCTGACCCGCGTTCTGAGCGCCTTGACCCGCTGGGGGCTGGGCCTGTGCGCCCTGTTGGCGGTGCTGGTGGCGCTGTATGTCAGCCTCGGTCGGCAACTGGTACCGCTGGTAGCCGAATACCGCGCTGATGTAGAGAGCAAGGCCGAGCAGGCCTTGGGCTTGCCTGTGCACGTAGGTGCGCTGGAAGGGCGCTGGAGCGGCCTGGCACCGGTGTTGCGCGTGCGTGATCTGCAATTGGGCGAGGGCGCTGACGCCCTGCGTCTGGACGATGTGCGGGTGGTGCCTGATCTGTGGGCCAGCCTCAAGGCCCGCGAAATACGCCTGGCACGTATTCAACTGGGCGGCCTGCAACTGATTCTGCGCGAGGACGAGCAAGGCGCCTGGGTGCTCGAAGGCCTGCCGAAAAAAGACGATAGCCCGCTCGATCCTGCGCAAGCGCTGCAACGCTTGCAGCAGCTGGGCCGTATCGATGTGTTCGACAGCCAGGTGACCCTGCACCCCTGGCAGCGCGACCCGCTGACCCTCACCTACGTGAGCCTTGGCCTGCAGGCCGGCGCCTCGCGCCAGGCCGTCGACCTGCGTGCCACCTTGCCGGACGGCCAGCCGCTGGCAGTCAATTTGCGCAGTCGCGCCAGCGCCAGTACTTGGCGTGAGGGTTCGTTGCAAGGTTACCTGAGCTTGCCGCAGAGCGATTGGGCGCGCTGGTTGCCGCCGCGCTTGCTCGGCCAGTGGCAGGCCAATGCCCTCAAGGCCGGCGGTGAACTGTGGATCGACTGGCGCAAAGGCCAATTGCAGCAGGCGGTGGTTCGCCTCAATGCCCCGCAGTTACGCGGCGGCTATGGCCAGCGCAAAGCGGTAAGCCTGGAAGACCTGGCGCTTTCGGCGTGGGTCCAGCGCGATAAAGAGGGCTATGCAGTCGTGCTCGACTCGCTGGCGGCGAGCATCGGCAAGACCCGCTGGGAAACGCACCTGCAAGCACGCCAGCAATTGGGCCAGACGCCTGCCGATGAAACCTGGACCGTTCAGGCCGACCGCCTCAACTTGACCCCGCTGACGCCGCTGATCAATGCCCTGGCACCGCTGCCGGAAAAAGTCATGGCGGTAGTCGATGGCCTGAACGTGACAGGTGCCTTGCGCAATGTGCACCTGGATATCCGCCCCAAGGCCGAAGGTGATCAGCGCTTGCAGTTTGCCGCCAACCTGGAGCGAGTCGGTTTCGATGCCTATCACGGCGCGCCTGCGGCCGGTAATGTCAGTGGCAGCATCGCCGGCGACCTGGGACACGGCGAACTGCGCCTGGATACCGATGCCTTCATGCTGCACCTGTACCCGATCTTCGCCAAACCCTGGCATTACCAGAAGGCCAACGCCCAGCTGAACTGGCGCCTGGACAAACAAGGCTTCACCTTGATCGCGCCTTATCTCAAGGTGCTGGGCGAGGAGGGCAAGATCGCTGGCGACTTCCTCATCCGCCTGCTGTTCGAAGACGGGCGCGAAGACTACATGGACCTGCGCGTCGGCTTGACCGAAGGCGACGGGCGCTATACCGCCAAGTACCTGCCTGAAGTGCTCAGCCCGGCACTCGATGAATGGCTGCGCAGCGCCATCGTCAAAGGCACGGTCGATGAGGGTTATTTCCAGTATCAAGGTTCGCTGAACCACGGCGCGACGCCTGAGGCGCGCAGCATCAGCCTGTTCTTCAAGGTGCGCGATGCAGCGCTGGACTTCCAGCCTGGCTGGCCGCAGGTGCAGCACGTTGCCGGTGATGTGCTGATCGAAGACAGCGGCGTGCGCATCAAGGCCCAGCGCGGCCAGCTGCTCGATGCCCAAGTCAGCGATGTCAGCGTCGATATTCCTCATGTCGAAGAAGGCCAGCACAGTCATCTGTATCTGGATGGCGACTTCGATGGCGGCCTGGGCGACGGCCTGAAGATCCTCCAGCAAGCACCGATCGGCACTGGCGAGATCTTTGCGGGCTGGGAAGGCGAAGGGCCGCTCAAGGGCAAGGTCAAACTGGATATTCCCTTGGCACGCGGCGAACGGCCGAAAGTGCGGGTGGATTTCACCACCGCTGATGCGCGCTTGAAAGTCGCCCCGCCAACCCTGGAATTGAACAAGCTCAAAGGCGATTTCAGCTTCGACCTCGACAAAGGCCTGAGCGGCAAGGACATCACCTTGCAGGCCTTCGGCAAGCCGGTCAGCGCGCAAATCAGCGCCGAAGGTCAGCCTGGCCAGATGCAGACCCGGATCAATGCCTCCGGCCAGGTGGCGCTCAAGGCCCTGACCGACTGGCTGCAATTCAAGCAGACCTTGCCAGCCAGTGGTGAGCTGCCTTATCAGCTGCAGTTGAGCCTGGGCAGCCGGGACAATCGCCTGAGCATCAATTCGTCACTCAAGGGGCTGGCCATCGATTTGCCGGCGCCGTTTGGCAAGACGGCCCAGCAGACGCGCGATAGCCGCTTCAGCATGACCCTGCAGGGCGCCGAACGACGATTCGATGCCGCTTACAGCGATCTTGCCCGCTTTGCCTATGCCGCCCCTGGCGACAAGCTGGATCAGGGCCGCGGTGAGTTGCTACTGGGCACGGGCGAGGCGCAAGTGCCTTCTGGTCAGGGCCTGCGCGTGCGCGGCCGGCTGGAAACGTTGGACCTGGAGCCCTGGCAGCAGCAGGCGCAACGCTTCGCCGGACAAGACCCTGGCGGCAGTGCCCGGCAGAATCTGCAAGGGGTTGACCTGAGCATCGGTAAGCTCAAGGCCTTCGGCATGGACTTGAACCAGGCCGTGGTGCGCCTGGCCCGCGCTGCCAATGCCTGGGACCTGCGCCTGGACAGCCGCGAAGTGATGGGCAACGCACGCATCCCCGACGCCAAGGCGCAACCGATGGTGGTCAAGTTGCAGACTTTGCGTCTGCCGCCTGCCGATCCTGCCGAAACCCAGAGCGAGGATGGCCCCGATCCGCTGGCCACGTTCGACCCGCGCAAGGTGCCCGCGCTGGACCTGACCATTGACAAGCTGTACCGCGGCGACGATCTGTTCGGCAACTGGGCGTTGAAGTTGCGCCCCACCCCGCGCGGCGTTTCTTTCGATGATATCGACATCGAAATCAAAGGCCTGCACATCGATGGCAGCGGCGGCTGGGAAGGCGATCCAGGTGCTACCGGCAGTTGGTACAAGGGCCGGTTGGACGGCAAGAACCTGGCTGATGTGCTCAAGGGCTTTGGCTTTGCGCCAACGGTCACCAGCCGAGATTTTCGCCTGGATGTCGACGGGCGCTGGCCTGGCTCGCCGGCTGCAGTGGGGCTGAAAAGCTACTCCGGCAGCCTCGATGCCGCGCTGCGCACCGGTCAGTTCGTCGAAGTCGAGGGCAGTGCCCAGGCCTTGCGGGTATTTGGCTTGTTGAACTTCAACTCGATCGGCCGGCGCCTGCGCCTGGACTTTTCCGACCTGTTTGACAAGGGCTTGGCCTATGATCGGGTCAAAGGCCTGCTGGTGGGCAGCGAGGGGGTCTACGTGACCCGTGAGCCGATCACTGTTACCGGGCCGTCGAGCAACTTCGAGCTCGATGGCACCCTGGACATGGTCCGCGACCGGGTCAACGCTAACTTGCGAGTGACCCTGCCGGTGACCAATAACCTGCCACTGGCAGCGCTGATTGTCGGGGCGCCGGCCATCGGTGGCGCACTGTTCCTGGTCGATCGGTTGATCGGTGATCGGGTAGCGCGGTTTGCCAGCGTGCATTATCGCGTCGAGGGGCCGTGGAAAGAGCCTAAAATCACCTTTGTGAAACCTTTCGAAAAGTCGCGCTAGGAGCTGGGATGAAGTCAGCGGTGATTCAGATGGTCAGCCAGGATGACATTTTGGCCAACCTGCAGCGTGCCCAGGCCCTGCTCGAACAAGCCGCTGAGGGCGGGGCACGGCTGGCCGTGTTGCCGGAGAACTTCGCCGCCATGGGTCGCCGTGACGCCGCAGCCATCGGTCGCGCCGAGGCATTCGGGCAAGGGCCGATCCTGCCCTGGTTGAAACGCACCGCCCGTGACCTCAAGTTATGGATTGTCGCCGGTACTTTGCCGTTGCCGCCGGTCGGCCAGCCTGAGGCCAAGTCGCATGCCTGCTCGCTGCTGATCGACGAGCACGGGGAGGTGGCCGCTCGCTATGACAAGCTGCACCTGTTCGATGTCGATGTTGCGGACAACCGCGGCCGCTATCGCGAGTCCGATGACTATGCCCACGGCAGCCAAGTGGTGGTTGCCGATACGCCGGTGGGACGCGTGGGCCTGTCGGTGTGCTACGACCTGCGGTTTCCCGAGCTGTACAGTGCCTTGCGTGCAGCCGGAGCGGAGCTGATTACCGCGCCGGCGGCTTTTACCGCCGTGACCGGTGCGGCGCACTGGGAGGTGCTGATTCGCGCGCGGGCGATCGAAACCCAGTGCTACCTGCTCGCTGCGGCGCAAGGTGGCACGCATCCCGGACCCCGGGAAACCCACGGTCATGCGGCGATTGTCGACCCCTGGGGGCGAATCGTTGCGCAGCAGGCGAGCGGCGAAGCCGTCCTGCTGGCAGAACGTGACAGCGATGAACAAGCGTCCATACGGGCGCGGATGCCGGTGATCAAGCACCGGCGCTTTTTCTCGCAGGACGCCTTGCGGCCTGCGCACACCTCGGAGTGACTATGAGCGAGATGTTAACCACTGTCAGCGATCATCTGCTGGCGCCGGGCGGTCTGACCCTCGACAGCCTGCAATCAGTGCTGGGCGAGCTGGCCGGGCCAGGCATCGATGCCGCCGACCTGTACTTCCAAGGGCAGATCTCGGAAACCTGGGCCCTTGAAGACGGTATCGTCAAGGAAGGCAGCTTCAACCTTGACCAAGGTGTGGGCGTGCGTGCCCTGTCCGGTGAGAAGACCGGCTTCGCCTACAGCAACGCGATCAACCTCGAAGCGCTGACTTCGGCCGCCCGTGCCGCCCGCTCGATCTCCCGCGCCGGCCAGAACGGCACGGTACAGGCCTTCCGCAGCCAGGACGTCGCTGCTTTGTATGCGCCGAACAACCCGCTGGATGTGCTCAGCCGGGCGGAGAAAGTCGAGCTGCTCAAGCGCGTCGATGTCGCCACGCGTGCGCTCGATCCACGTATCCAGCAGGTCAGCGTGAGCATGGCTGGGGTCTGGGAGCGCATCCTGGTCGCCGCCGCTGACGGCAGCCTGGCCGCCGACGTGCGCCCATTGGTGCGCTTCAATGTCAGCGTGATCGTCGAGCAGAATGGCCGTCGCGAGCGCGGCGGGCAGGGCGGTGGCGGTCGTACCGACTACCGCTTCTTCACCGACGAGCGAGTCATGGGGTATGCCCGCGAGGCCTTGCGTCAGGCGCTGGTCAACCTCGAAGCGCAGCCTGCGCCAGCAGGCACCTTGCCTGTGGTGCTGGGGCCGGGCTGGTCCGGGGTGCTGCTGCACGAAGCCGTAGGGCATGGCCTGGAAGGTGACTTCAACCGCAAGGGCAGCTCGGCCTACAGCGGCAAGATTGGCCAGAAGGTCGCCTCCAGCCTGTGCACCATCGTCGATGACGGCACTCTGCAAGATCGCCGTGGCTCGCTCAGCGTCGACGACGAAGGCACGCCGACCGAGTGCACCACGCTGATCGAGAACGGCATCCTCAAAGGCTATATGCAGGACAAGCTCAACGCACGCCTGATGGGCATGGCCGTCACCGGTAATGGCCGGCGTGAGTCCTACGCCCACCTGCCGATGCCGCGCATGACCAACACCTACATGCGTGCGGGCGAGAGTGATCCGGCGGAGATCATCGCTTCGGTCAAGAAGGGCATCTACTGCGCCAACCTGGGCGGCGGTCAGGTCGATATCACCAGCGGCAAGTTCGTCTTCTCCACCAGCGAGGCGTACTTGATCGAAGACGGCAAAATCACCGCGCCCGTCAAAGGTGCGACGTTGATTGGCAATGGTCCGGAGGCGATGAGCCGGGTATCGATGGTCGGCAATGACCTGGCCCTGGACAGTGGTGTCGGGACCTGTGGCAAGGATGGCCAGTCGGTGCCGGTAGGCGTTGGGCAGCCGACGCTGAAACTGGATGCGATTACCGTTGGCGGAACCGGCGGGTGATTTCTGGGGCTGCGCTGCAGCCCCAAATGACGTTACTCAGCGCAGGCCGCGCTGGGTTTCGTCGAGCTCGCGGATGTATTTGAACACCTTGCGCGCAGCGGCCGGCGGTTTGTTCCGGGCCTTTTCGTGCTGGGCATGACGGATCAGCGAACGCAGGTGCTGACGGTCGGCCTCGGGGTACTCGTTGATGAAACGCTCCAGGTCTTCGTCAGTGCCGTCGACCAAGCGATCACGCCAGCGCTCCAGGCCATGGAAACGCTCGTTGTACTGGCGGGTCGAACTGTCGATCTGATCGAGCAGGGCGAGGATCGCGTCAAGGTCCTGGTCGCGCATCAGCTTGCCGACAAACGACATGTGACGTTTGCGGGCGCCGTGCGCGGTGTGCTTGCTCGATTCGGCCAGCGCTTTGCGCAGGCCATCGGTCAGGGGCAGTAGAGCCAGGGTGTCGGGCTTGAGCGTGGTCAGGCGCTCGCCCAGTTCGACCAGCGCATGCAGCTCGCGCTTGATCTGGGTTTTGCTTTTTTCGCCGTCGAAGGCGTCGTCGTATGAATCAACCATGGTGGCAGTCCGCTGGAAAACGCCGCCATGATAACCAGTCGGGGGCCGCTTGTCCGGCCCGGTCGTAGAATGACCCTCGCCGTAAGCAGAATTTGAGTGGAGAAGACCATGAGTGCAGTCCAGAGCATAGGCCCCAAGGACCTGCCGGCATTGCAGGAGCAAGTCGAAGCGATCGTTGCCGAGGCGCGTCGCCAAGGCGCCAGCGCTTGCGAGGTCGCGGTGTCGCTGGAGCAGGGGTTGTCCACCACGGTGCGCCAGCGCGAAGTGGAAACGGTCGAGTTCAACCGTGACCAAGGCTTTGGCATCACCCTCTATGTTGGCCAGCGCAAGGGCTCGGCCAGCACCTCGGCGAGTGGCCCGGAGGCGATTCGCGAAACGGTTGCAGCAGCCTTGGCGATTGCCAAGCACACCTCTGAGGACGAGTGCGCAGGTTTGGCCGATGCCGCGCTGATGGCCCGGGATATCCCCGAGCTTGACCTGTACCACGACTGGGACATCGATCCGGAGCAAGCCATTGAAAAGGCCCTGGCCTGTGAAGCGGCTGCGTTCGAGGCCGATGCGCGGATCAAGAACGCCGATGGCACCACCCTCAATACCCACCAGGGTTGCCGGGTCTATGGCAATAGCCATGGCTTCATCGGCGGCTATGCCTCCACGCGGCACAGCCTCAGTTGCGTGATGATCGCCGAAGGCGACGGGCAGATGCAGCGCGATTACTGGTACGACGTCAACCGCCAGGGCGAGCTGTTGGCCGACCCCCGCAGCATCGGCCTGCGTGCCGCGCAGCGTGCGGCCAGTCGTCTGGGCGCGCGGCCGGTGCCGACCTGTGAAGTGCCGGTGCTGTTCTCGGCAGAGCTTGCCGGTGGCTTGTTCGGCAGCTTCCTGGGGGCGATTTCCGGCGGCAACTTGTATCGCAAGTCGTCGTTCCTGGAAGGCGCTATTGGCCAGCGCTTGTTCCCTTCCTGGCTGACCCTCGACGAGCGCCCGCACCTGCCGCGAGCGTTGGGCAGTGCTGCCTTCGATGGTGATGGCCTGGCAACCTATGCCAAGCCGTTCGTCGAAAACGGCGAGCTGGTGTCCTACCTGCTGGGCACGTACTCCGGGCGCAAGCTGGGTTTGCCCAGCACCGCTAACTCGGGAGGGGTGCACAACCTGTTCGTTACCCATGGCGAGGAAGACCAGGCGGCGTTGATCCGGCGCATGGGCCGTGGCTTGTTGGTGACTGAGCTGATGGGGCATGGCCTGAACATGGTCACCGGTGACTACTCACGCGGTGCGGCGGGCTTCTGGGTCGAACATGGCGAGATCCAGTTTCCGGTGCAGGAGGTGACTATCGCCGGCAATATGAAAGACATGTTCCAGCAAATTGTAGCGATTGGCAGCGATATCGAAACGCGTAGCAATATTCACAGCGGCTCGGTACTGATTGAGCGCATGACAGTAGCAGGCAGCTGAGTCTAGCTCGTGGGAGCGGGCTTGCCCCGCGATAGCGTCCGCTCAAACGAGCGCGTCAGCAGAGCGTTCACTATCGCAGGGTAAGCTCAATCGCGCACTTTCCCTGACTGTCAGACCAAACCCGGCCATCGCGCCGGGTTTTTTGTTTATCGCTCTGCACTTGAAGTGATTCTATTTATCACTTAATAATGAATATCATTATCCAAGCACCCGGCGATGATGTTCATGAAAACCGTCCTCCACGAGTTGCCCTACCTGGAAAACTGGCGCTGGCTCAGTCGGCGTATTCGCTGCGCCCTCGAACCTGACGAGCCGCGCTTGATCGAGCACTACCTGGCCGAAGGTCGCTATCTGGTGTGCTGCACCGAGACCTCGCCATGGACGGTCGCCCTGACCTCATTCCGCCTGCTGCTCGATACCGCCTGCGATCGCATGCTGCCATGGCATTGGCGCTGCCAGTGCCTGGACCAGGCCTGGCGACCACTGCTCGACCTGCGCAACCTCGACCGCCGCGAGCAAAACCTCAGGTGGCAACCTTATGCCCTGCAATTGGCTAATTGTGTGTTGCTACCTTCGATTTCTCCCGATGAACTGATGCAAGGATTTGATGATGAGTGATACCCGTATCGAGCGTGACAGCATGGGTGAGCTGCAGGTGCCGGTTCAGGCCCTGTACGGCGCCCAAACCCAGCGCGCGGTCGACAACTTCCCGATCAGCGGCCAGCGCATGCCGGCTCAGTTCATCCGCGCGCTGCTGCTGGCCAAAGCCGCGGCGGCCAAGGCCAACGTCGAGCTGGAGCAGCTCTCCCCGGCGCAAGGCCAGGCCATCGTCAAGGCCGTCGAGCAACTGCTGACCGAGGACTTCATCCAGCACTTCCCGGTCGACGTCTACCAGACCGGCTCCGGCACCAGTTCGAACATGAACGCCAACGAGGTGATCGCGACCTTGGCCAGCCGTGTGCTGGGCGAGCAGGTCAATGCCAACGACCACGTCAACTGCGGGCAGAGCAGCAACGACATCATCCCCACCACCATCCACGTCAGCGCGGCACTGGCCCTGCATGAGCAGCTGTTGCCAGCCTTGCGCCACCTGGTCCAGGTGATCGATGCCAAGGCCGCTGAGGTACACCAGTACGTCAAGACCGGCCGGACCCACCTGATGGACGCCATGCCGGTGCGCATGAGCCAGGTGCTCGGCGGCTGGGGCGCGCAAGTCAAAGCGGCCCAGGCGCATATCGAAGCCACCCTGCCGAGCCTGCAAGCGCTGGCGCAAGGCGGCACTGCCGTGGGCACCGGGATCAACGCCCACCCGCAGTTTGCGGCAGGTTTCGCCCGCCAGCTCAGCGGCCTGACCCACGTCGAATTCACCCCAGGTGACAACCTGTTCGCCCTGATCGGCTCGCAGGACACTGCCGTCGCCCTGTCTGGCCAGCTCAAGACCACTGCCGTGGCGCTGATGAAGATCGCCAACGACCTGCGCTGGATGAACTCCGGCCCCCTGGCCGGCCTCGGTGAGATCGAGTTGGAGGCGCTGCAGCCGGGCTCCTCGATCATGCCGGGCAAGGTCAATCCGGTGATTCCGGAAGCCACTGCCATGGTCGCCGCGCAAGTGATCGGCAACGACGCCACCATCGCCGTCGCCGGCCAGTCAGGCAACTTCGAGCTGAACGTGATGCTGCCGGTCATCGCCCGCAACCTGCTGGAAAGCATCGAGCTGATGGCCAACGCCAGCCGCCTGCTGGCCGACAAGGCCATTGCCAGCTTCAAGGTCAACGACGCCAAGCTCAAAGAAGCGCTGTCGCGCAATCCGATCCTGGTTACCGCGCTGAACCCGATCATCGGTTACCTGAAGGCCGCCGAGATTGCCAAGACCGCCTACAAGCAAGGTCGGCCGATCATCGATGTGGCGCTGGAGCACACCGACCTGTCCCGCGATCAGCTCCAAACGCTACTCGATCCGGAAAAACTCACTGCTGGCGGCATCTGATCAGAGTCGCCCTGGAGGCACGTCATGCAGCACTGGAAACGCACCACGGATTACGCCAATCGCTTGTTCGAACAAGGCGAGCTGGTCGATGCCCGGGAACATTACCTACAAGCCCTGGCCCTGGCCCAGGTGCTGCTCGAGCGCTGGCATGACGTCGACGAAGCGGTCGCCGCTTTCGTCATCGCCCACCACAACCTGGCCGATTTGCACCTGCGCCTGAACCAGCCGCACGAGAGCGCCGATTACCTGTGCGCCGCGCACCAGCGGCTGCTCCAGGCCAGCCAGGAGGCGCGCCTGCCCCAGGCCCTGCGTGACGCAGCGCTGCGTCACAGCGGGCGTACCTACACCGAGCTGCTGAACTTCATTGCCGAGTACGGCCAGTACCCGCGCACCGAGCGCCTGCTCAATCGCCACGCACCTGAGGCGAGCGAGCTGGCTGCCCAGGTGGACGTCACTCATCGCCCATTAGCCTACGGAATCCACTGACATGCCGCATACCTTGCCTGCCTTGCCTTACGCCTACGATGCCCTGGAGCCGCACATCGATACCCAGACCATGGAGATCCACCACAGCAAGCACCACCAGACCTACATCAACAACCTCAATGCCGCCATCGAAGGCACCGAGTGGGCCGAATGGCCGGTTGAGCAACTGGTGGGTGCGGTCAAGCAACTGCCGGAAAAGCTGCAGGGCGCAGTGATCAACCAGGGCGGTGGTCATGCTAACCACAGCTTGTTCTGGACGGTGATGTCGCCCAAGGGCGGCGGTTTGCCACAGGGTCAGGTGGCCAAGGCCATCGATGAGCAGCTAGGTGGTTTCGAGGCATTCAAGGACGCCTTCACCAAGGCTGCCCTGACCCGCTTTGGCAGCGGCTGGGCCTGGTTGAGCGTGACCCCCGGGAACACGCTGGTCGTGGAAAGCAGCGGCAACCAGGACAGCCCGCTGATGCACGGCAACACGCCGATCCTCGGCCTGGACGTCTGGGAGCACGCTTACTACCTCAAGTACCAGAACCGCCGCCCGGAATACATCGGTGCGTTTTACAACGTCGTCGATTGGGCTGAAGTGGAACGCCGTTACCTTGAAGCCCTGAAGTGAGTTGACCCGGTATGCGCTCTGAGGTGATGTCTGTCAGCAGTGTGCGCCTGTTTCGACTGGCGCTAGGGACTTTGCTGTTGCTGGTCGGCACCGCGCTGCTGGTGGCGCGTGGCATCGACTGGTTGGACCTGGAACCGCGCATGCTGCGGGCCCTGGAGGGCGGCGCATTGTGTGCATTGGGCACGGCGCTGGGCGCAGTACCGGTGTTGGTCATCCGCAACATGCCGGTTGCCCTGGCGGACACATTGCTGGGTTTTGGCGCCGGGGTGATGCTGGCGGCCACTGCATTCTCGCTGATCATCCCCGGCCTGGATGCGGCCCAGGCCATCGGTTTCAGCCCTTGGGGCGCCGGTGGCGTGATCAGTTTTGGCCTGTTGTTCGGTGCCTTGTGCCTGTTTCTGGTCGACCTGAAAGTCTCCGGCGCATCGCCGGAAGCCTTGGTCGGCAGCGACAATCAGCCGGTGATCGCCGCGCGGATCTGGCTGTTCGTCATCGCCATCATTGCCCACAACATTCCCGAAGGCATGGCCATTGGCGTGTCGGCGGGCGGCGGTATGGCCGATGCCGACAGCCTGGCCATGGGCATCGCCTTGCAGGATGTGCCTGAAGGGTTGGTGATCGCCTTGGTCTTGGCGGGGGCGGGGATGTCGCGGTTCAAGGCGTTCTTGATCGGCGCCGCTTCTGGGCTGGTCGAGCCATTGGCGGCGGTGATTTGCGCCTGGCTGGTCAATGTCGCTGAACTGCTGTTGCCGTTGGGCCTGGCCTGCGCGGCGGGGGCGATGTTGCTGGTGGTGACCCAGGAGATCATTCCGGAATCGCGCAGCAATGGCCATCATCGTCTGGCCAGTTTGGGGCTGTGTATTGGCTTCTGCCTGATGATGGTGATGGATACGGCGATGGCCTGATTTAGTTCTTGGGGCCGCTTTACGGCCCCGACGTTCTTCAGCGTCTTACTCGCCTTCGTCGAAATAGTTGTTGATCAGCGCCACCAGCGCTTCAAGGGCATCGTGGTCCTGCTCGCCCTCGGTATGCAGGTGCACCTGGGTGCCTTTACCTGCGGCGAGCATCATCACGGCCATGATGCTTTTGCCATCGACCAGTTTGTCTGGCGCGCGGCCAACCCTCACCTGGCACGGGTAGCGCCCGGCCACGCCGACGAACTTTGCCGCCGCCCGGGCATGCAGCCCCAGCTTGTTGATGATGGTGATTTCGCGGGCGGGCATCGTTGGGTGGATCCTGTGGGCTAGAGGTCGCGGTGGCGGACCTGGACGTTTTTCAGGGTTTGCTGCAGCGACTGGCCGAGGCGTTCGGTCAGGTACACCGAGCGGTGATGACCACCCGTGCAGCCGATGGCGATAGTGACATAGGCGCGGTTGCTGGCGGCGAAGCGTGGCAGCCATTTGAGCAAGTAGCTGGAGATATCCTGGTACATCTCCTCGACATCGGGCTGTGCAGCCAAATAATCGATCACCGGCTGTTCAAGGCCGGAATGCTCACGCAGCTCTGGCTTCCAGTACGGGTTAGGCAGGCAGCGCACATCGAACACCAGGTCGGCATCAACCGGCATGCCCCGCTTGAAGCCGAAGGATTCAACCAAAAAAGCCGTGCCAGGCTCGGGTTGGTTGAGCAGGCGCAGCTTGATCGAGTCACGCAGCTGGTAAAGGTTGAGGTTGGTGGTGTCGATCTTCAGGTCGGCCAAGTCGGCGATCGGCCCGAGCAGTTCGCTTTCAACCCGGATCGCTTCAGCCAGGGAGCGATCGGCGTTGGTCAGCGGATGGCGTCTGCGCGTCTCGGAGAAGCGCTTGAGCAGCGTGTCTTCGTCGGCGTCCAGATACAGTACGTCGCATTGAATGTGCCGCGCGCGCGCCTCTTCGAGCAGCTCTGGGAAGCGCGACAGATGGCTGGGCAGGTTACGCGCGTCGATCGACACGGCAACCTTGGGTTGCATCAGTTCGGTGTTGATCAGCGCATTTTCCGCCAGCTGCGGCAGCAACCCGGCGGGGAGGTTGTCGATGCAGTAATAGCCGTTGTCTTCCAGCACGGCAAGGGCAGTGCTCTTGCCGGAACCGGAACGGCCGCTGACGATGATCAGGCGCATGTTCAGCTCCCGTTTTGTACGTCCAGGACGACCTGGTAGAGGGCCTCGTTGCTGTCAGCAGCACGCAGGCGCTTACGAACGTCCTCGCGATCGAGCATGCTGGCAATCTGGCGCAGCAGCTCAAGGTGGGCATCGGTGGCAGCTTCGGGTACCAGCAGGACGAACAGCAAGTCCACTGGCGCACCATCGATGGCATCGTAGTCGATAGGGGCATCCAGGTGCAGCAGCGCACTGACCGGCGCCGTGCAGCCTTCGAGGCGGCAGTGAGGAATGGCGATGCCATTGCCAAATCCGGTGGAGCCAAGCTTTTCGCGGGCGATAAGCTTCTCGAAGACGTCCTGCATCTCCAGCTCGGGGATTTGCTCGGCAATCACGTTGGCGACCTTTTCCAGGGCGCGCTTTTTACTGCCGCCCGGCACGTTCACGAGGGAACGGCCGGGGGTCAGGATGGTTTCAAGTCGGATCATGGATGAGGGGGATCAGCGGGCGGCTGCACCTTGCAGCAGGCTTTGCTGTTTTTCCTTATGTTTTTTCAATTGGCGGTCGAGCTTGTCAGCCAAAGCATCGATCGCTGCATACATGTCTTGGTGTTCGGCATTGGCAACCACTTCGCCGCCGGGAATCTGCAGGGTCGCTTCAATTTTCTGCTGAAGCTTTTCAACCTTCATGATCACCGTCACGTTGGTGATCTTGTCGAAGTGACCCTCCACGCGGGCGAGCTTTTCAAGCACATAGTCGCGAAGAGGTTGGGTAACTTCTACATGCTGTCCACTGATGTTGACTTGCATACAGCTTCTCCTTTGTTGCCCGTGCATAAAGAGGCAGGTATTGCACCTGCCACACAAACGCTGTGGCACATCCCGGGGCTACATCAGTCGCTTGCGTTCACTCGACGGTGCGATGCCGAGCGACTCGCGGTACTTGGCGACGGTGCGACGGGCTACCTGGATGCCTTGTGCCTCCAGTAAACCAGCGATCTTGCTGTCACTCAATGGCTTTTTCTGATTTTCCGCCGCAACCAATTTCTTGATGATCGCGCGGATCGCCGTAGACGAGCATTCGCCGCCTTCGGCGGTGCTCACGTGGCTTGAGAAAAAGTATTTCAGTTCGTAGATGCCACGCGGGGTGTGCATGTATTTCTGGGTGGTAACCCGGGAAATCGTCGACTCGTGCATGCCCACCGCTTCGGCGATGTCATGCAGAACCAACGGCTTCATCGCCTCGTCGCCATGGTCGAGGAAGCCACGCTGGTGCTCGACGATCTGCGTGGCCACCTTCATCAGGGTCTCGTTGCGGCTTTGCAGGCTCTTGATGAACCAGCGCGCTTCCTGCAGCTGATTGCGCATGAAGGTGTTGTCGGCGCTGGTGTCGGCGCGGCGCACGAAGCCTGCGTACTGCGGGTTGACCCGCAGGCGTGGGATGGCTTCCTGGTTCAGCTCGACCAGCCAGCGCTCGCTGTCCTTGCGCACGATCACGTCGGGCACCACGTACTCAGGTTCGCTGGATTCGATCTGCGAGCCTGGGCGTGGGTTGAGGGTCTGTACCAGTTCGATGACCTGGCGCAGCTCGTCTTCCTTGAGCTTCATGCGGCGCATCAGCTGGCTGTAGTCGCGGCTGCCGAGCAGGTCGATGAAGTCGGTGACCAGGCGCTGGGCCTCGGCCATCCACGGCGTGTTGCCGGGCAGTTGGCGCAGTTGCAGCAGCAGGCATTCGCCCAGGGTGCGCGCGGCGACGCCGGCTGGCTCGAACTGTTGGATGCGGTGCAGAACTGCCTCGACCTCATCGAGCTCGATATCCAGCTCCGGGTCGAACCCTGCGCAGATTTCCTCGAGGGTGTCTTCCAGGTAGCCCTGCTGGTTGATGCTGTCGATCAGGGTGACCGCGATCAGGCGGTCGGTGTCGGACATCGGCGCCAGGTTCAGTTGCCACAGCAGGTGGCTTTGCAGGCTTTCGCCAGCAGAGGTGCGGGTGGTGAAATCCCACTCGTCGTCATCGTTGCTGGGCAGGCTGCTGGCACTGGTCTGGTAGATATCTTCCCAGGCGGTGTCGACTGGTAATTCGTTGGGGATGCGCTCGCTCCATTCGCCGTCCTCGAGGTTCTCGGTGGAGACGGTGCTTTCCTGGAAACTGTTGTCCTGAGCTTCGGCAGCCGGCTTGCTCTCGGCGTTATCGGCCATCGGGTCGCTGTTGTCGAAGTCCTCGCCGTCTTCCTGACGTTCGAGCATCGGGTTGGATTCCAGCGCCTCCTGGATTTCCTGTTGAAGGTCCAGGGTGGAGAGCTGAAGCAGACGAATGGCCTGTTGCAACTGAGGGGTCATCGTCAGTTGCTGGCCCATTTTTAGGACGAGCGATGGTTTCATGGCTGGGGCTTAATACCTTGTTCGCCGGCGCGCATGCGCCATCCACTACACGAAGGGCGCCGCGGCGCCAATTTCAAGCAAGTTATATGCCTTAATTTGTAGCGTTTGCCTAGAGCACTGTAGCACTTAAGCCGGGCAGAGGCCGTTTTACTGGCCGTCTGACAGTGCTCAGGCAAGCCTGGGCATCAGAGTCGGAACTCGTGACCCAGGTAAACTTCCTTGACCAGATCGTTGGCCAGGATGGTCTCGGCATCGCCTTCGGCGATCAGCTGGCCATCGTTGACGATGTACGCGGTTTCACAGATATCCAAGGTCTCGCGGACGTTGTGGTCGGTGATCAGTACACCGATACCCTTGGCCTTGAGGTGGTGGATAATTTGCTTGATGTCGCCCACGGAAATCGGGTCGACACCAGCGAAGGGTTCATCGAGCAGGATGAACTTCGGCGCGGTCGCCAGGGCGCGGGCAATCTCGACCCGGCGACGTTCGCCACCGGAAAGGCTCATGCCGAGGTTGTCGCGGATGTGGCTGATGTGGAATTCCTGCAGCAGGCTTTCCAGCTCCTTGCGCCGGCCATCACGGTCGAGTTCCTTGCGGGTCTCGAGAATGGCCATGATGTTGTCGGCCACCGACAGCTTGCGGAAGATCGAGGCTTCCTGCGGCAGGTAGCCAATGCCGGCGCGTGCGCGACCGTGCATGGGCTGATGGCTGACGTCGTTGCTGTCGATCAGCACGCGGCCCTGGTCGGCCTGGACCAGGCCGACGATCATGTAGAAGCAAGTGGTCTTGCCGGCGCCGTTAGGCCCCAGCAGACCGACGATCTGGCCGCTGTCGATCGACAGGCTGACATCGCGAACCACCTGGCGGCCCTTGTAGCTCTTGGCCAGGTGCTGGGCTTTGAGGGTTGCCATTTACTCGGCCTTCTTCTTCGGCTGGATCACCATGTCGATACGCTGACGTGGCGTGGACACATTGCCGCCACGGCCGGCGGTCGCCACCTGGGACTTGGTGTTGTAGACGATCTTCTCGCCTTCGGTGGTGTTGCCTTCGTTCTCGACCTTGGCGCGGTCGGTGAGGATCACCGTGTCTTTCTGCGCCTGGTACTGGATGGTCACAGCCCAGCCTTTCATCTTGTCGGGCTTGGCGGCGCTCTGCTGCTGTTCGAAGTAGGCCAGGTTGCCCACCGAGGTCACCACGTCGATGTCGCCATTGGCGGCACGGGTCATGGTCACGGTGTTGCCTTTGATCATCATCGAGCCTTGGGTGATGATCACATCGCCCTTGTAGGTAGCTACGCCTTGCTTGTCATCCAGGTGAGCGTCGTCGGCCTGGATACGAATTGGCTGGTCACGATCGTTCGGCAGGGCCAAGGCGCTCGCGCTTCCCAGTGCTGCGCTCAGGCTGAGCAAAAAGGGGAGGGTTTTAACGAGCCTCATACTGTCCTCTTACGTTGGACAGCAGGTCCATCCTGCCGTCTTTCAAATACGCTTTCATTCCTTTGCCCGTAGTTGTGCCACCGGCGCCGTCGATTCTAACGGCTTGCTCGGTCTGCGCATATTGCTTCTGCGGGAACACCGTCATGCGGGTGGTAGTGATGATGGTCTCGCGCTGCTTTTCGTCAGTGCGGGCCACTCGAACCTGGTCGATCAGTTCGACCTCGCTGCCATCCGGATTGACCTCGGCGCGCACGCTCTGCACGTGCCACGGGTAGGCGGTGCCACGGTACATGTGCAGGTCTGGGGTGGTCACCAAGGTGACTTCGCTGGCCTTGAGGTGCTCGACCTTGTCGGCAGTCATTTCGTACTGCATCTTGCCGTCAGGCAGGAACTGCACGCTATGGGCGTTGATCGCGTAATAGTCGATGGCGTTTTCATCGACCTGGGTCACCGGCTTGTCGAGAAAGCTCTCGGGGCTGATGTTCCAGTAGCCGACCGCCACCAGCAGCGCGGCGATCACGCTGAACAGTGCGATGTTTTTGGCTTTCTTGCTGAACATGTGCGGCCTTACAGGTAATTGGCGTTGGCAGCGTCCAGGGTGCCCTGGGCCTGCATGATCAGTTCACAGAACTCGCGGGCGGCGCCTTCGCCACCGCGCGCCTGGGTCACCCCATGGGCGTGCTGGCGAACGAACGGTGCGGCGTTGGCCACGGCCATGCCCAAGGCTACCCGGCGGATCACCGGCAGGTCAGGCAGGTCATCGCCCAAGTAGGCGACCTGTTCATAGCTTAGGCCCAGTTCTGCCAGAAGGCCGTCGAGAACCACCAGTTTATCTTCCCGGCCCTGATACAGGTGGGGGATACCCAGGTTCTTGGCGCGGCGCTCGACCACCGGGGTCTTGCGGCCACTGATGATCGCCGTGGTCACGCCCGAGTTCATGAGCATCTTGATGCCCTGGCCGTCGAGGGTATTGAAAGTCTTGAATTCGCTGCCGTCTTCGAGGAAGTACAGGCGCCCGTCGGTCAATACGCCATCGACGTCAAACACCGCCAGCTTGATGGCTTTGCCGCGTTGCAGCAGATCTTGGCTCATTCACATTACTCCAGCGCGCAGCAGGTCGTGCATGTTCAGGGCGCCGCTTGGGCGGTCATCCTGATCGACCACGACCAGCGCGCCGATCTTGTGGTCTTCCATGATTTTCAAGGCCTCGGCGGCGAGCATCTCGGCGCGGGCGGTCTTGCCGTGCACGGTCATGACTTCGTCGATCAGCGTGGTGTGCACGTCAATGTTGCGGTCCAGGCTGCGGCGCAGGTCACCGTCGGTGAACACCCCGGCCAGTGTGCCGTCACGTTCGACGACCACGGTCATGCCCAAGCCTTTGCGGGACATTTCGAGGAGTGCTTCCTTGAGCAGGGTGCCGCGTTGCACCTGGGGCAGTTCGTCGCCCGAGTGCATGACGTTCTCGACCTTCAGCAGCAGGCGACGGCCAAGTGCGCCACCAGGGTGCGAGAAGGCGAAGTCCTCGGCGGAGAAGCCGCGCGCCTCAAGCAGGGCGATCGCCAGCGCATCGCCCAGCACCAGGGCAGCGGTGGTCGATGAGGTTGGCGCCAGGTTCAACGGGCAGGCTTCCTGCTCGACCCGCGCGTCGAGGTTGACCTCGGCGGCCTGGGCCAGCGGCGAGTCGGGGTTGCCGGTGAGGCTGATCAGCTGGATGCCCAGGCGCTTGATCAACGGCAGCAGGGTGACGATTTCAGCAGTGCTGCCAGAGTTGGACAGGGCCAAGATGACATCGTCGCGGGTGATCATGCCCATGTCGCCATGGCTGGCTTCGGCCGGATGGACGAAGAACGATGGCGTGCCGGTGCTGGCAAGGGTGGCAGCAATTTTGTTGCCGATATGCCCGGACTTGCCCATGCCGACCACCACGACCCGGCCTTTGCTGGCCAGGATCAGCTCGCAGGCCTTGACGAAATTGGCGTCGATGCGGGCCAGCAGGCCCTCGACGGCCTCGAGTTCCAGGCGCAAGGTACGCTGGGCGGATTGGATCAGCTCGCTGGATTGGCTCATGTTCGGGAAGCAATGCCTGATGAAAAGGCGGCGATTATAGCCCTAATGTGCGAAAGGCTCATCCTTCGATTGTCATACGGATGTTGCACAAGCCTGTCGTTGGCCTGAACCACTGCGTGGATGGCCTTGGGGCGGGCCTGTCTGCGGTGCTATAGTTCGCCGCTATTCGGCCCGCGGGGGCGCGTGTGCCTTCACGATGAGGGCAGGCGTCCATTGAGACGAGGCTGTTTTGCAAGGAGTCTAGATGAGTGTGGATAGCGCCTACGCGGTCGAGTTGAAGGGGCTTACCTTCAAGCGCGGTTCGCGCAGCATTTTCAGCAATGTCGACATCCGCATCCCGCGCGGCAAGGTCACTGGCATCATGGGGCCATCGGGGTGCGGCAAGACCACCCTGTTGCGCCTGATGGGCGCGCAGCTGCGGCCTTCGAGTGGCGAAGTCTGGGTGGCCGGGCAGAACCTGCCGAGCTTGTCGCGCGGCGATCTGTTCGATGCGCGCAAGCAGATGGGCGTGCTGTTCCAGAGCGGTGCGCTGTTCACTGACCTCGATGTGTTCGAGAACGTCGCCTTCCCGCTGCGGGTGCATACCCAGCTGTCGGAAGAGATGATCCGCGATATCGTCCTGATGAAGCTGCAGGCCGTGGGCTTGCGCGGCGCCATCGACCTGATGCCCGATGAACTGTCCGGTGGCATGAAGCGCCGGGTAGCCCTGGCCCGGGCTATTGCCCTGGATCCGCAGATTCTCATGTACGACGAGCCGTTCGTCGGCCAGGACCCGATCGCCATGGGCGTATTGGTGCGCCTGATCCGCCTGCTCAACGATGCCCTGGGCATCACCAGCATCGTCGTCTCCCATGACCTGGCCGAGACCGCGAGCATTGCCGACTACATCTACGTGGTCGGTGATGGCCAGGTGCTGGGGCAGGGCACCCCGGACGAACTGATGGGCTCGGACAATCCGCGCATCCGCCAATTCATGAAGGGCGACCCTGACGGCCCGGTACCTTTCCACTTTCCTGCGCCTGACTACCGCGCCGATCTGCTGGGGACGCGTTGATGCGCAGAAGATCCTTACTCGAACGAATCCGCCTGCTCGGGCGCTCGGCCATCGACGTGGTGGCGGTGCTGGGGCGCTCTTGCCTGTTCCTGTTTCATTCGCTGATTGGTCGTGGCGGCATTGGCGGCGGCTTCCAGCTGCTGGTCAAGCAGCTGTATTCGGTGGGCGTGCTGTCGCTGGCGATCATCGTTGTCTCCGGCGTGTTCATCGGCATGGTGCTGGCGCTGCAGGGCTACAGCATCCTGACCAAGTACGGCTCCGAGCAAGCGGTAGGGCAGATGGTTGCGCTGACCTTGCTGCGCGAGCTGGGGCCGGTGGTCACCGCCTTGCTGTTCGCCGGGCGTGCCGGTTCTGCGCTGACTGCCGAGATCGGCAACATGAAGTCCACCGAGCAACTGTCGAGCCTTGAAATGATTGGCGTCGACCCGCTCAAGTACATCGTTGCGCCACGCCTGTGGGCTGGCTTCATCTCGCTGCCGTTGCTGGCGCTGCTGTTCAGCGTGGTCGGCATCTGGGGTGGTTCGTGGGTCGCGGTCGACTGGCTGGGCGTCTACGAGGGCTCGTTCTGGGCCAACATGCAAAACAGCGTTTCCTTTACCGACGACGTGCTCAACGGCCTGGTGAAAAGCCTGGTGTTCGCCTTCGTCGTGACCTGGATTGCCGTATTCCAGGGGTATGACTGCGAGCCCACCTCAGAAGGGATCAGCCGTGCCACCACCAAGACCGTGGTCTATGCCTCGTTGGCAGTCCTGGGTCTGGACTTTATTCTGACCGCCTTGATGTTTGGAGATTTCTGATGCAAAACCGCACCCTGGAAATCGGTGTCGGCCTGTTCCTCCTGGCCGGGATCCTGGCGTTGCTGCTGCTGGCCCTGCGTGTCAGCGGGCTGTCCGCCAGCCCGAGCAGCGATACCTATAAAGTTTATGCCTACTTCGACAATATCGCCGGTTTGACGGTCAGAGCTAAAGTGACCATGGCCGGTGTGACCATCGGCAAGGTCACGGCCATCGATCTGGACCGTGATTCCTATACCGGTCGGGTGACCCTGCAGCTGGACAAAAATGTCGACAACCTGCCAGTCGACTCCACTGCCTCGATCCTGACCGCAGGTTTGCTCGGTGAGAAGTACATCGGTATCAGCGTGGGCGGTGAAGAAGAGGTGCTCAAAGATGACAGCACTATCCATGACACCCAGTCGGCGCTGGTCCTGGAAGATCTGATTGGCAAGTTCCTGCTCAATACGGTTGGCAAAGAACCGAAAGAAGCCACCCCAGCTAATCCAGCTAATTAAGGAGTTTCCATGATCTCGATCCTGCGACGCGGCCTGTTGGTCCTGCTGGCGGCCTTCCCCCTGCTGGCCCTGGCTGCCCCGGGGCAGTCTGCCCGTGAGGTGATCCAGACCACCACCAATCAACTGCTGAGCGATCTGAAGGCCAACAAGGAGCAGTACAAGGCCAGCCCCCAGGCCTTCTACGACGCGCTCAACAGCAACCTTGGCCCGGTAGTCGATGCTGACGGCATCTCCAAGAGCATCATGACCGTCAAGTACTCGCGCAAGGCCACGCCTGAGCAGATGCAGCGCTTCCAGGAAAACTTCAAGCGCAGCCTGATGCAGTTCTATGGCAATGCGTTGCTCGAATACAACAACCAGGGCATCACCGTTGACCCGGCCAAGGGTGAAGAGGGTGATCGCACCAGCGTTGGCATGAAGGTCACTGGCAACAATGGCGCGGTCTATCCCGTGCAGTACACCATGGTCAAGCTGGGCGGCGAGTGGAAAGTGCGTAACGTCATCGTCAATGGCATCAACATAGGCAAGCTGTTCCGTGACCAGTTCGCCGATGCCATGTCGCGCAACGGCAACAATCTGGACAAGACCATCGACGGCTGGGCTGGCGAAGTCGCCAAGGCCAAGCAAACCGCCGACAGCTCGCCGGATAAGGAAGTGCAATGAGCGAAGCCGGCGTGAGCATGACCGAACCAGGCGTTCTGCGCCTGGCCGGGGTGCTGGATTACCGCAGCGGCCCGGCCCTGCGCAAGGAAGGCAAGGCGCTGATCGTCGCCAGTGGCGAGCAACGCCTGGTCCTGGACTGCTCGCAAGTGGTCAAGTCCAGCAGCGTTGGCTTGTCCCTGCTGCTGGCGTTCATGCGTGATGCCCAGGCGGCTGGCAAGTCCTGGGAGCTGCGCGGCATGCCCGATGACATGCGCGAAATCGCCGAGGTCTATGACCTGGATGAAGTATTGGCGGGCTGATTGCCCGACAAGGTGAAAGGCCCCTCGGTCAGCGTGTCCGTTCATGGGCTTCGCAGGCGAGGGGCTTTTTTGTATGATGGCCGACCCGCGCGCACAGGGCGCCGATTGAGGTTGAGCATGCAGGCCGTAGAAGTTAAGAGTTTTCTTGAAGAGAAATTGCCGGGAACCCAAGTCGAAGTTGAGGGTGAAGGCTGCAACTTCCAGTTGAACGTGATCAGCGACGAGCTGGCCGGCCAGAGCCCGGTAAAGCGTCAGCAGGCGATCTATGCTCACCTGAATCCGTGGATTGCCGATGGCAGTATCCACGCGGTAACCATGAAATTTTTCAGCAGCGCAGCCTGGGCTGAGCGCACCTGAGCCTACTTGGCGGCGAGATTCCTATGGACAAACTGATTATTACTGGCGGCGCTCGTCTTGATGGCGAGATCCGCATTTCCGGGGCGAAGAACGCCGCCCTGCCGATTCTTGCAGCGACCCTGCTGGCCGATGGCCCGGTCACCGTCGGCAACCTGCCGCACCTGCACGACATCACCACCATGATCGAGCTGTTCGGTCGCATGGGCATTGAGCCGGTGATCGACGAGAAGCTGGCGGTGGAAATCGATCCACGCACCATCAAGACCCTGGTCGCGCCGTACGAGCTGGTGAAGACCATGCGCGCCTCGATCCTGGTGCTGGGCCCGATGGTCGCCCGTTTCGGCGAGGCCGAAGTGGCCCTGCCTGGCGGTTGCGCGATTGGCTCGCGTCCGGTCGACCTGCACATCCGCGGCCTGGAAGCCATGGGCGCGAAGATCGAAGTCGAAGGCGGCTACATCAAGGCCAAGGCGCCTGAAGGCGGCCTGCGTGGCGCGCACTTCTTCTTCGATACCGTCAGCGTCACCGGTACCGAGAACATCATGATGGCCGCTGCCCTGGCCAAGGGCCGCAGCGTGCTGCAGAACGCCGCGCGCGAGCCGGAAGTGGTCGACCTGGCCAACTTCCTGATCGCCATGGGCGCCAACGTCCAGGGCGCTGGCACCGACACCATCACCATCGATGGCGTCGAGCGTCTGCACTCGGCCACCTACCGGGTCATGCCTGACCGTATCGAAACCGGCACCTACCTGGTGGCCGCTGCCGTCACTGGCGGCCGGGTCAAGGTCAAGGACACCGATCCGACCATCCTCGAAGCGGTCCTTGAGAAACTCAAGGAAGCTGGCGCCGACATCACCACCGGCGAAGACTGGATCGAGCTGAACATGCACGGCAAGCGGCCGAAAGCCGTCAACCTGCGTACCGCGCCGTACCCAGCGTTCCCGACCGACATGCAGGCGCAGTTCATCTCGCTCAACGCCATTGCCGAAGGCACCGGCGCAGTGATCGAGACGATCTTCGAAAACCGCTTCATGCACGTCTATGAAATGCACCGCATGGGCGCCCACATCCAGGTCGAGGGCAACACCGCCATCGTCACTGGCGTGCCAGCGCTCAAGGGTGCACCGGTCATGGCTACCGACCTGCGTGCTTCCGCCAGCCTGGTGCTGTCGGCCCTGGTCGCCGAAGGCGATACCCTGATCGATCGCATCTACCACATCGACCGTGGTTATGAGTGCATCGAGGAAAAACTGCAGATGCTCGGCGCCAAGATCCGCCGCGTTCCGGGTTAATCTGTGACAGGCGCAGGGATGCGCCTACCGAATTTCAAGCGGCCAGGTCACCGACCTGGCTGGCTATAGCCGCTTAAGGACCGACGTTTTCCATGTTGACCATCGCGCTATCCAAAGGCCGAATCCTCGACGATACCCTGCCATTGCTGGCCGAGGCCGGTATCGTGCCGACCGAGAATCCGGACAAGAGCCGCAAGCTGATCATCCCCACGACCCAGGACGACGTGCGCCTGCTGATCGTGCGCGCCACCGACGTGCCGACCTATGTCGAGCATGGTGCCGCCGACCTCGGGGTGGCCGGTAAGGACGTGCTCATGGAGTACGGTGGCCAGGGTCTGTACGAGCCGCTGGACCTGCAAATCGCCCGCTGCAAGCTGATGACCGCTGGTGTGGTCGGTGCGCCCGAGCCCAAGGGCCGGCTGCGTGTGGCCACCAAGTTCGTCAACGTAGCCAAGCGCTACTACGCCGAGCAGGGCCGTCAGGTCGATATCATCAAGCTGTACGGTTCGATGGAGCTGGCCCCGCTGATCAACCTCGCCGACAAGATCATCGACGTGGTCGACACCGGCAATACCCTGCGCGCCAACGGCCTGGAGCCCCAGGACCTGATCGCCACGGTAAGCTCGCGCCTGGTCGTCAACAAAGCCTCCATGAAGATGCAGCACGCACGCATCCAGACACTGATCGACACGCTGCGCAAAGCGGTCGAATCGCGACACCGCGGCTGATTCCTGCGCGCGACCTTCGCTGTCGCGCCCGTCTATCCGCGTCATAGCCAATTTTTCTCAGGTGCCCGCGCGGATCGACTGGTAGCCTAGGGCGCCTGAGCATTCGCTAATAATCGAGGCCCTCGCCATGACCGTGTCCACTGCTATTGCCCGTCTCAACGCCGCTGATCCGGATTTCGCCCGACATCTGGATCATCTGCTGAGCTGGGAGAGTGTGTCCGATGACGCGGTCAACCAGCGTGTGCTCGACATCATCAAGGCAGTGCGCGAACGCGGTGACGCCGCGCTGGTGGAGTTCACCCAGCGTTTCGACGGCGTCAATGCCACCTCCATCGATGACCTGATCCTTGGCCGTGAGCGCCTGGAGCTGGCCCTGACCCGCATTACCCCGGCCCAGCGCCAAGCGCTGGAAAAGGCCGCCGATCGCGTGCGTATGTACCACGAGCGGCAGAAGCAGGACTCCTGGCAGTACACCGAAGCTGACGGCACTGTGCTCGGCCAGAAAGTCACGCCGCTGGACCGCGCAGGCTTGTACGTGCCAGGCGGCAAGGCTTCGTACCCCTCCTCGGTGCTGATGAACGCCATCCCGGCCAAGGTCGCAGGCGTTGCCGAAGTGGTGATGGTGGTGCCGACCCCGCGCGGCGAGCTCAATGAGCTGGTGCTGGCAGCGGCCTGCATCGCTGGTGTCGACCGGGTGTTCACCGTCGGTGGCGCCCAGGCGGTAGCGGCGCTGGCCTATGGCACCGAGAGCGTGCCGCAGGTGGACAAGATCGTTGGCCCCGGTAACATCTATGTCGCCACTGCCAAACGGCATGTGTTCGGCCAGGTCGGTATCGACATGATTGCTGGCCCGTCGGAAATCCTCGTGGTCTGCGATGGCCAGACCGATCCGGACTGGATCGCCATGGACCTGTTCTCCCAGGCCGAGCACGATGAAGACGCCCAGGCCATTCTGGTCAGCCCCGATGGCGAGTTCCTCGACCGCGTGGCGGCGAGCATCGACAAACTGATGCCGACCCTGGAGCGCGCCGAGATCATCGAGAAATCGATCAACGGCCGTGGCGCGCTGATTCGGGTGCGCGACATGCAGCAGGCGATTGAAGTGGCCAACCGCATCGCGCCTGAGCACCTGGAGCTGTCGGTGGCCGATCCGCAGGCCTGGCTGCCGCAGATTCGCCATGCCGGCGCGATCTTCATGGGCCGTCACACCAGCGAAGCCCTGGGCGACTACTGCGCAGGCCCCAACCACGTGCTGCCAACTTCCGGCACTGCGCGCTTTTCCTCGCCGCTGGGGGTGTATGACTTCCAGAAGCGTTCATCGATCATCTTCTGCTCCGAGCAGGGCGCATCCGAGCTTGGCCAAACCGCCTCGGTGCTGGCCCGTGGCGAGTCGCTGACTGCCCACGCCCGTAGCGCCGAATACCGCATCCTTGCCGACAAGAAGGGGAACTGAGCATGAGTAAATTCTGGAGCCCCTTCGTCAAGGACCTGGTGCCTTACGTGCCGGGCGAGCAGCCGAAGCTGACCAAGTTGGTCAAGCTCAACACCAACGAGAACCCCTATGGCCCATCGCCCAAGGCGCTGGAGGCCATGCGTGGTGAGTTGAACGACAACCTGCGCCTGTACCCGGACCCTAACGGCGACCGGCTCAAACAGGCCGTCGCCGAGTACTATGGGGTCAAGCCGCAGCAGGTATTTGTCGGCAACGGTTCGGACGAGGTGCTCGCGCACATCTTCCACGGCCTGTTCCAGCACGGCGCGCCGCTGTTGTTCCCCGATGTCAGCTACAGCTTCTATCCGGTGTACTGCGGCTTGTATGGCATCCCCTTCGAGCAGGTGCCACTGGATGAGCAGTTCCAGATCCGCATCGAGGACTACCAAAAGCCCAACGCCGGGATCATCTTCCCCAACCCCAACGCACCGACCGGCTGCTTGATGCCGCTGGCGGTGGTTGAGCAGCTGCTGCAGGCCAATCCCGACTCGGTGGTGGTGGTCGATGAGGCCTACATCGATTTTGGCGGCCAGACCGCCATCAGCCTGGTCGACCGCTACGACAACCTGCTGGTCACCCAGACCCTGTCCAAGTCGCGTTCGCTGGCAGGCCTGCGGGTGGGTCTGGCAGTTGGCCACCCAGACCTGATCGATGCGCTGGAGCGGATCAAGAACAGCTTCAACTCCTATCCGCTCGATCGCATGGCGATTGTCGGTGCGGCGGCAGCGTTCGAAGACCGTGCTTATTTCGAACAAACCTGCCGCAAGGTGATCGACAGCCGCGAACTGCTGGTCGAGCAATTGCAGGGCAAAGGCTTCGAAGTGTTGCCATCGGCGGCCAACTTCATCTTCGCCCGCCATCCGCAGCAGGATGCCGCAGAACTGGCAGCACGCCTGCGCGAGCAGGGCGTGATCGTGCGGCACTTCAAGCAAGCGCGCATCGCTCAGTTCTTGCGGATCACCATTGGCACGCCGCAAATGAACCAGGCGCTGATCGATGCCTTGAGCTGATCGCTCGCCCGCTCTACCTACCGGCCTGTTCACGGCCGGTAGGCTTGTTACTGCCTTAGTCCCGCCTTCCTTTCATCGCTCAAGCTCAGCGCCATCCATGCCGATGAATAGCGTTTTCGGCGACCTTGTCTGTGCGGGTTGGCCTTGGATCACCAGGCTGAACACCAGCGCGGTCACGGCCACCAAAGCAATCACTATGGCCAGGCCTCTGTGGTCACGCATCACTCATTTCTCGCTGACGAACGGTAGGCGAAGCGTCACAAAGCCCTTCCGGCCGCGCAACTAGCAATATTACCAGGTGGTTTTCAGGGGCCAGTGTGCTGGAGTAGACTCTAAGAATTCGTAGGATGATTGGGTGAGTGGGCATGGCAACTGAATTAGTCCGTCGCTCCTTGGTGGAAATGGCCGTGGAGCAGCTGCGTGAACGCATCCTCGACGGCGTGTGGACGGTGGGCCAACGTCTGCCGACCGAACCTGAGTTGGCCGCTGAGCTGGGCATCAGCCGCAATACCGTGCGCGAGGCGATGCGGGTGTTGGCGTTCAGTGGCTTGGTGGAAATTCGCCAGGGCGATGGCAGCTACCTGCGTACCGCCCAAGACCCATTGCAGGCAGTGCAGGCGATGTCCCGCTGCACGCCGGAGCAGGCCCGTGAGACGCGGCATATTCTGGAGGCCGAAGCCATTGGCCTGGCGGCCCTGCGCCGCAGCGAAGCGGATTTGCAAGGTCTGCGCGAGGCGCTCAAGGGCAGCGAGGCGCACTTTCATGCCGACCTCGACGCTTACATCGCCTGTGACCTGGTGTTCCACCAGCGCCTGGTCGACGCTGCGCACAACCCAGCGCTGAGTGAGCTGTACCGCTATTTCTCTGGCGTGGTTGCGGCTGCGTTGCAGCGCAACATGAGCGCCGTCCCCCGTTGCCAGTCGGTGTTCGACCTGCATGAGCAGATCCTCGACGCCATCGAGCAACGTGATCCGGAGCGGGCCAAGCGCCTGAGCCGGACCCTTATCGAATCCTGAAAACGAGAAGCCCCATGGCCGAACAACTGACGCGCACTTCCCCTGCCCATGAGCCGGAGCTCGATGAACTGCTGATCGACGCCGAGGCCGATGATGAGCAGGTTCAACAGCAACCGGTGGTGCTGCAGCGCCCCTGGCTCCTGCTGTTGGGCCTGGTCCTGGTGGCCCTGAACCTGCGCCCGGCCTTGTCGAGCATGGCGCCGGTGCTGGGGCAGGTGTCCGAGGGGCTCGGTCTGAGTGCTTCGGCAGCAGGTTTGCTGACCACCTTGCCGGTGCTGTGCCTGGGCTTGTTCGCGCCACTGGCGCCGGTACTGGCGCGCCGCTTTGGCAGTGAGCGGGTGATCCTCGGCATTCTCCTGACCCTGGCCCTGGGCATCGTGGTACGCAGCGCGTTTGGTGCAATCGGGGTGTTCCTCGGCAGCCTGATGGCAGGCGCCAGCATCGGCATTATCGGGGTATTGCTGCCTGGCATCGTCAAGCGCGATTTCCCTCAGCAGGCCGGTACACTGACCGGCGTCTACACCATGGCGCTGTGCCTGGGCGCGGCCATGGCCGCCGGCGCCACGGTGCCGTTGAGCCAGCATTTTGCTGGGAGCTGGGCAATGGGCCTGGGCTTCTGGATGATCCCGGCGTTGTTGGCCATGCTGGTCTGGTTACCGCAGGCACGCCAGGGCCATGGCGCCCACAAGGTGGCCTACAAGGTGCGCGGCCTGTGGCGCGACCCGCTGGCCTGGCAGGTTACGCTGTACATGGGCCTGCAATCGTCGCTGGCGTACATCGTCTTTGGTTGGTTGCCGTCGATCCTGATCGGTCGTGGCCTGAGCCCGACCGAGGCCGGGTTGGTGCTGTCGGGATCGGTGATCGTGCAGTTGATCAGTTCGCTGAGCGCGCCGTGGCTGGCGACGCGTGGCAAGGATCAGCGGCTGGCCATCGTGATCGTCATGTTGGTGACCTTGGCGGGCCTGTTCGGCTGCCTGTATGCGCCGCTGTCAGGGCTGTGGGGCTGGGCGGTGCTACTGGGCCTGGGGCAGGGCGGTACCTTTGCCTTGGCGCTGACGCTGATCGTGCTGCGCTCAAAAGACGCGCACGTCGCTGCCAACCTGTCGAGCATGGCCCAAGGCGTGGGTTACACCCTGGCCTCGATGGGGCCGTTCGCGGTGGGCCTGGTGCATGATCTGACCGGCGGCTGGGCGGCGGTGGGGTGGATCTTTGCCGTGCTGGGCACCGGGGCGATTGTATTTGGCCTGAAAGCCGGGCGTGCGCAGCATGTGCAAGTGGTCAGCGAGCGGGTTTAGCGGTTGTCGGTGCCGGCCCTATCGCGGGACAAGCCCGCTCCCACGTAGAGCGGGCTTGTCCCGCGATAGGGGCGACGCAGAAAACATTCATGACTCAAATGGGCATGGCATTGCGCCGCAACGCAGATTATCGTTCAGCTCTTGAGCCCCAGGACGGACACCCCCATGAGCGACGCCAACCAAGCCCTGATCACCCGCTTCTACCAGGCCTTCCAGCGCCTCGATGCCGAAGCGATGGTGGCCTGCTACAGCGCTGATGTCGAATTCAGCGACCCGGTCTTCGGCACCTTGCGCGGCCAGGATGCCGGCGACATGTGGCGTCTGCTCACCACTCGCGCCAAGGATTTCAGCCTGACCTTCGATCAAGTGCGTGCCAACCAGGACCGCGGCTGCGCGCATTGGGTGGCCACCTACCTGTTCAGCCAGACCGGCCGGGTGGTGATCAACGATATTCAGGCACGCTTCGTCATTCGCGACGGCCTGATCAGCCAGCACCACGACAGCTTCGACCTCTGGCGCTGGTCACGCCAGGCCCTGGGCATGCCAGGGGTGCTGCTGGGCTGGTCGCCGATGTTGCAGAACAAGGTTCGCCAACAGGCGTTCAAGGGTTTGCGGGCGTTTCAGCAGGCGCGTTGAGCGGGTAAGCTTGGCGCCTTCCCGTTGGCTTGAATACATCCGTGAGCGAGACTGCTATCACACAGCCCGGCATCCCCCCGTCTGCCAAGCCCTGGTACGTCTACCTGGTGCGCGCCGCCAATGGCTCGCTGTACTGCGGCATCAGCGACGATCCACAGCGGCGTTTTCTCAAGCACCAGAAAGGTCAGGGCGCGCGCTACTTCAAGACCAGCCCGGCGCAGGCGCTGGTGTATGTCGAGCAATGGCCAGACAAGGCCGAAGCGTTGCGCCAGGAGCGGCTGGTGAAGAAGCTGCGCAAGTCTGCCAAGGAGGCCCTGGTGGCCTCCTGGCCAGGTCTTAGTCGGTGCGACGCTTGAGCTGATCGATCAGCTGGGTCGGCAGGCCCTTGATGATCAGCGTGCCTGCTTCTTCGTCATATTCCACTTTCGAACCCAGCAGGTGAGCCTCGAAGCTGATCGACAGGCCCTCGGCGCGCCCGGTGAAGCGGCGGAATTGGTTGAGCGTGCGTTTATCGGCTGGAATTTCCGGCGACAGGCCGTAGTCCTTGTTGCGGATGTGATCGTAGAACGCCTTGGGGCGGTCTTCGTCGATGAGGCTGGAAAGCTCTTCCAAGGTGACCGGCTCGCCCATCTTGGTCTGGCTGGTGGCGTAGTCGACCAGGGTCTGGGTCTTCTCGCGCGCCGACTCCTCAGGCAGGTCTTCGCTTTCAACGAAGTCGCTGAACGCCTTGAGCAGGGTGCGGGTCTCGCCGGGGCCATCGACGCCCTCCTGGCAGCCGATGAAGTCGCGGAAGTACTCCGAGACCTTCTTGCCGTTCTTGCCCTTGATGAACGAGATGTACTGTTTGGAAGCCTGGTTGTTCTGCCATTCGGACAGGTTGATCCGCGCCGCCAGGTGCAGTTGGCCCAGGTCCAGATGGCGAGAGGGGGTCACGTCGAGCTCGGCGTTGACCGCCACGCCGTCGCTGTGGTGCAGCAGGGCGATGGCCAGGTACTCGGTCATGCCTTGCTGGTAGTGAGCGAACAGCACATGGCCACCGGTGGAGAGGTTGGACTCTTCCATCAGTTTTTGCAGGTGCTCGACGGCGATCCGGCTGAAGGCGGTGAAGTCTTTTTCTTCACTCAGGTACTGCTTGAGCCAGCCACTGAACGGGTAGGCGCCGGACTCGCCGTGGAACAATCCCCACGCCTTGCCTTGCTTGGCGTTGTAGCTGTCGTTGAGGTCGGCCAGCAGGTTTTCGATGGCGTCCGATGCGCCCAGCTCGTTATCCCGTGCATGCAGCACGGCGGGGCTGCCATCAGGCTTCTTGTCGATCAGGTGAACGATGCAATGACGGATTGGCATGGAAATCTCGGAGGTTGGAGCACGCGTGGCGATGGCCAAGGGTGCGCTGTGCAAAGTCGATCAGTTTAACCCAGAGATTGGGTGATGCAGTGGCCAGAAGTTGGCGTAAATGGCGGTTGTTCGTTTTTTGTTCGATTTTTTGCGTTTTCGGGGTAAACCCCCGAAAAACCTGCATAAAAACCAAGCTGGCAGCGGATATTTATCTATTCCTGTGGTAGCTTTGCGCGGTCTTGCGCCCCTTGAATGGCGCATTGCTGGCAGATCGCTTGCGTCGTGTCGAACCAAACGCCGATTTTCGTATCTACATACGCGATTGGCGCGGCCCGCCGGACAGTTTCGGGCTGGCCCGATAACGACGTAGCACGCTGCATAACCTCTGAATTTTTAGGGAAGGAACACCACAATGGCACTGACCAAAGACCAACTGATTGCCGACATCGCCGAAGCAATCGACGCGCCAAAAACCACCGCTCGCAATGCTCTGGAGCAACTGGGCCAGATCGTTGCTGACCAGCTGGAAAACGGCGCTGAGATCACCCTGCCAGGCATCGGCAAGCTGAAAGTCACCGAGCGTCCTGCCCGTACCGGCCGCAACCCTTCGACTGGCGCTGCCATCGAAATCGCTGCCAAGAAAGTCGTCAAGTTCGTACCTGCCAAGGTCCTGACCGACGCCGTCAACAAGTAATTGTCGACGCTTGCGTAAAACCGCGCCCGGCTTGCCCGGACGCGGTTTTTTTACGCCTGCGTTTTACCCTGGCGCTGGGCATGCCAGGCCTGGCGCGCGGCATCGTCGTGAAAGCTCCAGGCAACCATGCGGCTCTGCTTCTGGCCTTGGCCCATCTCGATGACCCGCACCGCTTTGGCGGCGGCTTTCTTCAGGGCCACTTCGATGCCTGGCAGATTGCTCGCCTTGGACACCAGGCTGGTGAACCACAGCACCTGATGGCCACAGGCAGCGCTCTCGGCGATCAACTGGGTGACGAAGCGAATCTCGCCGCCTTCGCACCACAGCTCATTGTTCTGCCCACCAAAATTGAGCACCGGCAGCTTGCGCTTGGGGTCCTGCTTGCCGAGGTTTTTCCACTTGCGTTGACTACCGCGGGTGGCTTCGTCGCGCGAGCTGTGGAAGGGCGGATTGCTCAGGGTGATATCGAAGCGTTCGTCTGCCTGCAGCAAGCCGCTGAGGATGTGCTTGCTGTTGCTCTGCTGGCGCAGGCTGATGGCTTTATTGAGACCGTTGGCCTGGACGATGGCTTTGGCCGAGGCCAGGGCTATCGGGTCGATGTCCGAGCCGAGGAAGCGCCAACGGTAGTCGCTGTGGCCGAGCAGCGGATAGATGCAGTTGGCACCTACGCCAACGTCCAGGGCACGTACCTGGGCGCCACGCGGGATCTCGCCAGCATTGTCTTCGGCAAGCAGGTCGGCCAATACGTGGATGTAATCGGCGCGGCCTGGAATCGGTGGGCACAGGTAGTCGGCTGGGATGTCCCAGTGCTGGATGCCGTACTGGGCCTTGAGCAGGGCGCGGTTGAACACCCGTACCGCTTCAGGGTTGGCGAAGTCGATGCTGGGCTTGCCGTAGGGGTTGGTGATGGTGAAGCGGGCCAGGTCCGGGTGCGCCTTGATCAGGCTGGGGAAGTCATAGCGGCCCTGGTGGCGGTTGCGCGGGTGCAGGGTGGGTTTGTCGGTCATAGGGGTGTCCTGTGTAAAGCATCGCGGGGCAAGCCCGCTCCCACGCCTTCACTCCATACCGGAGCGGATGCGTGGGAGCGGGCTTGCCCCGCGATGGCCTCACTGAGGTTTAGAGCGCGGCAATCCGCGCATGCTGCTCGGTGAAGTTGGCCAGCGCCTGCTCGGCTTCAGCCAGCTTGGCGCGTTCCTTGTCGATTACCGCAGGCGGTGCCTTGTCGACGAAGGCGGCGTTGGACAGCTTGCCGCCAACGCGTTGCACTTCACCTTGCAGACGCTGGATTTCCTTGTTCAGGCGAGCCAGCTCGGCGTCCTTGTCGATCAGCCCGGCCATTGGCACCAGCACCTGCAGATCGCCAACCAGTGCGGTGGCCGACAGTGGCGCTTCGTCCTGTTCGCCGAGCACGGTGAACGACTCGACCTTGGCCAGCTTCTTGAGCAGCGCTTCGTTTTCTTGCAAGCGACGCTGGTCGTCGGCATTGGCGTTCTTGAGGAACAGCGGCAGCGGTTTGCCTGGGCCAATGTTCATCTCGGCGCGAATGTTACGCAGACCGACCATCAACTGTTGCAGCCACTCGATGTCACCTTCGGCCGCTACGTCGATGCGGCTGTCGTTGGCCACGGGCCATGGTTGCAGCATGATGGTCTTGCCGTCGATGCCTGCCAGCGGCGCGATGCGCTGCCAGATTTCTTCGGTGATGAACGGCATGAACGGGTGGGCCAGGCGCAGGGCCACTTCCAGCACGCGTACCAGGGTGCGACGGGTGCCGCGGGCGCGCTCGACCGGGGCGTTTTCGTCCCACAGGACCGGCTTGGACAGCTCCAGGTACCAGTCGCAGTACTGGTTCCAGATGAACTCGTACAGGGCCTGGCTGGCCAGGTCGAAGCGGAACTGCTCGAGCTGACGGGTCACTTCAGCTTCGGTGCGCTGCAGCTGCGAGATGATCCAGCGGTCGGCCAGCGACAGCTCGTAGGCCTCGCCGTTCTGGCCGCAGTCTTCGCCTTTGTCCAGCACGTAGCGGGCGGCGTTCCAGATCTTGTTGCAGAAGTTGCGGTAGCCTTCGACGCGGCCCATGTCGAACTTGATGTCGCGGCCGGTGGAGGCCAGCGAGCAGAAGGTGAAGCGCAGGGCGTCGGTGCCGTAGCTGGCGATGCCTTCGGGGAACTCGGCCTTGGTCTGCTTGGCGATCTTCTCGGCAAGCTTGGGCTGCATCATGCCGCTGGTGCGTTTTTCTAGCAGGGCGTCGAGGGTGATGCCATCGACGATGTCCAGCGGGTCAAGCACGTTGCCCTTGGACTTGGACATCTTCTGGCCCTGGCCGTCGCGCACCAGACCGTGGACGTAGACGGTCTTGAACGGAACCTGCGGAGTGCCGTCCTCGTTCTTCACCAGGTGCATGGTCAGCATGATCATCCGGGCGACCCAGAAGAAGATGATGTCGAAGCCGGTGACCAGCACGTCGGTGGAGTGGAATTTCTTCAGGAACTCGGTCTGCTCCGGCCAGCCGAGGGTGGAGAAGGTCCACAGGCCGGAACTGAACCAGGTGTCGAGCACGTCGTCGTCCTGGCGCAGGACCACGTCGCTGCCCAGGTTGTGCTTGGTACGCACTTCTTCCTCGTTGCGGCCAACGTAGACCTGGCCGGCCTCGTCGTACCACGCCGGGATCCGGTGGCCCCACCACAGCTGACGGCTGATGCACCAGTCCTGGATGTCACGCATCCACGAGAAGTACATGTTTTCGTACTGCTTGGGCACGAACTGGATGCGGCCGTCTTCCACAGCGGCGATGGCAGGTTCTGCCAGCGGCTTGGTGGAGACATACCACTGGTCGGTCAGCCACGGCTCGATGACGGTGCCGGAGCGATCGCCTTTCGGCACTTTCAGCGCGTGGTCATCGACGCTGACCAGCAGGCCCTGGGCATCGAGGTCGGCAACGATCTGCTTGCGCGCGACGAAGCGGTCGAGGCTGGCGTATTGCGCTGGCAGGCTGGTGTCGATCTGTTCGTTGACGCTGCCGTCGAGGTTGAAGGCCTGGGCACTGGCCAGCACCAGGGCGTTCTTGTCGAAGATGTTCAGCAGCGGCAAGTTATGGCGCTTGCCGACTTCATAGTCGTTGAAGTCGTGGGCTGGGGTGATCTTCACGCAGCCGGTGCCGAATTCCGGGTCGCAATAATCGTCGCCGATGATCGGGATCAGGCGGCCGACCAGCGGCAGCTTGACGAACTTGCCGATCAGGGCCTGGTAGCGCTCGTCATTCGGGTTGACCGCGACCGCAGCGTCACCCAGCAGGGTTTCCGGACGGGTGGTGGCCACGACCAGGTAGTCCTTGCCATCGGCAGTCTTGGCGCCGTCGGCCAGCGGGTAGCGCAGGTTCCACAGGTGACCTTTCTCGTCGTGGTTTTCCACTTCCAGGTCAGAGATGGCGGTGTGCAGCTTGGTGTCCCAGTTGACCAGGCGCTTGCCGCGGTAGATCAGGCCGTCTTCGTGCAGGCGGACGAAGGCTTCCTTGACCGCGTCGGACAGGCCGTCGTCCATGGTGAAGCGCTCGCGGCTCCAGTCGACCGACGAACCCAGGCGGCGGATCTGCCGGCTGATGTTGCCACCGGACTGCTCCTTCCACTCCCAGACCTTCTCCAGGAACTGCTCGCGGCCCAGGTCATGACGGTTCTGGCCCTTGGCCTCCAGCTGGCGCTCGACCAGCATCTGGGTGGCGATACCGGCGTGGTCGGTGCCTGGCTGCCACAGGGTGTTGCGACCCTGCATGCGGCGGAAACGGATCAGGGCGTCCATGATCGCGTTGTTGAAACCGTGGCCCATGTGCAGGCTGCCGGTCACGTTCGGTGGCGGGATCATGATGGTGTAGGACTCGCCTGCACCTTGTGGGGCGAAATAGTTCTCGGACTCCCAGGTGTTGTACCAGGAAGTTTCGATGGCGTGCGGCTGGTAGGTCTTATCCATGCGCGGCGGGACCCTTAGGCATTAATTCGGGAAAGCCGAGAAGTATAACGGAGCCGTAGGTTTCAGGCGACAAGCTGCTGGGGTCTTGTTATGCAGGTCTGGCCCTATCGCGGGGCAAGCCCGCTCCCACGCAGGCTTGTCCATTGACAAGGCGCTAGAACAGGCGCTCTTCCCACGCAGGCTTGTCCATTGACAAGGCGCTAGAACAGGCGCTCTTCCCACGCAGGCTTGTCCATTGACAAGGCGCTAGAACAGGCGCTCTTCCCACGCAGGCTTGTCCATTGACAAGGCGCTAGAACAGGCGCTCCTCCCACGCAGGCTTGTCCATTGACAAGGCGCTTGAGCAGGCGCTCCTCCCACGCAGGCTTGGCATTGACAAGGCGTGGGAGCGGGCTTGCCCCGCGATAGGGTCACAACGGACACATTCAGGTTCGAGGCTTACTCGGGGCGCTTGAGCAGGCGCTCCATGCGCGCATCGAGGCGGCGCTTGATCTCGGTTTCGATATGTGGGGTGAAGTCGTTGATCACGTCTTGCATGATCAACTGGGCAGCGGCACGCAGTTCGGCGTCCAGGCGCAGCAGGGTGTCCTGGCGGCGAGTCTGCGGGTCTTCTTCTTCGGCAGCGGCAGGGGCTACCGGCTGCGCTACAGCCGGTGCATTGCCGGCGGGCTCGTCCAGCAGCAGGGGAATCTGTTCGACCGTATCGGTCAGCAGCGGTGGTTGCAGGTCGGCATCACCCAACAGCTCGCGGATCGACTCCAGGTCGTCGAGCAGATGGGCAGAATCGGGCAGGGGAGAGTGCTTGTCCATCGTCGTTAAAGTCGCTGTAGGCGGTGATCTTGCAGAGCATAGCCCCGTTCACGGTAGAAACGGAACCGCTCTCGTGCGGCAAGGCGAATGCTGGGCTCCTCGACGACGATCTCGGCCACCCGGGCGAACTGCTCGACAAACCCCGGAACGTCGCCGCCCAGGTTGATCAGCAGGTCGCGATGGTCACCGGCGTCACTCCCCAAACCCAGGACCACTGCAGCGTCGGCATGGGCCTCGGCCAGGTCGTGGGGCACGAAGGCCTCGCCCTTGAAGTGCCACAGGCGTTGGTTGAGTTGTTCACGCTGTTCGCCGTCCTGGCAATGCAGGTAGACCCGGTGGCCGAGGCGCCAGGCTTTCTCACACAGCTTGCAGGCGAAATCCAGCCGCGCCGACAGCGAGTCGGTGGGCAGGATATAGAAATCTACTTGGCTCATGGTTCAGTCCGTTGGCGGGTGGCCGCGAGCGGCGCACCCGCCGTGCGGGGTCAGGCGTTGGCGCGGTCGAGCAGGTATTGGGTCAGCAGGGGCACGGGGCGGCCAGTGGCGCCTTTGTCCTTGCCGCCGCTGATCCAGGCGGTGCCAGCGATGTCCAGGTGCGCCCAGTTGTAGGCCTTGGCAAAGCGCGACAGGAAGCACGCCGCGGTAATGGTGCCGGCCTTCGGCCCGCCGATGTTGGCGATGTCGGCGAACGGGCTGTCCAGCTGCTCCTGGTACTCGTCGAACAGCGGCAGCTGCCAGGCGCGGTCGTCGGCCCGCTTGCCGGCGCTGAGCAGTTGCTCGAGCAGATCGTCGTTGTTGCCCAGCAGGCCGGTGGTGTGGCTGCCCAGGGCGACGATGCAGGCGCCAGTCAGGGTGGCGATGTCGATCACCGCCTGCGGCTTGAAGCGTTCGGCGTAGGTCAGGGCATCGCACAGCACCAGGCGGCCTTCAGCGTCGGTGTTGAGGATTTCGACGGTTTGCCCGCTCATGGTGGTGACGATGTCGCCAGGGCGGGTGGCGTTGCCGCTTGGCATGTTCTCGGCACAGGCCAGGATGCACACCAGGTTGATCGGCAGCTTGAGCTCGAGCACCGCACGCAGGGTGCCGAACACGCTGGCTGCGCCGCACATGTCGTACTTCATTTCATCCATGCCGGCGCCTGGCTTGAGGCTGATGCCGCCGGTGTCGAAGGTGATGCCTTTACCCACCAGTACGAACGGTTTTTCGCTCTTCTTGCCGCCCTGGTATTGCATGACGATCAAGCGTGGTGGCTGTTCGCTGCCCTGGCCAACGGCGTAGAACGCGCCCATCCCGAGGTCTTTGATCTTCTTCTCGTCGAACACTTCGACCTTCAGGCCTTTGTTGGCCTTGCCCAGTTCCTTGGCCTGTTCGGCCAGGTAGCTTGGGTGGCAGATGTTCGGCGGCAGGTTGCCCAGGTCGCGGGTCAAGGACATGCCGCTGGCGATCGCGCTGGCGTGCTTGACGGCACGCTCGACCTCGGCCAGGCCGGCCTTGTCGGCCAGCAGGGTGATTTTCTTGAGCACGCGCGGCTCGGCCTTCTGGCTCTTGAAGCGGTCGAACAGGTAGTCGCCGTCAAGCAGGGTTTCGGCCAGCAGGCGGTATTTGCCGTAATGCGCGTCGCGGCCAGTGACGGCGATATCGTCCAGGGCCAGTACCGCGTCGCTGCCACCCAGGCTCTTCAGCACACCGGCCACGCTCACGGCCAGCTTGCGCCAGCTGCGATCGCCCAGGGCGTCCTTGCCGCTGCCAACCAGCAGCACGCGCTCGGCCTTCAGGCCCGGCAGGCTGTGCAGCAGCAGGGTCTGGCCAGGCTTGCCAGCCAGGTCGCCACGCTTGAGCACGGCGGAGATGGCGCCATTGGACGTTTCATCGACGGCCTTGGCGATGTTGCCGAGCTTGCGCCCCTCGCCGACGGCCACTACCAGCGTGGCGGTTTTCAACGATGCAGCAGCTACGCTTTTTACAACCAGTTCCATGTCAGGACCCCGTAGATCTGTGAGTTGGCGCAATGAGTGCGCGCTCGAAGCGGGCTTGGCCGCGTGGTCGCGTGCCAGCGGAAAAGCTGCCAGTTTGAGCCTGGGGCAAGGCCGCTGACAACCCCGATATGTACTGTCATGCGCGGCCAAGTGACAGGCGAGGTCAATCACAGGATAATGCGCGCACTTTACATGGAGGTTCGCCGTTGGCGAACCGGCATAGGTCTTGGCTGTCCGAAGCCATTAATTGGCTGTTCGCCCCTGACAACCCAGGAGTGTCTGGTTTGATCGTCTTTCGTTATCTGTCCCGCGAGGTCCTGCTGACCTTGAGCGCCGTCAGCGCTGTGCTGCTGGTGATCATCATGAGCGGGCGTTTCATCAAATACCTGGCACAGGCCGCCCAGGGCGTGCTCGACCCGAGCGTGCTGTTCCTGATCATGGGCTTCCGGCTGCCGGGTTTCTTGCAGCTGATCCTGCCGTTGGGCTTGTTCCTGGGCATTCTGCTGGCTTATGGCCGGTTGTACCTTGAGAGCGAGATGACCGTGCTCTCGGCCACCGGCATGAGCCAGCAACGCCTGCTGGCGATGACCATGGCCCCAGCGGCCCTGGTCGCCCTGCTGGTCGCTTGGCTGAGCTTGAGCCTGGCGCCACAAGGTGTGTCGCAGGTGCAGCAGATCATCAATCAGCAAGATGCCCTGACCGAGTTCGACACCCTGGTGCCTGGGCGTTTCCAGACCCTGCGCGATGGCTCACGGGTGACCTACACCGAGCAGCTGTCCGATGACCGGGTCAATCTGGCTGGCGTGTTCATTTCCGAGAAGCGCTTTAACGCCGACAAGACCAAGGACCGCGCGCCTTCGGTACTGGTTGCCGAAAAAGGCCACCAGGAAGTGCAGGCCGACGGCAACCGTTACCTGATCCTGGAAAACGGCTACCGCTACGACGGCAACCCTGGCCAGGCCGACTACCGGGCGATCAAGTACGACACTTACGGCGTGCTGCTGCCCAAGCCTGAAGTCAGTGAAGAAGTCACCGAGCGTGAGGCCATCCCGACGTCCGAGCTGATCGGTCATAAAGGCCTGCGTGAGCGTGCCGAGCTGCAATGGCGGCTGTCGCTGCCGCTGCTGGTGTTTGTCGTGACCTTGCTGGCAGTCCCGCTGTCGCGGGTCAATCCTCGCCAGGGCCGCTTCCTCAAGCTGCTGCCGGCGATCCTCCTCTACATGGCTTACCTGACAATGCTGATTTCCGTACGCGGCGCCCTGGAGAAGGGCAAGCTCCCGATCGCCCTGGGCATGTGGTGGGTGCACGGGCTGTTCCTGCTGATCGGCCTGGGCCTGATGTACTGGGAGCCAATGTGCCTCAAACGTGCTGCGCGGCGTGCGGGGGTGTCTCATGGTTAAGCTGGATCGCTATATCGGCATGAGCGTGCTGCTGGCCATCCTGGCTGTGCTCGGCATCATTCTTGGCCTGGCCTCGCTGTTCGCCTTCATCGATGAGATGGGCGACCTGAGCGATACCTACACCGTGCTCGACGCCGGTTACTTCGTCTTGATGACCGCGCCTCGCCGGCTCTACGAGATGCTGCCGATGGCGGCCTTGATCGGCTGCCTGATCGGCCTGGGTAGCCTGGCCAGCAGCAGCGAACTGACCATCATGCGGGCTGCCGGCGTATCGATCGGGCGGATCGTCTGGGCGGTCATGAAACCGATGCTGGTGCTGATGCTGGTCGGTCTGCTGATCGGCGAGTACGTCGCCCCGGTTACCGAAAACAAAGGCCAGGCCGAGCGCTCGCTGGCACAGGGCGGTGGCGAGGCGCAGAGCTCCAAGCGCGGCATGTGGCACCGCCAGGGCGAAGAGTTCGTGCACATCAACTCGGTGCAGCCTAACGGCCTGCTGCTGGGTGTGACCCGCTATCGCTTCGACGATGAGCGCAAGATCGTCACCTCCAGCTTTGCCCGTCGGGCCAAGTACAACGAAGACCACTGGGTGCTCAACGATGTCACCACCACTCACTTCCGTGGCGACCACACCGAAGTGGTCAAGGCCCCGGAAGAGCGCTGGGATGTGTCGGTAACCCCGCAGTTGCTCAATACCGTAGTGCTGGCGCCCGAGTCGCTGTCGATTACCGGGCTGTGGGACTACATCCATTACCTGTCTGACCAAGGCCTGAACAATGCTCGCTACTGGCTGGCGTTCTGGACCAAGGTGCTGCAGCCGGCGGTGACCGCAGCGCTGGTGCTGATGGCGATTTCGTTCATCTTCGGCCCACTGCGTTCGGTGACCCTGGGGCAACGTGTGTTCACCGGTGTATTGGTGGGCTTTGTGTTCCGGATTGCCCAAGACCTGCTTGGCCCATCCAGCCAGGTGTTTGGCTTCCCGCCGCTGTTGGCGGTGGTGATACCGGCAGGCGTTTGTGCGCTGGCCGGGCTGTGGTTGCTGCGTCGAGCGGGCTGATGGCCTGGGCGATGTGAAAAAGCCGACCTTAGGGTCGGCTTTTTCATGGCCAATTTTCTGTAGGAGCTGATCCACTGGGCAGGTTATTTCTTCTGTTTCGGAACCCGCACCAGTTGAGTCTCGGAGTAGATGTCATGCCAGCTGCGCTTGCGCTTGTCGATCAACGACCAGACAAACCCCATCCCCAAGCACAGCCAGGACGCGATCGACACGACAAACCGCAGCAGCGCCTGCCACAGGCTGATCGCGCTGCCATCGGCGTTCTGCACGCGCACGCCCCACACCTGCATGCCCAGGGTCTGGCCGCCATGGGTCCAGAACTTGGCAAAAAAGCCAAACAGCGCAAACACCAGGATCGTCGACAGCAGCGGATCACCATCCAACGCACCGGCATCGGTCAGCTCGCGCATGCGCGCCTCGCCGATGATCGCCATCTGGATCATCTTGTAGACCCCGGCAGTGACGATCAGCAGGGCGGTGCACAGCAGGAAGTCATAGAACATCGCCGCCAGGCGACGGCCCAGGCCAACAGGCGGGAAATCACCCTGGGGAGAAAGGGAATGCTTGGGCATGCAGGGCAACTCCAGATGGCAAAGGCCCATTCTATGGAATTGCAGGCATAAAAAAGCCCCTGCGGATCAATGCAGGGGCTTTTTTAACGCAGATCAGCCTTCGGCTTGAACTTCGTCAGCCTGCATGCCTTTCTGGCCCTGGACGGCAACGAAAGTCACCTTCTGGCCTTCTTTCAGGCTCTTGAAACCGTTGCCTTGAATGGCACGGAAGTGAACGAACAGGTCAGCACCGCTCTCTGGGGTGATGAAACCGTAACCTTTTTCGTCATTGAACCACTTGACGGTACCGTTCTGACGCTCAGCCATTGTCTTATTTCCTATGAATCTTTAGAGAGTAATAACAGTTTCTTTCGTATCGAATAGACGAAAGCGTACTGGGCTGGGTTGCAGGAAAGTAAGAGACGTCGAACGGGTTGTAGCAGATTGCAGCTACTGGCCCAGGTCACGAACTGTTGCGACCCATGCAAACACAGTGAGCTGAATGTACGCCAACTCCCAAGACAAAAACAAGCCCTGCCGATTCGCCGATTTCGGCCTTTTTCCGATAACCGCCCCGTTTGTCTGCAGGCGGCATGGCGCCTGGGCTGGCGCCATGTTCAAAAGTTATGGAGCAGGTTCGAAAACGAATATTGCCCGCCTGCTCGAAACGGCTTTCAACCGCGATAGTAACGTTGCGCGACAAAAGGCATTTTGCTGACTTTCAAGGCAACTCGTTTGCCCCTGACCAGCGCATACAGCGAGGTATCGAGTGCGGCATGTTCGCTATCGACATAACCCATTGCCAGCGGTGCACCGAGTGTCGGGCCGAAGCCGCCGCTGCACACTGCGCCAACAATGTTGCCGGCCTCGTCGACAATCTCGGCGCCCTCACGCACCGGAGTACGTTCTTGCGGCAACAGGCCGACTCGCTTGCGTGCCACGCCTTGCTGCTGCTGGGCGAAGATCGCAGCGGCGCCGGGGAAGCCACCTGCGCGCGCACCATCGGCCCGACGCACTTTGGAAATGGCCCAGAGCAAGCTGGCCTCGATCGGTGTGGTGGCGCTGTTCATATCGTGGCCATACAAGCACAGGCCTGCCTCAAGGCGCAGCGAGTCGCGCGCGCCCAGGCCGATGGCCTGGACTTCAGGCTCAGCCAGCAGGCGACGGGCCAGGGCCTCGGCAGCGGCTGCAGGCACGGAAATCTCGTAGCCGTCTTCGCCGGTGTAGCCCGAGCGGCTGACGTAGCAGTCCTGGCCGAGCAATGTGATGGGACGGAACTGCATGAAGGTCATGCCAGCCACTTCGGGTGCCAGGCGCGCAAGCACCGTGACCGCCGCTGGGCCTTGCAGGGCGAGCAGGGCGCGCTCTTCGAACAGCGGCTGGACGTCGCAGCGGTTGCCGATGTGCTGTTGCAGGTGGGCCAGGTCCTGCTCTTTGCAGGCAGCGTTGACCACCAGGAACAACTCATCGTTACCCAGGTTGGCGACCATCAGGTCATCGAGGATGCCACCGCTTTCATTGGTGAACATGGCGTAGCGCTGCATTCCCACCGGCAGGTCGACGATATCCACTGGCACCAGGGTTTCCAGGGCACGGGCGGCGTCGGCCCCGAGCAGGCGGATCTGACCCATGTGCGAAACATCGAACAGGCCGGCCTGTTCGCGGGTGTGCAGGTGTTCCTTCATCACCCCCAGCGGGTACTGCACGGGCATGTCAAAGCCGGCGAACGGCACCATGCGTGCGCCCAGTTCCAGGTGCAGGGCGTGCAGTGGGGTCTTGTGCAGTGTTTCGGACATCAGCAACTCCTTGATTTGTTGTTGGCTCAACATTCGATGATGTTGACGGCAAGACCGCCGCGGGCGGTCTCCTTGTATTTGCTTTTCATGTCGGCGCCGGTCTGGCGCATGGTGCGGATCACCTTGTCGAGCGAGACGAAGTGCTGGCCGTCACCGCGCAAGGCCATGCGCACGGCGTTGATCGCCTTCACCGAGCCCATGGCGTTGCGCTCGATGCAGGGCACCTGAACCAAGCCGCCGATGGGGTCGCAGGTCAGGCCCAGGTTGTGCTCCATGCCGATTTCGGCAGCGTTCTCGACTTGCTGCGGGGTGCCGCCCATCACTTCGCACAGCGCCCCAGCGGCCATCGAGCACGCCACGCCGACCTCGCCCTGGCAGCCCACTTCGGCGCCGGAGATCGAGGCGTTTTCTTTGTACAGGATGCCGATAGCGGCGGCGGTCAGCAGAAAACGCACTACGCCGTCGTCACTGGCACCCGGCACGAAGCGCATGTAGTAGTGCAGAACCGCCGGGATGATCCCGGCCGCGCCATTGGTCGGCGCGGTGACTACGCGCCCGCCGTTGGCATTTTCTTCGTTGACCGCCAGGGCATAGAGGTTGACCCAGTCGAGCACCGACAAGGCGTCGCGCAGGCTCGCCTCCGGGTGCTGGCTGAGCTGCCGGTACAACGCCGGCGCCCGGCGCTTGACCTTCAGCCCGCCCGGCAAGATGCCCTCATGGCGACAGCCGGCCGCGACACAGTCCTGCATCACTTGCCAGATCCGCAGCAGGCCGGCACGGGTCTCGCTTTCTGGGCGCCAGGCGGCTTCGTTGGCCAGCATCACCTGGCTGAACGACAGTTGCTGGGCGCTGCAATGGGCGAGCAGCTCTTTGCCGGTGGTGAAGGGGTAGGTCAGTGGCGTGCGGTCCTCGACGATGCGATCGTGCCCGGCCGCCTCTTCGTCGACCACGAAACCGCCACCGACCGAGTAGTACTCGCGGCTGCGGATTTGTAATCCGGCTGCGTCGAAAGCGCGGAAGATCATGCCGTTGGGGTGGTAATCCAGCGGTTTGCGGATCATCGCCAGGTGCTGTTTTTCGACGAAGCCAATCGGCTGTTCGCCGAGCAGGCGCAACTGGCCGCTTTCGCGGATTGCCTGCAGGCGGGCGGGGATGGATTCGGTGTCGACCGTATCGGGCTGCTCGCCTTCCAGGCCGAGCAACACCGCCTTGTCACTGCCGTGGCCTTTGCCGGTAGCGCCCAGCGAGCCGTACAGCTCGGCTTTGACGCAGACGGTTTGGCTCAACAGGTGATCGCGCCGCAGCCCTTCGGCGAAGCGCGCAGCGGCGCGCATCGGGCCGACGGTGTGAGAACTGGAGGGGCCGATGCCGATCTTGAACAGGTCGAAGACGCTCAGTGACATTAGCTTGCTCCTCGTTGCGGTGGGCTTGGCGCAGCAGCAGGACCGCTTTGCGGCCCCTCGCAGGCAACGCCCGCTCCTACAGGGCTATGAGTGTTGCTGGTGCAGGAGCTGGCGGAGCCTGCGATGGGCTGCAGCGCAGCCCCCGCATGTGGCTGGGCTCAGACGTCCTGATAGCTCTCGATCGACGGGCAAGCGCACACCAGGTTGCGATCACCAAATACGTTGTCGACGCGGCCCACCGGTGGCCAGTACTTGGCTTCGATCAGGCTCGCCAGCGGGTACACCGCCTGCTCACGGCTATAGCCATGGCTCCACTCGCCGACCAGCTCTGCGGCGGTGTGCGGCGCGTTCTTCAGCGGGTTGTCGTCCTTGTCCAGGCTGCCGCTCTCGACGGCGCGAATTTCCTCACGAATCTTGATCATCGCCTCGCAGAAACGGTCCAGTTCTTCCTTGGACTCACTTTCGGTCGGTTCGATCATCAGCGTGCCGGCGACCGGGAAGGACATGGTCGGGGCGTGGAAACCGAAGTCGATCAGGCGCTTGGCCACGTCATCGACGCTGATGCCGCTGGTGTCCTTGAGCGGGCGCAGGTCGAGGATGCATTCGTGCGCTACCAGGCCATTGCCGCCGGTGTACAACACAGGATAGTGCTCTTCCAGTCGACGGGCGATGTAGTTGGCGTTGAGGATGGCCATCTGCGAAGCCCGGGTAAGACCCGCACCACCCATCATTCGAATGTACATCCAGGTGATCGGCAGAATGCTGGCGCTGCCGAACGGTGCCGCGCAAACGGCGCCGCTAGTGTTTTCCAGCGCGGCGTGGCCTGGCAGGAACGGCGCCAGGTGCGACTTGACGCCGATCGGGCCGACGCCCGGGCCGCCACCACCGTGGGGGATGCAGAAGGTTTTGTGCAGGTTCAGGTGCGACACGTCGCCACCGAACTTGCCGGGGGCACACAGGCCGACCATGGCGTTCATGTTGGCGCCATCGATGTACACCTGGCCGCCGTTGTCGTGGATGATCGCGCAGATCTCGCCGATCGCTTCTTCGAACACGCCGTGGGTCGATGGGTAGGTGATCATGATCGCCGCGAGCTGCTCGCGGTGCTCGAGGGCCTTGGCGCGCAGATCGTCGATGTCGACGTTGCCACGTGCGTCACACGCGGTGACCACCACGCGCATACCGGCCATGTGCGCGGTAGCGGGGTTGGTGCCGTGGGCCGAGGAGGGGATCAGGCAGATATTGCGATGCGCCTCGCCGCGGCTGCGGTGGTAGGCACGGATCGCCAACAGGCCTGCGTATTCGCCCTGGGAGCCAGCGTTGGGTTGCAGCGACACGGCGTCATAGCCGGTGGCGGCGCAGAGCATGGCTTCCAGCTCAGTGGTCATCTGCAGGTAGCCCTGGCTCTGCGCGGCAGGCGCAAACGGGTGCAGATTGCCGAACTCGGCCCAGGTCACTGGGATCATTTCGCTGGCGGCGTTGAGCTTCATGGTGCACGAGCCCAGCGGGATCATGCTGCGGTCCAGCGCCAGGTCCTTGTCGGCCAGGCGGCGCAGGTAGCGCATCAGCTCGGTTTCGCTGTGATAGCGGTTGAATACCGGGTGTTCGAGAATTGCCGATTGGCGCAGCAGCGCGGCCGGCAGGCGCGAGGCGCTGGCGGCGGCAAGGGCGGCGAACTCAGGCACAGGCTGGTCGCCTGCGAACAACTGCCAGAGGGTTTCGACATCGGCCTGGGTGCTGGTTTCGTCGAGCGACAGGCCCAGATGATCGGCGTCGATCTGGCGCAGGTTGATGCGCTGGGCGCGCGCCTTGTCGTGCAGGGCGGCGGTCGCTTGGCCGGTGGCCAGGGTCAGGGTATCGAAATAGGCTTGGGTGACGACCTTGGCGCCCAGTTGCTCAAGACCTGCGGCCAGGATCGCGGTCAGTGCATGGGTGCGCTCGGCGATGCGCTTGAGGCCGGCCGGGCCGTGGTACACAGCGAACATGCTGGCGATGTTGGCCAGCAGGACCTGCGCGGTGCAGATGTTGCTGGTGGCCTTCTCGCGGCGGATATGTTGCTCGCGGGTCTGCATGGCCAGGCGCAGGGCGGTCTTGCCGAAGCGGTCGATCGACACGCCGACCAGACGCCCCGGCATGTCGCGCTTGAACGCGTCGCGGGTGGCGAAGTAAGCCGCGTGCGGGCCACCGAAGCCTAGCGGCACGCCGAAACGCTGGGCGCTGCCGATGGCCACGTCGGCTTCGAACTCACCCGGCGGGGTCAACAGGGTCAGGGCCAGCAGGTCGGCAGCGACTGCGACCAGGGCGTTGGCAGCATGGAAACGCTGCACCAGTTCGCGGTAATCGAACACGTCGCCATTGCTCGCCGGGTATTGCAGCAGCGCGCCGAAGAAGGCACTGACGTCGGTCAGTTCACGCTCATCGCCAACCACCACGTCGATGCCCAGCGGTTCGGCGCGGGTGCGCAGTACGTCGAGGGTTTGCGGGTGGCAATGGGCCGAGGCGAAGAAGGCATGGCTGCCCTTGTTCTTCGACAGGCGTTTGCAGAAGGTCATGGCCTCGGCGGCCGCGGTGGCTTCGTCGAGCAGGGAGGCGTTGGCGATCGGCAGGCCGGTCAGGTCGCTGATCAGGGTCTGGAAGTTGAGCAGCGCTTCCAGGCGACCTTGAGAGATTTCTGGCTGGTACGGGGTGTAGGCGGTGTACCAGGCCGGGTTTTCCAGCAGGTTGCGCAGGATCGGCGCCGGGGTGTGGGTGTTGTAGTAACCCTGGCCGATCAGGCTCTTGAACAGTTGGTTCTTGCCGGCGATGGCTTTAAGCGCGGCGAGCGCATCAGCTTCGCTCTGGCCGTCGCTGCTGCCCAGGACGCTGGTGCCCTTGATGCTGTCGGGGATGACGGCGGCGCTCATCGCCTCGAGCGAGTCGAAGCCCAGGGTGGCGAGCATGGCGTGCTCGTCAGCGCTGCGTGGGCCGATATGGCGGGCGATGAATTCGTTGGCGGTGCCGAGGTTGATGGTCATGGCAGTTCCTCAGGCGTCGGCGTTGGCTTTGATCAGGCGGTCGTAGGCGTCCTGGTCGAGCAGGGCAGCCAGGGCGTTGGCATCGGCGGGGATGAAGCGGAAGAACCAGCCTTCGCCCAGCGGATCTTCGTTGACCAGTTCGGGATTATCGGCAAGCTGCTGGTTGACCGCGACTACTTCACCGGTCAGTGGCATGTACACGCCGCTGGCGGCTTTGACCGATTCGACGGTAGAGGCTTCTGCACCTTGCTCGTAGCGTTGCAGCTCCGGCAGTTGCACATAGACCACGTCACCCAGGGCGTTCTGGGCGAAGGCGGTGATGCCTACGGTGACGCTGCCATCGGCTTCAGTACGCAGCCATTCGTGATCTTCGGTGAAACGCAACTCGCTCATGGGAATTCCTCAGGGAAGCTGGGGCGTGGGCGCGGTGGGCCGCGCTCTTGGGTGGGACTTCCCTAAGCAATATTGTGGCCAGTTAAATAAATCACTTATAAATCAATGACTTGATAAAGAGCGTAAATATTCGGCTGTGAAGAATGGAATGAAATCGCTACAGAGATGGAGGCCTCAAAAGGTTCGAAGGATCAAACCCTTGGCCGTTATGGGTGAATTCGCCATGTATTGAATTCGATACGATGTATTTAAATCGATACAGAAAGCTTTTCAGGGCCTCATCACGGGGCAAGCCCGCTCCCACGCAGCCTTTCCCACGCAGTCTCTCCCGTCGCACGTGGGAAAGGCTGCGTGGGAGCGGGCTTGCCCCGCGATAGCGTCAGTAGTGACACGGCCTTTATCAGGCCTTGCCGGAAATCCCATATTTGCGCAGCCGCTGGGCAATCGCGGTATGCGAAGTCTGCAAGCGCCCAGCCAACTGCCGGGTCGAGGGGTAGCTGGCATACAAGCGCTGCAACAGCTCGCGCTCAAATTCCCCCACCGCCTGCTCCAGGCTGCCGACCTCGGCCTCTTGCCCGCGCGCCACTGAAGTGCCGGCGATATCCAGATCGCCAATATCCACCAGATCGCTTTCGCAAATCGCCGCCGCGCGAAAAATCACGTTCTGCAACTGGCGCACATTGCCTGGCCAAGGATTGGCCAGCAGGGCGGCATGGGTGCCCGGTGTCAGCCTGCAAGGCGGGCGCTGGATCTGGGTGCAGGCCTGCTGCATGAAGTAGTGCGCCAGCAGCAGGATATCCTGACCGCGTTCCCGCAGCGGCGGCACCTGCAGGTTGAGTACATTGAGGCGGTAGAACAGGTCTTCGCGAAAGCTGCCCTCGGCGACCATCCGTTCCAGATCGCGATGGGTGGCGCTGATGATGCGCACGTCGACCTTGACCTCGCGATCGCCACCTACTCGGCGGAAGCTGCCATCGCTGAGAAAGCGCAATAGCTTGGCTTGCAGATAGGGCGACATCTCGCCAATCTCGTCGAGAAACACCGTGCCTTGGTTGGCCAGTTCCATCAGCCCTGGCTTGCCACCACGCTGGGCGCCGGTAAACGCGCCGGGGGCGTAGCCGAATAGCTCGCTCTCGGCCAGGCTCTCGGGCAGTGCCGCGCAGTTCAGCGCCAGGAAGGGCGCGGCATGGCGGCTGCTCAGGGCATGGCTGGCGCGGGCTACCAGCTCCTTGCCGGTGCCGGTTTCGCCGTGCACCAGCAACGGCGCATCGAGCACTGCTACGCGCAGCGCGCGAGCCTTGAGGGTGCGGATGGCCGGGGAGTCGCCGAGCAGTGCGTCAAAGCCTTCGGCGTGATCGTGGTGCAGCGCTGACAAGCGTTCGCCCATGCGGTTGGGCGGATACAAGGTGAGCAGGCCACCGGCGTTGGTAATTGGCGTGGCATCGAGCAGCAGGCTCTGGCCGTCGAGCTGCATCTCGCGCATCGGCAGGTGGAAGTTGTTGTCCAGCAGCGCCTGGAGCAGGTCGGGGTCTTTGAACAATTCACCGACCGAACGCCCAGCCGACTCCCGCCCGCAGAGGGCGATCAGGGCCGGGTTGGCCAGCAGCACCTTGCCGGCGCTGTCCACCGCCAGCACTGGGTCGCTCATGGCCGCGAGCAGGGCATCGAGCTGCAAATGGCGACGCTGGCCGGGGAGGATGTCGACCACTTCCACCGATTGCACGCCGTGCACTTCGAACAGGGCGTCGTGGAGCTCTTCGAGCACTGCGGGGCTGAGGGTCGGGGCGTCGATGTAGACGTTCGGCGGGACCATCTCCACGGCGTCCAGGTTGAGGTTGCGGGCACCGAGCAGGGCCAGGACTTCCTGGGTGATGCCGACGCGGTCGATGAAGCTGACGTGGATGCGCATGGGGGCAACGGAGGTAAGGGAGAGGGCGTCAGTATGCCATTGCGAAGGGGCTCAGGCCCAATCGCGGGGCAAGCCCGTTCCAACAGGGGCCGCGCCGCCGTCGGAATCGGCGCCGTGTCTGTAGAAGCGTGCTTGCCCCGCGATGGCGGTGTCAGGCGTTGCCCAGATGCTCAGGCTTGATCGGATCGCCAGACTTCACATCCAGTTGCTGACGGATGTCTTCGAACATCAGGTCGTAGATCTTGTGCGTCGATCCCAGCGACTCGAATTTCTTCGGCGCTGGCAGGTAGCTCTGGGCCTTGCGCGTGGCCAGGCTGAGAAAACTCGGCAAGACCTGGTCCTTGGCGAGAAAGAACTTCTCGTCCACCGGCTTGCCCTCGATGCTGCCATGCATGTGGAACTGGATACCGCGCCCTTCCCTGGGGTCCTGGGCTACCTCGTAGTTGATGTTCAGATCGTAGCTGTGATCATTGGTGTTGAGCGCGGTACGTTCGATGTGTACATGACCAGGTTGGAACTGAGCCACAGTGCAATCCTCCGGAAGGTTGAAACAGCGGGTGCCGAGCACCCGCCTACTGCATTCAACGGTAGCTGATACCTGGCTGGGCCGTGGAAACACGGGTGCCGGCAGTGCCTTTGACGATGTCCTCGATGTTTTCCAGCGAGCTGATCACCGCGACCTTGCCGGTTTTACGGGCAAAGTCACTGGCGGCCTGCACCTTCGGCCCCATGGAACCGGCGGCGAAGCCTAGGCGCTCGAGTTCGTCGGGGTGCGCCTGGGCAATGGCTTTCTGCGTCGGCTTGCCCCAGTCAATATAGGCCGCATCCACGTCGGTGGCGATGATCAAAAGGTCGGCCTCCAGCTGTTCGGCGAGCAGCGCCGAACACAGGTCTTTGTCGATCACCGCTTCGATGCCCTTGAGCTTGCGATTTTCGTCGTACATGGTCGGAATGCCGCCGCCGCCGGCACAGATGACAATGCTGCTTTTTTCCAGCAGCCACTTGATCGGGCGGATTTCGAAAATGCGCTTGGGCTTGGGGCTGGCGACCACTCGCCGGTACTTGTCGCCGTCGGCCTTGACCACCCAGCCTTTTTCCTTGGCCAGGCGCTCGGCTTCTTCCTTGGAGTAGACCGGGCCAATGAACTTGGTCGGGTCTTTGAAGGCCGGGTCATTGGCGTCGACTTCGACCTGGGTCAGCAGGGTGGCGAACGGCACTTCGAAGGCCAGCAGGTTGCCCAGTTCCTGTTCGATCATGTAGCCGATCATGCCTTCGGTTTCAGCGCCGAGCACATCCAGCGGGTAGGCTTCGTCGGGTTTGTAGGACAGCGCCTGAAGCGACAGCAGGCCGACCTGCGGGCCGTTCCCGTGAGCGATGACCAGTTCATTACCAGGGTGGATCTTGGCGATTTGCTCGGTAGCGGTGCGGATATTGGCGCGCTGGTTGTCAGCGGTCATCGGCTCGCCGCGGCGTAGCAGGGCGTTGCCGCCCAATGCAACAACGATACGCATGATGAAGTGTCCTTCAGAGAGAATGTGGGGCGGGCCCGTGGAAGCGGGCTTGCCCCGCGATGGCGTCGTTGCGGCTGGCGCAATCGCGGGGCAAGCCCGCTCCCACAAAAGCCCCTGCTCGGGGGTTACAGGTCAGCCAGGGTCGAGACCAGAATCGCCTTGATCGTATGCATGCGGTTTTCCGCCTGCTCGAAGGCGATACACGCTGGCGACTCGAACACGTCATCGGTCACTTCGATGCCGTTCTTCAGGTTCGGATACTGCTCGGCGATCTGTTTGCCGACCTTGGTGTCGGAGTTGTGGAACGCCGGCAGGCAGTGCATGAACTTGGCCCGTGGGTTGCCGGTGGCTTTCATCAACTCGGCGTTGACCTGGTAGGGCAGCAGTTGCTGGATACGTTCGCCCCAGGCTTCGACCGGCTCACCCATCGATACCCAAACGTCGGTATGCACGAAGTCCACGCCTTTGACCGCTGCTTTCGGGTCTTCGGTGAGGGTGATGCGCGCACCGCTTTCTTCTGCGTACTTCTTGCAGCGCTCGACCAGGTCATCATGTGGCCACAATGCCTTGGGCGCGGCGATACGCACGTCCATGCCGAGCTTGGCGCCGATCAGCAGCAGCGAGTTGCCCATGTTGTTACGGGCGTCGCCCAGGTAGGCGTAGCTGATGTCGTGGATCGGCTTGTCGCTGTTTTCGCGCATGGTCAGCACGTCGGCGATCATTTGGGTCGGGTGATATTCATCGGTCAGGCCGTTGAAGACGGGTACGCCGGCGAACTTGGCCAGCTCCTCGACGATTTCCTGCTTGAAGCCACGGTACTCGATCGCGTCGTACATGCGCCCGAGCACCCGGGCGGTGTCCTTCATGCTCTCTTTGTGGCCAATCTGCGAGGAATTGGGGTCGATGTAGGTAACGTTGGCGCCCTGGTCGTAAGCGGCGACTTCGAATGCACAGCGGGTGCGGGTCGAGGTCTTTTCGAAGATCAGGGCGATGTTGTTGCCCTTCAGGTGTTGCTGCTCGGTGCCGGTGTACTTGGCGCGTTTCAGATCGCGGGACAGGTCGAGCAGGTAACGCAACTCGCGCGTGGTGTGGTGTTCCAGGCTGAGCAAGTTACGGTTATGAATGTTGAACGCCATGATGATTCTCCTTGAGTTCGGTAATCGGCCCGGCCGGCGCTTTGTAAGCGCGGCCGGGTTGATGGTCGTTTAGTAGTCGATTGGGTCGCGAATGATTGGGCAGGTCATGCAGTGGCCACCGCCACGGCCGCGGCCCAGCTCACCGGCGCTGATGGTGATGACTTCCACCCCGGCCTTGCGCAGCAGGGTGTTGGTGTAGGTGTTGCGGTCGTAGCCGATGACCACGCCAGGCTCCACGGCCACTACGTTGTTACCGTCATCCCACTGTTCGCGTTCGGCGGCGAAGCTGTTGCCGCCGGTTTCGACCACGCGCAGTTGCTTGAGGTTGAGCGATTCGGCCACCACCTCGATGAACGATTTGTTCTCGCGACGCACATCCATGCCATACGGCTTGCTGCTGTCTGGGCGGATGACGAACGGCACGATCTCTTTGACCACTTCTGGGAAGATCGTGACCAGGTCGCGGTCGCAGAAGCTGAACACCGTGTCCAGGTGCATCGCAGCGCGAGATTTCGGCAAGCCGGCGACCACCACTTTTTCCACTGCGCCCTTGGCGAACAGCGATTGGGCCAGTTGGCCGATGGCTTGGCGCGAGGTGCGCTCACCCATGCCGATCAACACCACGCCATTGCCGATCGGCATGACGTCGCCGCCTTCCAGGGTGGCCTTGCCGTGGTCTTTGTCCGGGTCGCCGTACCAGACTTCGAAGTCGGCGCCGGTGAACTCGGGGTGGAACTTGTAGATCGCGCTGGTCAGCAGGGTTTCCTGACGTCGCGCTGGCCAGTACATCGGGTTCAGGGTCACGCCACCGTAGATCCAGCAGGTGGTGTCACGGGTGAACTGGGTGTTGGGCAGCGGGTCGAGGAGGAAGCTGGAGTGGCCCAGGTAGTCGCGGTACATCTTGATCACGCTGGCGCCTTCGCTGTCGGGCAGGTCTTCACCGGCCACGCCGCCGATCAGGAACTCGGCCAGCTTGCGTGGCTCCAGTCCTTCGAGCCAGCTGCGCACTTCGTTGGTCAGGCCAACGCCAACGGTATCTGGGGTGATCTTGCGATCGAGGATCCATTTCAGCGCTTCAGGATTCTGGATGGTCTCGGTCAGCAGGTTGTGCATTTCCAGCACTTCGATGCCGCGCTCACGCATTTTGGTGACGAAGTCGAAGTGGTCGCGCTTGGCCTGGTTGACCCAGATGACGTCATCGAACAACAGGTCGTCGCAGTTGCTCGGGGTCAGGCGCTGGTGGGCAAGGCCCGGGGAGCAAACCATCACTTTGCGCAGTTTGCCGGCTTCGGAATGGACGCCGTACTTAACTTTATCGGTGGACATGGTTCATTGCCTCCATCATGCAAATTCAGTGATTACAGAGTCAGGAATCCGTCGTACAGGCCATAGGCCGCGACCAGCGCGCCCACGACTACGGCGGCGAAGATCAGCTTCTCCACGTTGGTAAAAATCGGTTGGCCCAGTTCGCGCTTGGCCTTGGCGAACAGGATCGCGCCAGGGGCATACAGCAGGGCCGACAGCAGCAGGTACTTGACCCCGCCGGCATACAGCAGCCAGACCGCATAGAGCAGGGCGATGGCGCCGATGATCAGGTCTTTGTTGCGCTCGCCGGGGGCTTGTTCATAGGTCTCGCCGCGCAAGGCCATGAGGAAGCCGTAGGCCGCCGACCACAGGTAAGGCACCAGGATCATCGAGGTGGCGAGGTAGATCAGCGACAGATAGGTACTGGCCGAGAACAGCGTGATGACCAGGAAGATCTGCACCATGGCGTTGGTCAGCCACAGGGCATTGGCCGGCACATGGTTGGCGTTCTCGCGGCGCAGGAACTCCGGCATGGTGTGGTCTTTGGCGGCGGCGAACATGATCTCCGCACACAGCAGTACCCACGACAGCAGGGCACCCAGTAGCGAGATGATCAGGCCGACGCTGATCAGCACCGCACCCCAGTGGCCGACCACGTGCTCAAGCACGGCCGCCATCGACGGGTTCTGCAGCTTGGCCAGCTCAGGTTGAGTCATCACGCCCATCGACAGCACGTTGACCAGCACCAGGAACAGCAGCACGGTGATGAAGCCGATGACCGTGGCTTTACCCACGTCCGAGCGTTTTTCTGCCCGTGAGGAGAAGATGCTCGCGCCCTCGATGCCGATGAACACCCAGACGGTGACCAGCATCATGTTGCGCACCTGGTTCATCACGCTGCCCAGGTCTGGCGAACCCAGGCCCCAGATGTCGGCGGTGAACACGTCGAGCTTGAAGGCGAACAGGCAGATCAGGGCGAACAGCGCCAGCGGCACGACCTTGGCCACGGTGGTGACCAGGTTGATGAACGCCGCTTCCTTGATCCCGCGCAGTACCAGAAAGTGCACTGCCCAGAGCAGGATCGACGCGCCGATCACTGCCGCCGGGGTATTGCCCTCACCGAAGATCGGGAAGAAGTAGCCCAGGGTACTGAACAGCAAGACGAAGTAACCGACGTTGCCCAACCAGGCGCTGATCCAGTAACCCCATGCTGAAGAGAAGCCCATGTAGTCGCCAAAACCGGCCTTGGCGTAGGCATACACCCCGCCATCGAGGTCAGGTTTACGGTTGGCCAGGGTCTGGAACACGAAGGCCAAGGTGAGCATGCCCACCGCGGTGATGGCCCAGCCGATCAGCACGGCACCAACACCGGCACTGGCAGCCATGTTTTGCGGCAAGGAGAAGATCCCGCCGCCAATCATCGAGCCGACGACAAGTGCAACAAGTGCACCGAGTTTTAGTTTTTCGGGAGAATCAGACATTTAACAACTCCGTACCAGGAGAAAGTTGACGACAGAATAAAACTGACGCCGGGGTCATTCGCTGATGTAGATCAGTTCATGACGACGTAAAGTGAGAAAAATCCTTCACGCGTCTCCTGGAGAGTGCCGACAGCTCTGCCGCAGGCCTTGTGCGCTGGCACCTCCATGTACATCTAGAGCAAACGCTCTGTTTCGCCTGCGAACTTTGAAGCTAGTCGCTTTTGAGTAAGAAGCAAATTTTTCAGGAAAAAGACGGTGGTATCCTGAACGGCATGGATATATCCACATATCCGGCAGGGTTAGTTGCCAGCTGCATAGACGGGCTAGTTATGAGCCCGGCAGATTTCATCACGTGGTCTAATATAAAAGCGCCGCCGCTATATATGAATGCAAGGGGTGTTACATGGGTATGACACTGCGCCGCCGGGGCCGCTGGGCGGGCCTTTTTCTGGGTACTGATCGGGAGGTGCCATGAGCGAGCCGGGACAAAAACTGCGGCTCGGCGCGTTGATCGCCTTGGTGGTCGGCTCGATGATCGGCGGTGGGATTTTCTCGTTGCCGCAGAACATGGCAGCGCGCGCCGATGTCGGCGCCGTGCTGATCGGCTGGGGCATTACCGCCGTGGGCATGCTGGCCTTGGCCTTCGTGTTCCAGACGCTGGCCAATCGCAAGCCGGAGCTGGATTCGGGGGTGTATGCCTACGCCAAGGCTGGGTTTGGCGAGTACATGGGCTTTTCGTCAGCGTGGGGTTACTGGATCAGCGCCTGGTTGGGCAACGTCGGTTACTTCGTCCTGCTGTTCAGTACCTTGGGTTTTTACTTTCCGGTGTTCGGCGAGGGCAACACGCCGATCGCCATCGCTTGCGCCTCGTTGCTGCTGTGGGCGGTGCACTTTTTGGTCCTGCGCGGGATCAAGGAAGCGGCGTTCATCAACCAGGTGACCACGGTGGCCAAGGTATTGCCACTGCTGATGTTCATCGTGATTGCTGCCTTTGCCTTTCGCGCCGATATCTTCACCCGCGATATCTGGGGCCTGAGCAACCCCCAGTTCGGTAGCGTCATGGAGCAGGTGCGCAACATGATGCTGGTGACGGTGTTCGTGTTCATCGGCATCGAAGGCGCCAGCGTTTATTCAGGGCGAGCGCAGCGCCGCTCGGACGTGGGCAAGGCGACGGTGATCGGTTTTCTTGGGGTGTTGGCCTTGCTGGTGCTGGTCAACGTGCTGTCGCTGGGGGTCATGACCCAGCCTGAGCTGGCGGGGTTGCAGAATCCATCGTTGGCCTCGGTGCTGGAACACATCGTCGGCCCATGGGGGGCCTTGCTGATCAGCATCGGCCTGGCGGTGTCGCTGCTCGGTGCGCTGCTGTCGTGGGCGCTGCTGTGCGCGGAGATCCTCTTCGCCACCGCCCGCGACAAGACCATGCCACGCTTTCTGACCCGGGAGAATGCCAACCAAGTGCCAGCCAATGCCTTGTGGCTGACCAACTGCATGATCCAAGGGTTCTTGCTGATCACGCTGTTTTCAGCAGGGACTTACACCAGCCTGATTTACCTGGCCTCGTCGATGATCCTGGTGCCGTACCTGTGGTCGGCGGCCTATGCGGTGCTGCTGGCGGTGCGCGGGGAGGGCTATGAAGGCCAGGCCAATCTGCGACGCAAGGATTTATTGGTTGCGGGAGTGGCGCTGATTTACGCCATCTGGCTGCTGTATGCCGGGGGGCTTAAGTACCTGCTGTTGTCGGCCTTGCTCTATGCACCGGGGGTGATTCTGTTCGCCCGGGCCAAGCATGAGCAGGGGCAGGCCCTGTTTACCAACTGGGAAAAGCTGATTTTTGCAGCGGTGCTGGTGGGCGCGGGGTTGGCGGCCTATGCGCTGTATTCGGGGGTGCTGAGTCTTTGAATCGATAGGATGCTGCAGCTATCGCATCGCGGGGCAAGCCCGCTCAGGCTCAATTGCCGCGCTGACCCTGTAGCGGGCTTGGACTGCGATGCGCGCTGTAGAGATCACCAGTGGGGTGCTGCAGATCCCAGCTCGCAGGCGCCGAAATCCCACCGCAGAACGGCATCGCCCACCGTCAACGGCCCCTTGAGCCGCTGCGCCAGTCCCCACGGCGTTTGCTCCAGATGCAGATCCAGGTCATCCACCGTCTGCGCCGCCAATGGCAAGTCATCCCCCACTGTCCCATGCTCGACCAGCAGTTTCGCCGTACGCGCCAGCGACAAACGTGCGCGGCTCCCTGCGCCGGTGCGCAGGCGCTCTTCCAGGGCACGGATCGCCTCGGCCGCCATCAGATAGCCAGTGGCATGGTCCAGCGCCTGTACCGGCAGCGGCACAGGCTGGTTCGCCTGCTGCCAGCGCATGCCTTCGCGGGCAATCCCCGTGCTCATCTGCACCAGGCTGTCGAAGCCGCGCCGCTCCTTCCAGGGGCCGCTCCAGCCATAGGCGTTGAGGCTGACATCGATCAGCCCGGGGTTGAGCTGGCGCCGTCGTTCATGGCCAAGGCCCAGTCGCTCGAGTGCATCTGCGCGATAGCCGTGAACGAGGATGTCGGCATCGCCCAACAGCCGCTCGAACACCAGGCGATCGGCTCGATCGCGCAAATCCAGGCGTGCGCAGCGCTTGCCCAGGGTGACTTCGGCAACCACTGCCGGCTCTTCCCAGCCCGGGGGATCGATACGCAGTACCTGTGCGCCAAAGCCGGCCAGCAGGCGAGTGGCGATGGGGCCGGCGAGGATGCGCGTAAGGTCGAGTACCTTGATCCCCGCCAATGGCCGTTGGGTAGTGCCGCGCCATTTCAGCGGGGTATCTCTGGCGAAGGTTTCGCGCAGGATCAGCGGCTGCGCATTGACCGCCTGGCCTTGAGGATGCGCGCACCAGTCAAGCCAGCTGCGCATCCGCGCCGCACAACCGCCAGCAGCGACTAGCGCAGACTCCAGCTGGTCGGCGCTCCAGCTCGCTACCTTGCTGGCTACCTCGTTGCGATTGGCGCAGCTGCCCAGTACCCGCTCGACGGCGGCGCGGTGATGTGGGGCATTGGTATGCAGGCGGATCCAGCCGTCGGCACAGGCGTAGTCCCCGGCGATCGCATCCCACAGCCCTGGCGGCTGCCAGCCTTGTGGGCGCAGGCTGCTGGCGAACCAGAACGAGGCCAGGCGTCGGTCGACGCGCACCAATGGGCAATTGTCGGTTTGTTGTTCAAGCAAGCGCGCCAAGGCCAGGCCGGCGGCGCCGATGCTGGCGGCGGCAAGCTCGCTGACAGCGTAGGTCGAGGGCAAGCTGCCGACGCCCTGCCAGCGCAAAGAGGCGGGGTTAAGGGTCAGTGCTTGGCTGATGGTGTCGAGCAACGGCTGCATGCAGGATCCTCCTTGATCGATCCCATTGCAGTACATCCGGCGCCCAGACGCAAATCTCAGCGGGCGTTGTAGCTCGTTGCAGGTGGCGTTGCTCGCTCAGGCCGCGACCAGATCCACAGGTTGCCCAGGGTCATGCCGGTGATCGCCAGGAACACCGGCCAATGGTGTTCAAGGAAGGTCAGCATCACCCCGGCGCACAGCAGCATGCTGATCGTCGCGCTGATCTTGGCCCGACGCTGGATGACCTTGCCGTTGCGCCAGTTGTACAGGATCGGCCCGAACAGCCGGTGATTCTCCAGCCAAGCACTCAAGCGCGGCGAGCTGCGAGTTGCCGCCCAGGCTGCGAGGAGAATGAACTCGGTGGTCGGCAGGCCAGGAATGACGATAGCGACCAGGCCGATCCCCAGGCTCACGTAGGCCAGGATTCCATACAGCAGGCGGGCAAGTTTCGAGCGGGCAGGTCGGGTCATGGTCTCACTGCAAAAACGGCCGGCCACAAGGTCTGTGGCCGGGTAAAGCGTATCAGGCCAGCGCCGCGTCTGCAGCGTAGGCATGCTTGAGCAGCTGAGTGAAGCGCTCGAAGGCGGCGACTGCGCCACGCTCGGCAGCAGCTTCTTCTTCGGCCGACAGCTCCAGGTCATCGAGGATGCGGGTGAACTGCTTCCAGCCCTCGGCGCGCCCGCCGGCAGGCTCGCCCAGGTGCCGCGCGCCAAAGCTGTCCGACAGCTCCAGGGCCACCGCGCGTTTGATCAGGAACGCGGCGCCCAGTTTGGAGCCTTCAGAGACGAAGATCCAGCCCATCGCCTCGCCCAGGCTCGGTTTGCTCAAGGCACCGGCTACCGGCGCAGGGACTTCGGTGTCGAGGTCAGCCAGATCCAGGCGGGCTTGCTCGGCGCGGCAGCGCTCGGCCAGGTCAGGGACGATGGCGATCAGCTGCGGGTCGGTGTACAGCGCCTGCAATTCGGATTGGAACAGGTACTGGGCGACCACGAAGCGCGCGAAGCTCTCGCGGCTGTCGAACGGCGCGTGGGATTTGACCAGCACGTCCAGCTCGCTGTGGGGCGCGTGGGTGATCTGGTTCAGGCGTTGCGAGCGCAGGCTCGGGCGCTCGGCGGTGGTGGCGGTGGTCATGGTCGATCCTTGGGAAATAGGGTGTCTAATGACAAGACGAACAAGAAGACGCAGAACAGTAAAAAAACCTCACCTGCGTTGTGTCGGTAGTAGCCTCGGCGCGGGGCAAACCCGCGCCCACCACAGATGCGAAGAAGGTGAGGGCGGGTGTGTCGCGCGATGAGCCGCTGCTGGGTTGGGTCAGATATCCCAGACCACGTTGATGGCGAAGTTGCGCCCGGGCATGGTCAGGCGGTCCAGATTGGCTGGCTGGGTCGCGCCGGCTTCACCCTGGCCGTCATAGCCGCGTACCGAATCCCACTGCCAGTATTTCTTGTCGGTCAGGTTGTACAGTCCGGCATTGACGGTGATGTCGTCGGTCACTTTGTAGAAACCGCTCAGGTCCAGCACGCCATAGCCGGGAGTGCGGAACTGCTTGCTGGTGCCGTCGGGTGCGAAGAAGGCACTGTCGTCGACTCGGCTCTTGCGCTTGACCAGCGTCCAGCTCAGCAGGCCGCCATAGTTGGCTTGCTCATAACCCAGGCCGAACACACCGGTCAGCGGGTTGACGCTGTTCAGCGGCTGGCCATTGTCATCGTTGCGACCGTGGGCGTAGGCGATCGAGGTTTGGGTGTAGAGACCCTGCGGTGCGCCAAAGTGATCGAGGTTCAGGCGGCCTTTGAACTCGGCGCCCTTGATGGTCGCGTGCTTGATATTGCCAGCGCTGAAGGTCGGGCCGAGGTCGGCGGCCTGCACCGCATCCTCGTCGATGAAATCGCGGTACTTGTTGTAGAACACCGCCACGTCGAAGTTGCCGGCATCGAAGTTGCCCCGCAGACCAGTCTCGTAGCTTTTGCTTTTTTCGGGCTCAAGGTTGGGGTTGCCTTCTACGCGATAACCCAGGGTCGGGTTGTCGAAGCGGCCGTACATCGACTTGGCGGTCGGTGTGCGGAAGCCTTCGGCGTACTGGCCGTACCAGGTGTAGTGGTCGTTGAAGGCGTAGGTCACCCCCAACTTGGGCGATACGCGGTGCCATTTCTTCGGCGAGTCGTCGATGCTGGCGGGCGCGCCTGAGTTGTCGCTGTCCAGGCCGGCGAGGAATGCCTGGGTGATCTTCGGCTCCATGCGCGTGTAGTCGTAACGGGCGCCGGGCAGGAAGGTCCAGTTGTTCCAACGGATCTCGTCCTGGGCGAACACGCTGTAGGTCTTGACGGTCGGGTCGGGGAAGTCGCTGACGTTCAGTCGATCGTCCGGGCTGTCTGCGCCAACGCCGGCGCAGTTGCGGCCAAAGGCCAGGCAAGTGCCGTAGCCTGTGCGCATGCCGGTGACTTGCTCGCGCTTGAAGGTGGCGCCGTAGGTCAGCAGATGCTCAGTGGCGCCGATGCTGAAGGCTTTGTCCAGCTGGGCATCGACTACCCATTGGCGATCTTTGTAAGTGGTTTCGCGGGTACGCAGCACGCGCCGCACGAAGGGTGCATAGATTTCTTCGGTCTGCTGGTCGGTCTTGGCGATCTGGTAGTTGAGGCTCCACTTCATGTGATCGGCCAGCAGCGAATCCAAGCCGAACTCGTGGTTGATGCCGAAACGTTCACGGGTGACGGTGTCATTGCCCAGGCGGCTTTCGTACATGCCGATGCCAACGCCGTTGCCGAAGGGGCCGCCGACTGCGCTGAGGACATTCTGGTCGCGATCATCCTTGTAACGCTCGTAGGTGAACCCCAACCGGGCATCGTCGGCGTAATTCCAGCCGAGCTTGGCCAGTACGTTGGTGGTACGTACGTCTTCAGGGTTGGCCTCGGTACGCGACAGGCCGCTGCCGCCATGCTCGCCGTAGGACTCGGTCTCGTGGCCATTGCGCTGGCTCAGGTGCAGCAGGCCATCGAAGTCGCCGTGCCGGCCAGCGACGGTGGCGGAGGTCAGCCAGCTCTCGTCGGCCGAGCTGTAGCCGGTCTTGAGGCGAGCGCCGACGTCCTTGCCGGGCTTGATGATGTCTTGTGGGTCGAGGGTGAAGTAGCTGACTGCACCGCCGATGGCATTGCTGCCGTACAGCACCGAGGCCGGACCCCGCAGGATCTCGACGCGTTTGACGATCTCCGGGTCGACGTAGTTGCGTTGGGTCTGGGCGTAGGGGCCGTAGAAGAAGCTGTCGGGGATCGACACGCCGTCGACCTGGGTCAGGACGCGCTCGCCATCGATACCGCGAATGTTGTAGCCGTTCAGGCCACTGCGTTGACCGGTGCCACCGACTGAAACGCCGGGCTCATAGCGGACCAGTTGCTGGATGTCATTGACGTTCTGTCGGTCCAGTTGCTCACGGGTCTGCACGCTGACGGTGCTTGGCACCTGGTTGACGTCCTGGGCGCTGCGGGTGGCACTGACGGTCAGTTGCTGCAGGGCGATAGCGTTACCGGTCGACTGGCGCTCGAGCACCACATTGCCGTTGCTGATCTTGCGATAGCTCAGACCGGTGCCGTGCAGCAGGCGCTTGAGGGCGGCTTCGGGTGGCAGCGAGCCCTGAACGCCAGGCGAGGATACGCCCTCGGCGACTTCGGCAGTGAAGCCGACCTGCCAGCCGGTGACTTCGCTGAAGGCATTGATCGCGGCGACCAGCGGTTGCTGGGTGATGGCGAAGCGGTAGTCGCCCATGCGTGGGGTGCTGGCCTGGGTGGGTTCTGCGGCCAGGGCTGGCAGGCTGCAGGTGCCGCTGGCGAGCAGGGCCAAGCTGAGCAGGGACAGTTGCCCCATACGGCGGGAAGATGGAGATGGGCGAGTTGGACCTGTGGACATCGGAGGCGCTCCCTGACGCGCGGGCTGTTATAGGTGCTGGCTGGTTCTGGGTAAAAACAAGAATCAGTTGCATTGGCTATAACGAGACGGGCGTTGAGGGGGGATCGCGTAAAAATAATTTTGGGGTTTGTTGTGGTGGGTTTTGAGGTGGGGTGTGTATATCCATTTGCGATGGAGACGCTGAATCACCTTTCCGCCTTTACGGCGGGTCACTTTTTGGCAAACGCCCCAAAAAGTAACCAAAAAAGGCTGCGCTCCACCATCCGGCCCTACGCTGCGCTTCGGGTCCCTTCGCGCCGGCGCCTTCCGGGCCCGCGCGGCCTACGATTTGCTACGCAAATCTACATCTCGCGCCTTCGGCTACGCCGAAGGGTGCTGGCGCACCTGGCCCTACAGGCACCTCTGCTCAGCCTCCTGAAGTCGCGAATCGGCGTCGTCTGAACTTGCGCGCAGGAAGATCAAGAGCAGGCGAATCGCTACGCTCTCGCCAATGCCAAAGCCAAATTTTGATTTTCTGTTTTGTGTTGTTTGTTCTGGCCTCTTCGCGGGCAAGCCCGCTCCCACAGGTACCGCGCAGATTTCAGTCCAGCGTTGAGCCAGCACTGACACCACGCAGATACTGCGAACCCCACGAAGCCTGTGGGAGCGGGCTTGCCCGCGAAGAGGCCAGAGCATTCACTACACCTGCCACTATCGCCAGATAACGCCAGTCCAGTCGCCGCCACTAACTTCGCGACTTCAGGAGGCCGAGCGTAGGTGTCTGTAGGGCCAGGTGCGCAGCACCCTTCGGCGTAGCCGAAGGCGCGAGATGTAGATTTGCGTAGCAAATCGTAGGCCGCGCGGGCCCGAAAGGCACCGAAGCGAGGGGACCCGAAGCGCAGCGTAGGGCCGGATGGTGGAGCGCAGACTTTTTTGGTTACTTTTTGGGGCGTTTGCCAAAAAGTGACCCGCCGTAAGGGCGGAAAGGTGACTCAGCGTCGCCATCGCCAATGGATATGTCCAAACTTCTACAAGCCCAAACCCAAACCCAACCTCAGTTCAAAATCACCACCGCCGGATACTCATGCAACTGCGCCGAAGTCATATGAGCCAACGCCCGCAGCGTCTCCAGCGGCTGATCCAGCCGATAATTCCCGGTCACCGCCACATGATCCAGTTGATCATTGCGATTGATGATCCACCCAGGATAGTACCGCCGGACCTCGGCAAGCACCTGGCTCAACGGACAGTTCTCGAACACCAGCCGCCCATCGACCCAGGCCAGATCCTTGTGCATGTCAGGCCGCAACCGCTCACCGAAGCCCTGCGGACCAACGCTGATGCTGTCACCGGCCGTGAGCCGGATACGCTGGTCACTCGCCGCCTGCAGATCGACATCCCCCCGCTGCACACGAACCTGCGCCTCGCCATCCAGGTAACGCACCGCAAAATCAGTGTCGCGCACCTGCGCCCGCAGCGGTCCGGCTTGCACTTCAAGAGGCAATTGACTGCCACCGCTCACCTGAAAATATGCCTCGCCCTGCAGCAACCGGGCGACCGGTCGGCCATCGCGCAGATCGCTGGCAAACGCCGAGTTAGTGTTGAGCAACACCTTGGCCCCCTCATCCAGCTGCAAGCGCTGGCGTTCGCCAACCACGGTCAAGTGATCGGCCTGCAAACGCACCGGCAGGTTGCCAAAGGTGAACAGCCCGACCAGCAGCACGGCCGCCGTCGCCAGCGGTTTCCAGTGGCGGCGAACACGTGCGCTCAAGGCGTTGCGGCGGCTTTGATGAATCTGCACGGCGGCCTGGCGCAGGGGCGCGCCATTCCACAAGGCCTCAGCCTCGACGTAGGCCTCGGCATTCTCCGGCGCGGCACTGAGCCAGGTCTCGAACTCATGGGTGTCTGCTTCGCTGGCGCATTGCAGGCGCACCAGCCAGTCCAGCGCCTCGTCCATGGCACGGGCGCGGGCATCGGGCCCGGCGGGTGATGGGCGGGGGGCATGGCTGTCAGTCACGGGTGATCCTTGCGATGAGCGTTTTTTGCAAATGATCATGGCTGCGCCGGGGCAAGGCAAGCGCTTTGCCAAACCCAGGCGGCGAGCGGTCGGCTCACTTGAGTCGATCGGCTACACCCATGCAGATGGCCATGATCAGTTTCAGTTCCTTCTGAACCGTGCTGGCCGAGACGTTCAACTGCTCGGCGATTTCCATGTAGCTGGCGCCATGCAGGCGGCTGAGGATAAAAATTTGCTGCTGGCGCGAGGTCAGCTGGCTGAGGCTCACACTCAGGTGCTTGAGCAGTTGCTCGGCGTGGGCGGCGTCCTCGCTGCTGCTGGCCGGTGCGGCAACGTTGTGCAGCACTTGCTCGGGCACGTCGTCGACCAATGTCCGCGCCTGCACCCGGCGGGCGCGCAAGTGATCGAGGGCGAGGTTGCGCGCCGTCTGGAAGACGAACGGCTCCAGATGCTCGATTGGCCGCTCGCCCAAGGCCCGAGTGACCCGCAGGTAAGTCTCCTGCAGCAGGTCTTCCGCCGTGCTGGGGTTGCCCACCATGCCCTGTAGCGTACGCAGCAGGCTGAGACGCTGGGAGAGGAAAACGGTGTTGAAGCGAGACTGACTCACGGGGAAACCTGACCGATGCGGATGAATGATAATGCTTATCATCCATGCTGTTGGTCAAGCCTTGGACAGGTAAAGAATTGGTAAGGTGATGTTTGCAGGGGTGGGTTCGGGCAGGTGTGTGAGAAGAGGCTCGCCCGCGATAGCGCTGGATCGGACAGCGCTATCGCGGGGCAAGCCCGCTCCCACGTGGCTCCCACGTACCCTGGCTTGCGCCTAGCGTGCGCTACACAGCGCCAGGCAGTTATCCAGCATGCGGTTGGAGAAGCCCCATTCGTTGTCGTACCAGGCCAACACCTTGAGCATGCGGCCATTGGCGCGGGTGTGGTTGGCGTCGAAAATCGACGACAGCGGGTTGTGATTGAAGTCGCACGACACCAGTGGCAGGGCGTTGTAGCCCAGTACACGGGAGTGGCGGCTGGCTTCGAGGAACAGCTGGTTGACCTCTTCGGCGCTGGCCTCGCGCTTGAGGTTCACGGTCAGGTCGACCAACGACACGTTGATCACCGGCACCCGCACGGCCATACCGGTGAGCTTGCCGGCCAACTCCGGCAGGACCAGGCCGACCGCCTCGGCGGCGCCGGTCTTGCTGGGGATCATCGACTGGGTGGCCGAGCGCGCGCGGAACGGGTCGTTGTGGTAGACGTCAGTCAGCACCTGGTCATTGGTGTAGGCATGGATGGTGGTCATCAGGCCTTGCTCGATGCCGAACTCACGGTGCAGCACCTGGGCAATCGGCGCCAAGCAGTTGGTGGTGCACGAGGCGCTGGAGATGATCTGGTGCGAGGCGCGCAGCACGTCATGGTTGACGCCGTACACCACGGTGGCATCGACGCCCTTGCCCGGCGCCGAGATGATCACTTTGCCCGCGCCGGCACTCAGGTGAGCAGCGGCCTTGGCCCGCTCGGTGAACAGCCCGGTACATTCGAACACCACATCGATCGCCTCGGCCTTCCACGGCAGTTCGGCCGGATTGCGGATGGCGCTGACGGCGATGCGGTCGCCATTGACGGTCAGGCTCTCGTGATCGGCCTCGACCTGGGCGTCGAAGATGCCGTGCACGCTGTCGTACTTGAGCAGGTGGGCGTTCATCGCGCTGTCACCCAAGTCGTTGATTGCGACGACCTGCAGGTCCTGGCGGTAGCCTTGGGTATAGAGTGCGCGCAGGACGTTGCGTCCGATGCGGCCGAATCCGTTGATGGCGATGCGAAGGGTCATGGCAATACCTCTGGCAGTCGGGTGAAGGCTGTGGCACAAGGACTGTAGCCAAAAAAAGCATCTTCACTGAAACGGTTTTGTTATTGGAATTACAAGATTATGCGTTGCGGGATAGAAAACAAGCCCTTTTGATGGCAGTATTTTGTTTAAACATACAACGAGTGGTCGGGCGAGCTGTTTCCGCGTTGCACCAGGCACTTTTACCTTGAGCCTAGGTCGCAATCGTTTGGAGGGGAAATGCCGCTTCAGACCACCCTTACAGTCAGCCTGGAGTCCAGTACATGCACCCGCGCATCCTTGAGGTCACCCAACGGCTGACCGAACGCAGCCGTCCCACCCGTGAGCGCTACCTGCAACTGATTCGTGGCGCGGCCAGTGATGGCCCCATGCGCGCCAGTCTGCAGTGCGCCAACTTCGCCCATGGTGTGGCCGGTTGCGGTGCCGAGGACAAGCACAGCTTGCGCATGATGAACGCGGCCAACGTGGCGATCGTCTCGGCCTATAACGACATGCTCTCGGCGCACCAGCCGTACCTGCATTTCCCCGAACAGATCAAACAGGCGCTGCGCGAGATCGGCTCGGTCGGCCAGTTCGCTGGCGGCGTGCCGGCCATGTGCGATGGCGTGACCCAGGGCGAGCCGGGCATGGAGCTGGCCATCGCCAGCCGCGAAGTGATCGCCATGTCCACCGCGATTGCCTTGTCGCACAACATGTTCGATGCCGCGTTGATGCTCGGCATCTGCGACAAGATCGTCCCGGGCCTGATGATGGGCGCGCTGCGCTTCGGCCATCTGCCGACCATTTTCGTCCCCGGCGGGCCGATGCCTTCGGGCATTTCCAACAAGCAGAAGGCCGACGTGCGCCAGCGCTATGCCGAGGGCAAGGCCAGCCGCGAGGAGCTGCTGGAGTCGGAGATGAAGTCCTATCACAGCCCCGGCACCTGCACCTTCTACGGCACCGCCAACACCAACCAGTTGGTGATGGAAGTGATGGGCCTGCACCTGCCCGGCGCCTCGTTCGTCAACCCCTACACGCCACTGCGCGACGCCCTGACGGCCGAGGCGGCGCAGCAAGTGACGCGGATGACCAAGGCCAGCGGCAGCTTCATGCCATTGGGCGAGATCGTCGACGAGAAGGCGTTGGTCAACTCGATCGTCGCCCTGCACGCCACTGGCGGCTCGACCAACCACACCCTGCACATCCCGGCTATCGCTCAGGCAGCAGGCATCCAGCTGACCTGGCAGGACATGGCCGACCTCTCCGAGGTGGTGCCGACGCTGTCGCATGTCTATCCGAACGGCAAGGCCGACATCAACCATTTCCAGGCGGCAGGCGGTATGTCGTTCCTGATTCGCGAGCTGCTCGATGCCGGGCTGCTGCATGAAGACGTCAACACCGTGGCGGGCCACGGCCTGCGCCGCTACACCCAGGAGCCGTTCCTCGAGGATGGCCGCTTGGTCTGGCGCGAAGGCCCGTTGCAGAGCCTGGATGAAAACATCCTGCGCCCGGTGTCTCGGCCATTCTCCGCTGAGGGCGGGCTGCGGGTCATGGAGGGCAACCTGGGCCGTGGGGTGATGAAAGTCTCTGCCGTGGCGCCTGAGCACCAGGTGGTCGAGGCGCCAGCGCGGGTGTTCCATGACCAGCAGTCGCTGGCCGATGCCTTCAAGGCTGGCGAGCTGGAGCGCGACTTCGTCGCCGTGGTGCGCTTCCAGGGGCCGCGCTGCAATGGCATGCCTGAGTTGCACAAGCTCACGCCGTTCCTCGGGGTGTTGCAGGATCGCGGTTACAAGGTGGCACTGGTGACCGATGGACGCATGTCCGGCGCATCGGGCAAGATCCCGGCAGCCATTCACGTTTGCCCGGAAGCCTATGATGGTGGCCCGCTGGCGCGCGTGCGTGATGGTGATATCGTGCGGGTCGATGGTGTCGAAGGCACCTTGCAGCTGATGGTCTCGGCCGACGAACTGGCCAGCCGCGAGCTGCCAGCCGCACCGCTGGGCAATGACCTGGGCTGTGGTCGCGAGCTGTTCGGCTTCATGCGTGTGGCGTTCAGCCCGGCCGAGCAGGGCGCCAGCGCCTTTACCTCTGGCTTGGAGAACCTCAAGTGAAAGACCTGCTGGTTGGCGACATTGGCGGTACCAACGCACGTTTTGCCCTGTGGCGCGACAACCAGCTGCACGCCGTGCAGGTGCTGGCCACCGCCGACTACACCAGCCCCGAGCAGGCAATCGAGGCCTATCTAAGTGAGCAAGGCCTAGCCCGTGGCGGCCTGGCCGCGGTGTGCCTGGCGGTGGCTGGACCGGTGGATGGCGATGAGTTTCGCTTCACCAACAACCACTGGCGCCTGAGCCGCAAGGCGTTCTGCCAGACCCTGCAAGTCGAGCACCTGCAACTGATCAATGATTTTTCCGCGATGGCCCTGGGCATGACCCGCCTGCGCGATGGCGAGTTTCGCCAGGTGTGCGGCGGTGCTGCCGACCCGAGCCGTCCGGCGCTGGTGATCGGGCCTGGCACCGGCCTTGGCGTGGGCAGTTTGCTGCGCTTGGGTGAGCAGCGCTGGCTGGCGTTGCCAGGGGAGGGCGGCCATGTCGACCTGCCGGTGGGCAACGCGCGCGAGGCGGCCATTCACCAAGAGATTCATCGGCAGATCGGCCATGTCAGTGCCGAGACCGTGCTCAGTGGTGGTGGGTTGGTGCGCTTGTATCAGGCGATCTGTGCCTTGGATGGCGACGTCCAGCGGCACACGACCCCGGCGCAGATCACCGATGCGGCTTTGTCCGGTGAGCCACGGGCGTTGGCGGTGGTCGAGCAGTTTTGCCGGTTCCTTGGACGGGTAGCGGGGAACAATGTCCTGACCCTGGGCGCGCGAGGTGGGGTTTATATCGTTGGTGGCGTGATTCCGCGCTTTGCCGAGTTGTTTTTGCGCAGTGGTTTTGCCGCGAGTTTTGCCGACAAGGGGTGCATGAGTGGGTATTTCAGCGGTGTGCCGGTATGGTTGGTGACGGCTGAGTTTTCCGGCTTGCTGGGGGCTGGTGTCGCTCTGCAGCAAACGTTGGAACATTGATATCTTGGGTCCGCTTTGCGGCCCTTCGCGGGCAAGCCCGCTCCCACAAGGATCACGCTGAGCCCTGTGGGAGCGGGCTTGCCCGCGAAGGGCCGCAAAGCGGACCCATCTCGCGGTCACACAACAACAGCGGGCATTCAGACCCGCGCTGAGCAGGGGAAGGGATTTTTGTGAGCACTGCCGCCCGATCGATCCTGATGGTCGATGACGACCAGGAAATCCGCGAACTGTTACAAACCTACCTCAGCCGCTCGGGCTTTCAGGTCCGTGCCGAAGCCGATGGCCAAGGCTTTCGTCAAGCCCTCGACAGCGCACCCTGCGACCTGGTGATCCTCGATGTCATGCTCCCCGACGAAGACGGCTTCAGCCTGTGCCGTTGGGTCCGCCAGCATCCGCGCTTGTCGCGGGTGCCGATCATCATGCTCACCGCCAGCTCCGACGAGGCCGACCGGGTCATCGGCCTGGAACTGGGCGCTGACGATTACCTCGGCAAACCGTTCAGCCCACGCGAGTTGCAGGCCCGCATCAAGGCCCTGCTGCGCCGCGCTGAATTTGGCCAGGCTGCACCGAGCAGTGCGGTGCTGGCTTTTGACGACTGGCGTCTGGATACCGTCAGCCACCGCTTGTTCCACCGCGACGGCGAAGAGGTGATCCTCTCCGGCGCCGACTTTGCCTTGCTCAAGCTGTTTCTCGACAACCCGCAGCAGATCCTCGACCGCGACACCATCGGCAATGCCACCCGTGGGCGCGAGCCGATGCCGCTGGACCGCATCGTCGACATGGCGGTCAGCCGCTTGCGCTCGCGTCTGCGCGATACCGACAAGCCGCCGCGCTTGATCCGTACCGTGCGTGGCAGCGGCTACCTGTTGGCGGCACATGTCTGCCCCGCTAACTGAGCGCCGTTGGCGCCTGCTGCCGCGCTCGTTGCTCGGAAGGATGCTGCTGCTGACGTTGTTGGTGGTGCTGCTCGCCCAGGGTTTGTCGAGCCTGATCTGGGTCGCGCAACTGCGCGCCAGCCAGCTGCAGGGGCTACGGGCCAGTGCCAGTAGCCTGGCCCATTCGATGAGTGCCAGCGTCAGTTACTTTCGTTCGCTGCCCGTGGCCTACCGGCCGATGGTGCTCGACCAATTGCGCAGCATGGGTGGCACGCGGTTTTTCGTTTCGCTCAACGATAAGCCGCTGGACATGGCCGTGCTGCCGATCACCCCACGCAAGCAGGCCGTGATCGAGGTGTTCCAACAGGTGCTGCATGAGCGGCTCGGCCAGCAGATCGAAGTGTCCGTCGAGTTCGTCAGCCCCGATGAGCTGCGCATCTTCAACAGCGGGCTCAAGCTCGATGAACTGCCGCGCTCGTGGGCGCATTATTCGCTGACCCTCGAGCCGCTCAATCCGCCGGTGTTGGTGACGCAGATTCGCCTGGGCCAGGGCGAGTGGCTGTATATCGCCTCGCTGCTGCCCGAGCCCTATACCAGCCTTGAGGCCGAACGGCTGCCCCGCCAGCAGATGGGTTTCATCGCCCTGACCACCGCCATGCTGTTGCTGTTCATCGGCTTGCTGGTGCATTGGCAAAGCCGGCACTTGAAGCGCCTGGCGCGGGCGGCGCGAGAGTTGTCGCTGGGCGCCGATGTAGCGCCGGTGGTCGAAGGTGGCGGCAGTGAAGTGGTCGAAGTGGGGCGCGCGTTCAACAGCATGCGTGAACGCATCAGTCGCTACCTGACGGAGCGCAGCCAGCTGTTCAGTGCCATTTCCCATGACCTGCGCACGCCAATCACCCGCCTGCGGCTGAGGGTCGAGTTGCTCGAAGACGAGCGTCAGCAAGCCAAGTTCAGCCGTGATCTGGATGAGCTGGAGCTGCTGGTCAAAGGTGCCTTGCAGTGCGTGAAGGACACCGACATTCACGAGAACATCGAGCCGATCGACCTCAATCAAATGCTGGAGATCCTGGCTGAGCCGTATCTGGGTGATGGCCGCATTACCCTGGAGGGCAGTGCCCAGGCGCCTTATCCAGGCAAGGCCCTGGCGCTGCGCCGGTGCATTGGCAACCTGATCGATAACGCCATCAAGTACGGCGAGCGCGCGCATTTGCGCATCATCGATGGCGCCGAAGGGTTTGTCTTGCAGGTGGATGATCAGGGCCCGGGCGTGCCGCAGCAGCAGATGGAGCAGGTGTTCGAGCCGCACTTTCGCCTGGCGGGCAAGCAACAGGGTTATGGCTTGGGGTTAGGGATCGCACGCAACATTGCCCACAGTCATGGGGGCGAAGTGAGCCTGTTGAATTTGCGTGAGGGTGGGCTGCGGGTGACCTTGTGTCTGCCACGTACGCCTGAGTGACCTGACACTACAAAGCCCAGAAATGTCACCACCAGGTGACATTCGCACAAGCCTTCGTGACATGGCAGCCACCGAGCGCTGGCTAGAATCTCGCTTCACGACAGGCATCTGGCCTGTCCTCGACAAGGACGAAGTAGATCGATGAGCACCGATCAATTTCCGCTCACCCGTTCGCTCGATTCACCCGCGCATCTCACTTGGTTGCTGGCTGAAGGGCAACGGTTGGTCTCATTCGCCAAGGCTTCGCGACTTGCCGAAGGCTTCGCCGGCCTCGATGCACAAGGACGTTTGCCCAACGAGGCCATCGCCGAAACCATCATCACTGCGCGTATGACCCACTGCTTCGCCATGGCCCATGTGCAAGGCATTCCAGGCTGTTTGGCCCTGGTCGAACATGGTGTGGCGGCCCTCAGCGGCCCACTCTGCGACGCCCGCTTCGGCGGTTGGTACGCTAAGCCCGCTCGCTATGGCGATACCGGCAAGGCGGCCTACCTGCATGCCTTCGTCGCCCTGGCGGCCAGCTCTGCAGTAGTCGCCGGCAGCACCGCTGCGCCGCAGCTGTTACAGGCGGCAAGCGAGATCATCGAAAGGCATTTCTGGAGCGACGAGGAGGGCGCCCTGCGTGAAAGTTTCAGCCGCGACTGGCAGCAGGAGGAAGCCTACCGCGGTGCTAACAGCAACATGCACGCGACCGAGGCGTTCCTCGCCCTGGCCGATGTCACCGGCGACAGCGTCTGGTTGGATCGCGCGCTTAGGATCGTCGAACGCATCATCCATGGCCAGGCGCGGGCCAACGGTTACCAGGTCATCGAGCATTTCGACCCGCGCTGGCAAGCACTGGCGCAGTACAACGCGGCGAACCCTGCCGATGGCTTTCGTCCCTATGGCATCACCCCCGGGCACGGCTTCGAATGGTCACGCTTGCTCTTGCACCTGGAGGCCGCGCGCCAGTTGGCCAGCCTGGCCACGCCTGACTGGCTGCTGCCCGCCGCCCGTGTCCTGTTCGACAGCGCCTGTGAACACGGTTGGCACGCCGACGGTGCCCCAGGCATCGTCTACACCCTGGATTGGGATAAGCGCCCGGTAGTGCGCCAGCGCCTGCACTGGACCCACGCCGAAGCCAGCGCTGCCGCCGCAGCGTTATGGCGGCGCACCGGCGAGGCCCATTACCAGGGCTGGTACCACTGTTTCTGGACGTTCATCGATAGCCACTTGATCGACCGCGCCGCTGGCAGTTGGCACCACGAGTTGGACCCAGATAATCGCCCCAGCGCCAGCATCTGGGGCGGCAAACCCGACCTCTACCATGCCTACCAGGCCGTGCTGCTACCTGCTTTGCCGCTGGCGCCCAGCCTGGCTACTGCACTCGCCCGGGCCAATGTAACCAAGTGATGACATTCGCACAGCGCTTCGTTACCTGGCGCCATCCAAGGCGTTATTACACTGCTCTGCAACGCAAGCGACAGTCTTGCACTGCATAACAACAAGAAAGGTACTCCGATGAATTCGACTCTCCGCCTCGCCGCCGCGATCTCTCTTGCCTCGTTATTCCCCCTCAGCGCCCTGGCCGCCGATTCCAAAGGCAGCGTGGAAGTGGTGCATTGGTGGACTTCGGGCGGCGAGAAAGCCGCGGTCGACGTACTCAAAGCCCAGGTCGAGAAAGATGGGTTCACCTGGAAAGATGGCGCAGTCGCAGGCGGTGGCGGTGCAACGGCCATGACGGTGCTCAAAAGCCGTGCAGTCGCCGGCAACCCGCCAGGCGTCGCCCAGATCAAGGGGCCGGATATCCAGGACTGGGCCTCCACCGGGCTGCTCGACAGCGACGTACTCAAGGATGTAGCCAAGGCCGAGAACTGGGACGCTCTGCTGGAGAAGAAGGTCGCCGACACCGTCAAGTTCGACGGCGACTACGTGGCGGTGCCGGTGAACATTCACCGGGTCAACTGGTTGTGGATCAACCCTGAAGTGTTCAAGAAAGCCGGTATCGACAAACCGCCGACCACCCTCGAAGAATTCTATGCCGCTGGCGACAAGCTCAAGGCCGCAGGCTTCATCGCGCTCGCCCATGGTGGCCAGCCGTGGCAGGACAGCACCGTATTCGAAGCGGTAGTGCTGTCGGTGATGGGGGCGGACGGCTACAAGAAAGCCTTCGTCGACCTCGATAACGCCACCCTGACCGGTCCGGACATGGTCAAGTCGCTGACCGAGCTCAAGCGAGTCGCAACCTACATGGATGTCGACGGCAAAGGCCAGGACTGGAACCTGGAGGCGGCCAAGGTCATCAATGGCAAGGCCGGCATGCAGGTCATGGGCGACTGGGCCAAGAGCGAATGGACCTTGGCCAAGAAGGTCGCCGGCCAGGATTACCAGTGCGTGCCGTTCCCCGGCACCGACAAGGCCTTCACCTACAACATCGACTCGCTGGTGGTGTTCAAGCAGAAGGACGCCGGTACTTCCGCCGGCCAGCAGGACATCGCCAAGGTGGTCATGGGCGAGAACTTCCAGAAACTGTTCAGCACCAACAAAGGCTCGATCCCGGTGCGCAAGGACCTGCTCGCCGACATGGCCAAGCATGGCTTCGATGCCTGCGCGCAAACCTCGGCCAAGGACTTCCTTGCCGACGCCCAGAACGGCGGCCTGCAACCGAGCATGGCGCACAACATGGCGACCAACCTGGCGGTGCAGGGCGCGTTCTTCGATGTGGTGACCAACTACATCAATGACCCCAAGGCCGATCCTGCGGATGCTGCGAAGAAGCTGGGTGCAGCGATCAAGGCGGCGCAATAGCACGCCTCTGAAGCCATCGCCGCTGCAACTTGCCCTTGCTATCCACTGAGGGGGGGGGCGGGCCGGCCTCTTCGCGGGCCGGCCCGCTCCCACAGGGATCGTGCTGCCTAGGCAATAGGCGCGCTTGCTGTGGCATCACTGACTGACAGGTATCGCAATCATGACTACCTTGACCGCCCAACTGCGGGCCTCACCCCTGGACGCCTTGCAGCGTTGGCTACCAAAACTGGTGCTGGCGCCGAGCATGTTCATCATCCTGGTGGGCTTCTACGGCTACATCCTGTGGACGTTCGTTCTCTCGTTCACCACCTCGACCTTCCTACCCACCTACAAGTGGGCCGGTCTTGCCCAATATGCCCGGTTGTTCGATAACGACCGCTGGTGGGTGGCGAGCAAGAACCTGCTGGTGTTCGGCGGCTTGTTCATCGGCATCAGCCTGGCGATCGGCGTGTTGCTGGCGGTGTTGCTCGACCAGCGCATCCGCCGCGAAGGCTTCATCCGCACCATCTACCTGTACCCGATGGCGCTGTCGATGATCGTCACCGGGACCGCCTGGAAATGGCTGCTCAACCCCGGCATGGGCCTGGACAAGCTGCTGCGCGACTGGGGCTGGGAGGGCTTTCGCCTGGACTGGCTGATCGACCCCGACCGGGTGGTGTACTGCCTGGTGATCGCGGCGGTCTGGCAGGCTTCGGGGTTCATCATGGCGATGTTCCTGGCCGGTTTGCGTGGGGTCGATCAGTCGATCATCCGCGCTGCGCAGATCGACGGCGCAAGCCTGCCGCGGATTTACTGGCAAGTGGTGCTGCCGAGCTTGCGGCCGGTGTTCTTCAGTTCGCTGATGATCCTCGCGCACATCGCCATCAAGAGCTTCGACCTGGTCGCGGCAATGACCGCAGGTGGCCCGGGCTACTCCTCCGACCTGCCGGCCATGTTCATGTATTCCTTCACCTTCAGCCGGGGCCAGATGGGCATGGGCTCGGCCAGTGCGATCCTCATGCTCGGCGCGATTCTGGCGATCCTGGTGCCGTACCTGTACTCGGAATTGAGGACCAAGCGCCATGACTAACCGCCTCGACAAACCGGCGCTGAGCCTGAGCCGCATCGCTATTCACGCGGTGTTGCTGAGCGCTGTACTGCTGTACCTGGTGCCGCTGGTGGTGATGCTGCTGACCAGTTTCAAAACCCCGGAAGACATCGGTTCGGGCAACCTGCTGAGCTGGCCGACGGTGGTCACCGGCATTGGCTGGGTCAAGGCCTGGGCCACGGTCAGCGGGTACTTCTGGAACTCGATCATGATCACCGTGCCTGCGGTGCTGATCTCCACCACCATCGGGGCGCTCAACGGCTATGTGCTGTCGATGTGGCGCTTTCGCGGCTCGCAGCTGTTCTTCGGCCTGCTGCTGTTCGGTTGCTTCCTGCCGTTCCAGACCGTGCTGCTGCCGGCCTCGTTCACCTTGGGCAAGCTGGGCCTGGCCAGCACCACTAGCGGCCTGGTGTTGGTGCATGTGGTCTACGGCCTGGCCTTCACCACGCTGTTCTTCCGCAATTACTACGTGAGCATTCCCGATGCTCTGGTCAAGGCGGCGCGCCTCGATGGCGCCGGGTTCTTCACCATCTTTGGGCGGATCATCCTGCCGATGTCGACGCCGATCATCATGGTCTGCCTGATCTGGCAGTTCACCCAGATCTGGAACGATTTCCTGTTCGGGGTGGTGTTCTCCAGCGGCGATTCGCAGCCGATCACCGTGGCCCTGAACAACCTGGTCAACACCAGCACCGGGGCCAAGGAATACAACGTCGACATGGCTGCGGCGATGATCGCCGGGCTGCCAACCCTGCTGGTCTACGTAGTGGCGGGCAAGTATTTCGTGCGCGGGCTGACCGCCGGCGCGGTCAAGGGGTAAGTCATGGCAACGCTCGAACTTCGCAATGTAAACAAGACCTACGGCACCGGCGTTCCGGACACGCTCAAGGACATCCAGCTGTCGATCAAGGATGGCGAGTTCCTGATCCTGGTCGGCCCCTCCGGCTGCGGCAAGTCGACCTTGATGAACTGCATCGCGGGCCTTGAGAGCATCAGTGGCGGGGCGATCCTGATCGACGAGCAGGACGTCAGCGGCATGAGCCCCAAGGATCGCGACATCGCCATGGTGTTCCAGTCCTACGCGCTGTACCCGACCATGAACGTGCGCGACAACATCGCCTTCGGCCTGAAGATTCGCAAGCTGCCCCAGGCGGCGATCGACGAGGAGGTGGCGCGGGTGGCCAAGCTGTTGCAGATCGAGCATCTGCTGACGCGCAAGCCGGGCCAGTTGTCCGGTGGCCAGCAGCAACGGGTGGCGATGGGCCGGGCGCTGGCGCGGCGGCCGAAGATCTACCTGTTCGACGAGCCGCTGTCGAACCTCGACGCCAAGCTGCGGGTCGAGATGCGCACCGAGATCAAGCTGATGCACCAGCGCCTGAAGACCACCACGGTGTACGTCACCCATGACCAGATCGAGGCCATGACCTTGGGCGACAAGGTGGCAGTGATGAAGGACGGCATCATCCAGCAGTTCGGGACACCGCAACAGATCTATAACGATCCGGCCAACCAGTTTGTCGCAAGCTTCATCGGCTCGCCGCCGATGAACTTCATCCCGGTGCGCCTGACCCGCCAAGACGGCCGCCTGCTGGCTTTGCTCGACAGTGGCCAGGCGCGCTGTGAGCTGCCACTGGGCGCGGCCACCGACGCATTCGAGGGGCGTGAGGTGATTCTCGGCGTGCGCCCCGAGCAGATCAGCCTGGGTACCGGCGAGGGCAACGGCCTGCCGGCAGTGCGCGCCGAGGTGCAGGTGACCGAGCCTACCGGGCCTGACCTGCTGGTGTTCGTCACCCTCAACCAGACCAAGGTCTGCTGCCGCCTGGCTCCGGATGTCGCCTGCCAGATTGGCGACAGCCTCAACCTGCAGTTCGATCCGGCGCGGGTGTTGCTGTTCGACGCGCAAAGCGGTGAGCGCCTGGACTTGTCCAGTGCCGCTGCGCCGCACAAGGACAATGTGGCTCGCTTCAAGGGCCGATAGATCGTCTACTTAAAAAACAAGAAAAGAGGACGCAAAGGGATGGAACATCGCAAACGCATCAAGACCTTGGGTTCGCTGGCCTTGCTGGCTGTGGTCGGCAGCAACGGCGCGCAGGCCGCCGAGGCCTTTTCCAGCGAATCGAAATGGATGACCGGCGACTGGGGCGGCACCCGTACCGAGCTGCTGGAAAAGGGCTACGACTTCACCCTCGACTATGTCGGCGAAGTGGCTGGCAACCTCAATGGCGGCTACAACGACGACAAGACCGCGCGCTACAGCGACCAGTTCGCCTTGGGCATGCACCTGGACCTGGAGAAGATCCTCGGCTGGGGCGATACCGAGTTCAAGCTGGCGATCACCGAGCGCAGCGGGCGCAACCTGTCCAATGACCGCATCAGCGACCCCCGTGCCGGGCAGTTCAGCTCGGTGCAAGAAGTGTGGGGGCGTGGCCAGACCTGGCGGCTGACCCAGATGTGGATCAAGCAGAAATACTTCGATGGCGCGCTGGATGTGAAATTCGGCCGCTTCGGTGAGGGCGAAGATTTCAACAGCTTCCCTTGCGACTTCCAGAACCTGGCGTTCTGTGGCTCGCAGGTCGGTAACTGGGTGGGGGGCATCTGGTACAACTGGCCGGTCAGCCAGTGGGCGCTGCGGGTCAAGTACAACATCACCCCGGAGTTCTTCGTTCAGGTCGGCGCATTCGAACAGAACCCCTCAAACCTTGAGACCGGTAATGGCTTCAAGCTCAGCGGCAGCGGCACCAAGGGCGCGATCCTGCCGGTGGAAATGGTCTGGTCGCCCAAGGTCAATGGCCTGCCGGGCGAGTACCGGCTGGGCTACTACTACAGCACGGCCAAGGCTGACGACGTCTATGAGGATGTCAACGGCAACCCGCAGGGCATCACTGGCGAGGGCTTCAAGTCGCACTCCAGTAAGCACGGCTGGTGGGTGGTGGCGCAGCAGCAGGTCACTGCCCACGGCGGCGACGTCAATCGCGGGCTGAGTGTGTTCGCCAACTTCACCGTGCATGACAAGGCCACCAACGTGGTCGACAACTACCAGCAAGTCGGCCTGGTCTATAAAGGCGCCTTCGATGCCCGGCCCAAGGATGACATCGGTTTCGGTATCGCCCGGATTCACGTCAACGACGACGTCAAGAAGCGCGCCGAGCAGCTCAATGCCGGCAGCGGCATCAATGACTACGACAATCCAGGCTTCGTCCCGCTGCAGCGCACCGAGTACAACGCCGAGCTGTACTACGGCTTCCATGTCACCAATTGGCTGACCGTGCGGCCCAACCTGCAATACATCAAAAGCCCCGGCGGGGTCGATGAAGTGGATAACGCGCTGGTCGCAGGCCTGAAGATTCAGTCGTCATTCTGAGGAAAATTGTTGTAAATTTACGCCATCCATTCTTGGCTATCCCGCTACCACTGGTCTTCAGTGGTAGCGCGGCTTGGGTCGAGACAGCGCTATCTCAAACAACAAGAGCTTTGGAACCATGCCTGAACATCCGCTACATCGCTTCTTTTCCACGCAACGGCCCAGGCCGACGTTCGAGTGGGAGCGTTACCAACAGCGCGATGTGCTGATCATAGATCACCCCCGTTGCCAGGCCGTTTTCAGCCGCCAGGGCGCCCAACTGCTGCACTTCCAACCGGCCGGCGAGCGACCCTGGTTGTGGTGTGCCGAGCGGTGGCCGCAGGTCGGGGCGATTCGTGGCGGGGTGCCGGTGTGCTGGCCCTGGTATGGCCGCCATCCCAGCGAAGACCTGTGGCCGGCCCATGGCTGGGCACGCTTGCTCGACTGGAAGCTGGTAGATAGCCGCGAGGATGAGGAGGGCGTGACCCTCACGTGGCGGCTGGACCTGTGCGATTGGCAGGTCGACCTGCACGCCCGGCTTGGCAATCGCATGGAGCTGAGCTTGAGCACCGAGCATCAGGACAGCGAACCTTGCCAGCTGAGCCATGCGCTGCTGGCCTACTGGCGTATCAGCAACGTTGCCGAGATAGCGCTATCCGGGCTGGAAGATATCGACGGCTACGACCGCTTGAACCGCCAGGCCTGCCGTGAGAACGGCGCGTTGAAGGTCAAGGGTGGGTGTCAGAAGGTCTATCCGGGCACGCCGCGGGTCCAGCTGCATGACCCGGCCTGGCAGCGCGAGCTGTGCATCGATACCGGCGACAGCGACGACACGGTGGTCTGGCACCCCGGCAATCGCCCGCTGATGGGCGTCAGCGGGCGCGAGAGCCGGGGATTTGTCTGCGTCGAAGCCGCCAGCGGCAGTGGCGAGGGCCTGAGTTTGGCGCCGGGGCAGCGCGCGCACCTGCGCTTGCAGGCGCACCGGCTCAATTGAGCTCGTCGTCCTCGATCGGATAGCGGCTGGCGTTGAGGCTTTCCTTGATCTTGCGCAGGTGCGGCTGGAAGTCGACGCCGCGGCGCAGGGTCATGCCGGTGGCGAGCACATCGAGCACGGTCAGCTGGATGATCCGCGAGGTCATCGGCATGTAGATGTCGGTGTCCTCCGGTAGTGGGATGTGCAGGCTCAGGCTGCAGGCGTTGGCCAGCGGCGAGCCGGCAGCCGTCAGGCCGAGCACCGAGGCGCCGTTTTCGCGGGCCAGGCGCGCCACTTCGACCAGCTCGCGGGTACGCCCGGTGTAGGAAATGATCACGAACAGGTCGCCAGTATGGGCAACCGAGGCCAGCATGCGCTGCATCAGCACATCGGCATGGGCCGACACCGCGAGGTTGAAGCGAAAGAACTTGTGCTGGGCGTCGAGGGCCACCGGGGCCGAGGCGCCCAGGCCAAAGAAGTGGATCTGACGGGCCTGGATCATCATGTCCACGGCGCGGCTGATCTGTTGCGGGTCGAGTTGTTGGCAGGCACTGTCGAGCGAGGCAATGGCGCTGCCGAAGATCTTCTGGGTGTAGGCGGCCGGATCATCGTCCGCCTCCACCGCGCGGCTGACATAGGCAGCGCCACTGGCGAGGCTTTGCGCCAGTTGCAGCTTGAGCTCGGGGTAGCCACTGACGCCGAACGAGCGGCAGAAACGGTTGACGGTCGGCTCGCTGACCTTGGCCGCCTGGGCCAAAGCGGCGATGCTGAAACGAGTCGCCTGTTGAGGGTTGAGCAGGATGACTTCGGCGACTTTGCGTTCGGCCTTGTTCAGCTCGTCGAGGCGTCCCTGGATCTGTTCCAGGAGGTTGCGCACGCGGTCCATGGTGTGTCCTTGGGTCGAGAAGACAGCCGGCTGGCGGTGCAGCAGGCTTTTTGCAGTGTTGTCTATCGTACTGTCGGTAGGGGTTGATCTACCACTTGTCTGTAACACTTGTCGGTAATGTTGTGGTTTTTACTACATTACCTCTTGAAAACTGCCGTTGAAAACGATATTCCTAGGCCAACTTTAGGAAAGAACCAACATCATGGCTGCGATCAGTGTTGAACCTTGCACCTTTGCCCTGTTTGGCGCCCTTGGCGACCTGGCACTGCGCAAGCTGTTCCCCGCGCTCTATCAGCTCGACCGTGCCGGCTTGCTGCATGCCGACTCGCGCCTGCTGGCGCTGGCCCGCGAGCCGGGCGATGGCGAGCAGCACCTGGCTAACATCGAAGCCCATCTGCGCCGCTACGTACCGGATGCCGACATCGAGGCGGCGGCGCTGGAGCGCTTCGTTGCGCGGCTGAGCTACCTGCACCTGGACTTCCTCCAGCCCGAGGGTTATCAGGCCCTGGCCGAGCAAGCGGCGGGCAGCCTGCCGCTGATCGCGTATTTCGCCACGCCCGCAGCGGTCTATGGTGCGATCTGCGAGAACCTCGACAAAGCCGGGCTGGTCGAGCGCACCCGTGTGGTGCTGGAAAAGCCCATCGGTCACGATCTTGAGTCGTCGCGCCGGGTCAACGACGCGGTGGCGCGGTTTTTCCCGGAGAGCCGGGTTTATCGCATCGACCATTACCTGGGCAAGGAGACCGTGCAAAACCTGATTGCGCTGCGCTTTGCCAACAGCCTGTTCGAAACCCAGTGGAACCAGAATTCCATCAGCCACGTGGAGATCACCGTGGCCGAGAAGGTCGGCATCGAAGGCCGTTGGGGCTATTTCGACAAGGCCGGCCAGCTGCGCGACATGATCCAGAACCACCTGCTGCAGCTGCTCTGCCTGATTGCCATGGACCCGCCCAGTGACCTCTCCGCCGACAGCATCCGCGACGAGAAGGTCAAGGTGCTCAAGGCCCTGGCGCCGATCACGGGTGAAGGCCTGAGCACCGCCGTGGTGCGTGGCCAGTACATTGCCGGCTACAGCGATGGCAAGCCGGTGCCCGGCTACCTGGAAGAAGACAACGCCAACGCCCAGAGCGACACCGAGACCTTCGTTGCCCTGCGCGCCGACATCCGCAATTGGCGCTGGTCGGGGGTGCCGTTCTATCTGCGCACCGGCAAGCGCATGCCGGGCAAGCTGTCGCAGATCGTCATCCACTTCAAGGAAACCCCGCACTACATCTTCGCCCCGGAACAGCGTTTGCAGATCGGTAACAAGCTGATCATCCGCCTGCAACCGGACGAGGGTATCTCGTTGCGGGTGATGACCAAAGAGCAGGGCCTGGACAAGGGCATGCAACTGCGCAGTGGCCCGCTGCAGCTGAATTTCTCCGATACCTGGCGCAGTGCGCGGATTCCGGATGCCTACGAGCGGCTGCTGCTGGAAGTGATGCGCGGTAACCAGAACCTGTTCGTGCGCAAGGACGAGATCGAATATGCATGGAAATGGTGCGACCAGCTGATCGCCGGCTGGAAGAATGCCGGTGACGCTCCCAAGCCCTATGCGGCAGGTTCCTGGGGGCCAATGAGCTCGATTGCACTGATCACACGGGATGGGAGGGCGTGGTATGGCGATATCTGAATTGAAACTGCCAGTGGGGGTGAAAACCCATGCCCTGGCCGACTCCAAGGCCCTGGCCACGACGCTGGCCGGTGATGTTGCCGAGCGCTTGCGCCAGGCTATCGCTGGCAAAGGGCAGGCTTGTGTCGTGCTCTCTGGCGGGCGCAGCCCGGTGCCATTTCTTGAGCGATTGGCGAGCGAGAAGCTCGACTGGTCCAAGGTCACTGTGAGCCTGGCTGACGAGCGCTGGGTGCCGGTTGAGCATCCTGAGAGTAACGCCGGCCTGCTGGCCCGCCACCTGTTCAAGGGCGAGGCGGGCAAGGCGCGCTTCATTGGCTTGTACCAGCAGGCGCCGAGCCTGGACGCTGCTGCCGAGCTTGCCGATCAGGCCCTGGCCGAGCTGCCGCCGATCGATGTGCTGGTGCTGGGCATGGGTGACGATGGCCATACCGCCTCGCTGTTCCCGGCCAGCCCGCTGCTGCGCCAAGGCCTGGGCAAGATCGGCGAGCGGCGGATTCTGCCCATGCTCGCCCCGAGCGTGCCGCACCAGCGCCTGTCGATGACCCGCGCCTTGCTGGCCAGCGCCAGCTTCATCGCGCTGGCGGTGCAAGGCGAAGGCAAACTCGCTACCCTGCGCGCCGCGCTGGCCGCCGATGACACTACCGAAATGCCGATTCGCGCCTTTCTTCACGACCCCCTGGACATCTACTGGTGCCCATGAGCCAAGGATCCACTGTCATGACCACCCTTGAACGCCCACAGCCTTTGCTCTCGATGGCCGAGAAAACCGCACGGATCGACGAGATCTGTGAGCAGGCGCGCATCTTGCCGGTGATCACCATCGCCCGTGAGCAAGACATCCTGCCGCTGGCCGATGCCCTGGCCGCTGGCGGCATTCGTACGCTGGAAGTGACCCTGCGCTCGGCGCATGGCCTGAAGGCCATTCAAGTGCTGCGTGAGCAACGTCCGGAGCTGTGCATCGGGGCGGGCACCGTGCTGGATCGCAGCATGTTCGCTGCGGTCGAGGCGGCCGGTGCCCAGTTCGTCGTCACGCCCGGCATCACCCCGGACATTCTCCAGGCCGGTGTCGAGAGCGATATCCCACTGTTGCCTGGGATCAGCACGCCGTCGGAGATCATGATGGGCTACGCCCTCGGTTACCGGCGCTTCAAGCTGTTTCCGGCGGAGATCAGCGGCGGCGTCGCGGCGATCAAGGCCTTTGGCGGGCCGTTTGGCGATATTCGCTTCTGCCCGACCGGTGGCGTGAATACCGCCAACGTGCGCAATTACATGGCCCTGGCCAATGTGATGTGCGTGGGTGGCACCTGGATGCTCGACAGCAGCTGGATCAAGAACGGCGATTGGGCGCGGATTACCGAGTGCAGCGCTGAGGCGATTGCGTTGCTCGACTGAAACGAATTCGTTGTGTGCTACACGGCTTATGGGGCGCTTGGTCGGCGCCCCTTTTTTTGTCTGCAGGTTTTGTGTTGGCTGTGCCGCCTCATCGCGGGGCAAGCCCGCTCCCACGAACAGCTGGTGAATGGATAGCTTGCGTGGGAGCGGGCTTGCCCCGCGATGAGGCCGGTACTGCTCGCCCCGAGCAGTCAGGCTCACGCCACTCTGAACCGCCCCACCAACTGCTGCTGAAACTCCGCCAGGCGCGCCAGTTCCTGGCTGGTCACCGCCGTTTGCTGCGCCCCTGCGCTGACCTGGATGACCAGGTCGTTGATCTCGTTGACGTTACGGCTGATGTCTTCCGACACCGCACTCTGCTCCTCGGCCGCCGAAGCGATCTGGATGTTGCGGTCGTTGATGCTGGCCACGCCCTCGGCAATTTCCCCAAGCAGTTCGCCGGCTCGACCAATTCGCTCGGCGCCTGATTGGGCTTTGCCCAGGGTTTCCAGCATCGAGGCATTGGCGCGGTCCGAGCCTGCCTGCAGGTTGCTGATCATCTGCTGAATGTTGCCGGTCGATTCCTGGGTGCGTTGCGCCAAGGTGCGCACTTCGGTAGCGACTACGGCAAAGCCACGCCCATGATCGCCGGCACGCGCCGCTTCGATGGCGGCGTTGAGCGCGAGCAGGTTGGTCTGTTCGGCAATCCCGCGAATCACATCCAGCACCGAGGTGATGGCGTCGCTTTCATCCTTGAGCTCATCGATGATCGTCGCTGTCTGCTGCGCCTGATTCGACAGTTCGCGGATCAGCGCGATGGTCGTTTCGATCTCTGCGCGGCCTTGTTCGGTACTGGTGTGGATCTGCTGCGACAGGCTCGCGGCGTCATTGGTGCTGTGGGCGACGTCGCGCACCGTGGCGCTCATTTCGTTGATCGCAGTGGCCACCGACTCGGTGCTCTGGCGCTGCTGCTCGACACTGCGGCTGGTTTGCAGGGTGACGGCGGACGACTCTTCTGCGGCGGTCGCAACCTGAGCGGTGGCATTACCGATTTCCTGAACGATCTCGGTGATCTGGTTGGCCATGCGGTTGAGGTTACTGGCGATCTGGCCGAACTCGTCCTTGCTGCGGTACTTGGCCCGGGCGGTCAGGTCGCGCTGGGCGAGGCTCTCTAGGGTGGCATTGATATCGCGCACGGCGCTGCCGATGCTGCGGATGATCAGCCACGACAACAGGGCCACGGCCACCAGGGCGATGAGGATACCGCCGAGGGTCAGCCACAAGGCGCGGGCGGCAGTGTGGCGTGCTTGTTCGGCCAGTTGACCGACGTTGGCCGCCAGGGCACGTTCGACTTCGCTCAGTTGGTCGATGCGTTGGGTCGACGTCTCGAACCAGGTTTCTGGCTGGACGCCCAGTGGCTGGCCCAAGGGTGTTTCAAAGGCCAGCTTCTGGATTCGAGCCACTTCCAGCGCTGCTGTGGTGCGCTGGCGCTCTTCGAATTGGCTCAGGCCTGTGGCAGTCGCTTTACGCCGGTAGCCATCGGTATAGGCGCTGAGTTCACCCAGGTTGCGGCTGAATCGTGAGAACAGGGTTTCATTGAAACGGTCCTGGCTAAACACAATCCCCAGCAATGCCCGTTCGCGCCCGGCACGTTCTTTGAGTTCGATGAATTGATTGAGTGCGCCCAAGGCATGGACCACAGCGGTATCGCTGACGCGACGTTCCAATAGTTGGGTATAACCGATCAACTGTTGGATCATACCGGTATAGCGGGCGCCGGACTCATTACTGTCGATGGTCAAACTATCGATTTGCCCGCGGGTTTCTTTCAAGCGGGCAATCGCTTCGAGGAAGGTATTGTGATCGCTGCCGGTTGCTGGCAATTCACGCAGGGCGGCGATGGCGCTGTCGCTATCGCCGCGCAAGGGGCCAAGGCGATCGCCCATGCTCTTGCCGTGGCTTCCGATGAATACGCCGCTGGCGCCACGCTCGCGCTGCAAGGTAGTAATCAACTGGCTCAGGCGCTCGACGGTGCTGCTGGCTGCGACGGTGGCTTGCATGTCGCGCAGGGTCTTGTAGTTCTCGGCGATATTCAGACCGCAAAGAATCAGGAAGCCCAGGAGAGGGAATAGTACGATCAACAACAGCTTCAGACGAAGCGGCGCATTATTCAGCATTGCTTCAGGCCTCATGTGGGTAGGGCAGTTTCAGGTTCACATGTGTGCAAGGCTGTTGTTGTTTGGTGGCACACGGCCATTATTGTATGTTGTTTGCTGGATATTTCGAAACACTTATCGCGACATGTTTTGGCTAATTAAAATGCACTAAAGAGGTTCAATAAACAAAGTGTTGATCCATGTCAGTGCATGGGTTTATTTATTAAAACGCGGCTAATAAAAAAGCCCGTATCCAGGGATACGGGCTTTTTCAGTAGAGCGCGCTGATTAGGCGGCTTTTGCTTCTTGCTGGCTCAACGAGCGGTTCAGCGCGCTGAACAGCGCCTTGAAGCTGGCGGTGGTGATGTTCTCATCGATTCCCACACCATGCACCGGACGGCCACCGGCCACGCGCAGTTCGATGTAGGCCGCCGCCTTGGCGTTGGTCCCGGCACCGATGGCGTGCTCGTTGTAGTCCATGATCTCCACTGCAATCGGCAGGCCGGCGACCAATGCTTCCAGGGCGCCGTTGCCCTTGCCGCGCCAGTGCAAGGTGGTTTCGCCTTCACCGGCGACTTCGACTTCCACCGCGCTATGGCCGTTCTCTTCCTGCAGGCGATGGCTGACCAGCGCGTACGGCGAGTTGGCTTGCAGGTACTCTTTGTGCAGCAAGCCGTGGATTTGCTGGGCAGTCATTTCCAGGCCGAGGCGATCGGTCTCGCCCTGAACCACCTGGCTGAACTCGATCTGCATGCGGCGCGGCAGGCTGATGCCGTACTCCTGCTCGAGCAGGTAGGTGATGCCGCCTTTGCCCGACTGGCTGTTGACGCGGATCACCGCCTCGTAGCTGCGGCCGATGTCGGCCGGGTCGATCGGCAGGTACGGCACTTCCCACAGTTCGCCTTCCTGTTGCTTGGCGAAGCCTTTGCGGATGGCATCCTGGTGCGAACCGGAGAACGCGGTGTGGACCAGGTCGCCGACATACGGATGACGTGGGTGCACCGGCAGCTGGTTGCATTCTTCAACGACCTTGCGCACGCCGTCGATATCGGAGAAGTCCAGTTTGGAGTCGATGCCCTGGGTGTACAGGTTAAGGGCCAAGGTCACCAGGTCGACGTTGCCGGTCCGCTCGCCGTTGCCGAACAGGCAGCCTTCGGCGCGGTCGGCACCGGCCATCAAGCCCAGCTCGGTCGCAGCGATGCCGGTGCCGCGGTCGTTGTGGCAGTGCAGGCTGATGATTACGCTGTCGCGGCGATTGACGTTACGGCAGAACCATTCGATCTGGTCGGCGTAGACGTTCGGCGTGGCCACTTCCACGGTGGCTGGCAGGTTGAGGATGATCTTGTGCTCAGGGGTCGGGTTCCACACCTCGATGACCGCGTCACAGACTTCCTTGGCGAACTCCAGCTCAGTGGCGCTGAAGGTCTCTGGCGAGTACTGGAAGGTCCAGTGGGTTTCCGGCTGCTGCGCGGCGTATTTGACGAACAGCTTGGCCGCGTTCACCGCGATGTCCTTCACGCCTTGCTTGTCTTGGTTGAAGACGATACGGCGGAACGACGGGCTGGTAGCGTTGTACAGGTGAACGATGGCCTTCTTGGCGCCGCGCAGGGACTCGAAGGTCCGCGCGATCAAGTCTTCACGGGCCTGGGTCAGCACCTGGATGGTGGTGTCGTCAGGGATGTGGCCGTCTTCGATCAGGGTGCGCACGAAGTCGAAATCGGTCTGCGAGGCCGAAGGGAACGATGCCTCGATCTCCTTCACGCCCACTTGCACCAGGGTCTTCCAGAACCGCAGCTTCTTCTCCGCGTCCATCGGCTCGATCAGCGACTGGTTGCCATCACGCAGGTCCGAGCTGCACCAGATTGGCGCCTCGGTGATGGCTTTCGACGGCCAGGTGCGGTCGGGCAGGTCGATGGTCGGGAAGGCGCGGTATTTCTTCGAAGGGTCTTTGAGCATGGTCATGGAAGTATTCCTTTAGTGTGCGGCCGAGATCGGGCCTGCCGAACGATAACGAGATGAAAAGGCGAGGCGACGCGATTCACCCTGGTAGTCGTGCACTGACCAGGCAGAGGCTGCGGTGTTGGCGGAGCAGAATGAGGGTGGTAGAGGTTTTCATGCCTTCAACCCTAACCACAGAGGTGAAGGATGGCAAGCCTTCGGAAAAAATTGAGAGGAATGCTTAAAAAAAGCGGATTGGCGAGATTTTGTCGCGATATTTCTGGTTATGAACGGTGCTGGTTGCGCGGTGTAATTAGATGGCGCAAGCCGCTGCTCGTCCTGCTGCTCGTCCTGCCCAGGCTCGGTCGAGCAGCGTTTTTATCCTCGCAGAGGGCAGCGGGGTCTAGGGCTGGAATGCGCCAATGAAGATCGCCGGATCCACCCGCGCATCATTCAGGCTGACGTTCCAGTGCATGTGCGGCCCGGTGGCCCGGCCAGTGGAGCCCACTCGGCCGACCACTTCACCGCGGCGCAGCTGCTGCCCGGGCTGCACGTCGATCTTCGACATGTGGCAGAACATGCTGATAAAGCCCTGGCCATGGTCGACGAACACGGTCCGGCCATTGAAGAAGTAGTCACCCACCAGAATCACCTTGCCATTGGCCGGGGTCTTGATCGGGGTGCCTGCAGGTACCGCAAAGTCCAGGCCTGCATGCGGATTGCGTTCTTCGCCGTTGAAGAACCGACGCACACCAAACTTGCTCGACAGCGGCCCGCTAACCGGCTTGTCGAGGATCAGGTTGCTCGGCAGGTTAGGGCTGAAGCTGCGGTAGGCCTTGATCTGCTCGGCCAGCTCGCGGTCGATGCGCTTGAGGTCGGCCGGGTTCGGGTTGACCTGTCGCTTGTTCTTGAGGGTGATGTGCTGCTCGGGGTATTTCTTGCTGCCGACCGTGAAGGGCAGGCTGCGTGTGCCTTGGCTCAGGGTGGCCGTGCCGGGCTTTTGCGTCAGCGGGATGCCGACGATCGCCAGCCAGGCATCTTGCTCCTTGACCACCAGCACCGGCTTGCCGTCGAAACGAGCATCCGGCGCACTGGCGCCTGGCCCCAGGTTGACCACGGCGACGCCGCCCGGCACTGGCTTGTTCAGCGTGCGGGTGATGTAGCTGGCCTGGGCAACGCTAGTCAGTAGCGTCAGTGAGAGGGCAAGCAGGGGAGCGAACAGGCGCGGCATGTGTCAGTCCAGTAGCGAGAGGGTGACCGGAGTCTGGTGGTTGTCTTCGACTCGCACCTGCAGTTCGCCCTCGTTGAGGCGGGCAGTCAGGCGTTGGCCGTTGCGGGTCTGGGCGGCGCTGCGGATAGCGTGGCCGCGGTCATCGAGCAGGATGCTGTAGCCGCGCGCCAGGGTCGCCAGGGGGCTGACCACCTGCAGGGTCTGCAATTGGGCCTGGAAGCGCTGGCGGCGGTCCTTGAGCACTTCACGCATGGCCCGTGGCAGGCGCTCGGCGAGGCTGTCCAAACGCTGGCTAAGCAGCTTCAGCGCGCGTCCTGGATGCTGGGCGGACAGACGCATGTCGAGCCGCCCCAGGCGCTCGTGGCGCTGCTTCATGGTGAGCATGAAGGCGCGGCGCAGGCGCATGTCCAGGTCGTCCAGGCGCTGGGCCTGCTGGCGTAGGCGTTCGCCTGGGTGGCGCAGGCGCCGGGCCAGGCCTTCGACGCGCAGGCGGTCGTGGCTCAGGCGGTTCTGCATACGCAGCAGCAGGCGGCGTTGCAGGCCATCCAGACGCAATTGCAGGCCGCTGCTGTCCGGGGCCAGCAGCTCGGCGGCGGCCGAGGGCGTCGGGGCGCGCACGTCAGCGACGAAATCGCTGATCGACACGTCGGTCTCATGCCCTACGGCGCTGACGATGGGCGTGACGCAGGCGGCTATGGCGCGCGCTACGGCTTCTTCGTTGAAGCACCAGAGGTCTTCCAGCGAGCCGCCACCGCGGGCCAGGATCAGCGCATCGAACCCCCGGCTGTCAGCCAGGCGCAGGGCGCGGACGATCTGGTTGATCGCCTCGCGGCCCTGCACTGCGGTGGGGATCAGGTTCAGCTCGACCTGCGGTGCGCGGCGGCGGAATACGCTGATGATGTCGCGGATCACCGCGCCGGTCGGCGAGGTAATGATGCCGATGCGCTGCGGATGGGCGGGCAAGGGCTTCTTGCCTTCGGCGCTGAACAAGCCTTCGCCGCCGAGCTTTTCTTTCAGCGCCTCGAAAGCCAAACGCAGCGCGCCATCACCGGCCGGTTCGACGGTGTCGAGAATCAGTTGGTAGTCGCCACGCCCCTCGAACAGCGACACCTTGCCACGCACCCGCACCGCCAGGCCATCGCGCAGTGCCTGGCGCACACGGGCGGCGTTTTGCCGGAACAAGGCGCAGCGCACCTGTGCGCCGCTGTCCTTGAGGGTGAAATAGATGTGGCCGGATGCCGGGCGGGCCAGGTTGGAAATCTCGCCTTCTACCCAGACGTTGCGGAACACATCTTCGAGCAGCACGCGGGCGCGGCCGTTCAGTTGGCTGACGGTGAGGACCTCGCGGTCCAGGCCGAGTCGTTCGAAAGGGTCTTTGATCATGCCGGGCATCATAAAGGACAAGTCGGCCTGATGCACCGTGCTGGCGGGTGAATGGGCTTGAGCGCAGAAGCCTGGGGCTGCAAGGCAGCCCCAAAACCGAGGCGTGAAAAATTCATCCACCCATCGCTTGTAAAAACTTCCCCACCAGATCACCAGGCTGGCGCCGACACGCCAGCGCTACCGTGCTGCTACACGCCTCCTGCAATGGCACAAAGGCTACCGAGGGCGGAGCAAGATCGCGCATGCATTCAGGCAACAACGCCACGCCAAACCCTGCCTGGATCAACTGCAGTTGGGTGGTCTTGCGCGAAACCACCTGCGCCGCCTGCGGAAAGAATCCCGCCTGCATGCACAGTGAGGCCGACAGATAGCTCAATCCGCCCCGCTGGCGATGCGGGATGGAAATGAACCGCTGATCGCGCAATTGCCCAAGTTGCACGCAGCTTGCGTCAGCCAATGGGTGATTGGCCGCGACCGCAAGCAGCAGCGGCTCGCTGAACAAGGGGTGAATCTCAACCCCCTCGTGCTGGCGCAGCACCGGTAACCGCAGCAGGCCGATTTCCAGGCGCCCCTGGGCAATATCCTCCAGCTGCGCTTCAGAGGACTGCTGGGCAATCTCCAGCGAAACGTTTGGATTGTCTTCCAGGTATCCGCCCAGGCGCTGCAGCAATCGCCCCGTCAACGGCACCGTACTGGAATGATTGAGCCGCAGGCTGCCGCGCAGCCCTTGGCCAATTTCCTGGGCCAGGCGTTCGGCCTTGTCCAGGTCGGCCAACAGTTGCCGCGCACGGTCGAGAAACACCTGCCCGGCCGCCGTCAGCCGGGGTAGGCGCGCCGTGCGCTCGAACAACGGCGTAGCGAGCTGCTGCTCCAGCTCCTTGATCTGTCGGCTCAATGCCGACTGGACGATGAACAGTCGTTCGGCGGCAGCGCTAAAGCTGCCGCACTCGGCGATTTCCACGAAGTAGCGCAGCTGGCGAATGGAAGTCATGCTTTTTCGAGATGAGTGAATGGAGAAAGCCATATTAGTCGGCATGGCTCGTGGCTGGCTAACCTTTGCCTGTCCTTACTGGAAATCTGCACATGCTTGCCCAACTGCCTTTCTCTACCCTCGACTGGCTGCCGATCCTGCTGGGTGTCGGCGTCGCCTACATCGTCTTTGGCATCGCCGGCTTCGGTACGGCGTTGATCGCCGGGCCGGTGCTGATTCACTTCATGCCGCTGGCGAAGATCATCCCGTTGTTGGTGCTGCTGGATTTCGTCGCTGCGTTCGGCAACTGGCTGCCGGCACGCAAGGCGGTGGCGCGGGATGAACTGCTGCGGCTGTTGCCGTTCATGGCGCTGGGTTGCACCTTGGGCGTGATCTTCTTGTTGCAGCTCAAGTCGGACTTTCTGCTGTTATTGATGGGCCTGTTCATCAGTCTCTATGCCGTCTACAGCTTGGCGGTGAAGGTGCGCCCAGCGCGTCTGCGCGGCCTTTGGGCGGCGCCCATGGGCACTGTCGGCGGGCTGTTCGGGGCGCTGTTTGGCAGTGGCGGCTTCCTCTATGCGATCTACCTCAATGCACGGCTTGAGTCCAAGGAGCAGGCGCGGGCGACGCAGAGTGCGTTGATCAGTTGCAGCACGGTGGTACGCCTGTCGTTGTTCCTGATTGCCGGGGTGTATGACGATAGCCGCTTGTTGTTGCTCGCCGCCTGTTTGTTGCCGGTGATGTTCATCGGGCTGTGGCTCGGGCGGCGGCTAACCCTGAAATTATCGCGCGATGCTTTCGTACGTCTGGTCACCTGGCTGGTGCTGGCCAGCGGCCTGGCGTTGATTGGTCGCTATCTGAGCGGTTGAGCAGGCGGTAGAATTGCAGCATTACCGAACTCCCCAGGCCCGCCTTGTTCATGAACACCCAGAGCATCATCGTTCCCAAACTGTCCACTGTGCCGGTGCATGAAGCCCGCGCCCGAGCGATCCTGCGCTGGCTGGTACGCGAGAAAATCGTCGAAGAGCAACTGAGCACCTGCGGTCGCACCGGCAACCGCATGGGTTATGCCCTGGCCGCAGGCGCCCGGAAGATCGCCTTGCACCCAGAAAAGCTGCCCTTCGATCAGCCGGTCAATGGCCTGGAAGTGATGCTCAAGCGCTGCATCTATACCCCTGCCGAAGGCTTTCTAGAAGAGGCCGGTTGCCCAGAGTGTCGACGGGAAGTCGGCGAGCCGTTGTTCGAGAGCCTGGAGGAATGGATGCCGGCGGTGAGCGATAACTTCACCTGCCCGCTGTGCGGTTTTGAAGATGACATCAATGGCTTCCTGTTCCTCCAGCCATGTGCCTTTTCCAACCTGGGATTCATCTTCAACAACTGGGGCGAGGCCGGATTTACCCCGGCCTTCCTCGACGCCTTCGCCGACTGGCTCGACCAGAAGGTGGCGGTTGTGCAGGTAAAACTGCCATAACCCTGACCGAAGGCCCTTATTTTGCATTGAGCGGCGCGCCATGCATGAGTATAATGGCGCGCTTCCATTTTTCCCGCCCGGGAGCCCCCGCGATGCTGCGTATCAGCCAAGAAGCCCTGACCTTCGACGATATTCTCCTTGTACCTGGTTATTCTGAGGTACTGCCTAATGAAGTCAGTCTCAAGACCCGTTTGACCCGTGGCATCGAACTGAACATTCCGCTGGTCTCCGCTGCCATGGATACCGTCACCGAAGCGCGCCTGGCCATCGCCATGGCCCAGGAAGGCGGTATCGGCATCATCCACAAGAACATGACCATCGAGCAACAGGCCGGCGAAGTACGCAAGGTCAAGAAGTTCGAGGCTGGCGTGGTCAAGGACCCGATCACCATCGACGCCGACGCCACTGTGCGTGACCTGTTCGACCTGACTCGCCTGAACAACATCTCCGGTGTTCCAGTGCTGGAGAACGGCGACCTGGTCGGTATCGTCACTTCCCGTGACGTGCGCTTCGAGACCCGTCTGGACGCCAAGGTGCGTGATGTGATGACGCCTAAAGAGCGTCTGGTCACCGTCCGCGAAGGCGCCGACAAGAACGAAGTGCGCGAGCTGCTGCACAAGCATCGCCTCGAGAAAGTGCTGATCGTCGACGACAAGTTCAGCCTCAAGGGCATGATGACCGTCAAGGACATCGAGAAGGCCAAGGCCTACCCGCTGGCGAGCAAGGACGACCAAGGTCGCCTGCGCGTCGGCGCTGCCGTCGGTACTGGCAAGGACACCGGCGAGCGCGTAGCCGCCCTGGTGGCTGCTGGCGTCGACGTGGTGGTGGTGGATACCGCTCACGGTCACTCCAAAGGTGTGATCGATCGCGTTCGTTGGGTCAAGGAGACCTACCCGCAAGTCCAGGTCATCGGTGGCAACATCGCGACCGGCGCTGCGGCCAAGGCCCTGGCAGAAGCCGGCGCTGACGCGGTCAAGGTCGGTATCGGCCCAGGCTCGATCTGCACCACCCGTATCGTTGCTGGCGTCGGCGTGCCGCAAATCAGCGCCATCGCCAACGTCGCTGCCGCGCTGGAAGGCACGGGTGTGCCACTGATCGCCGACGGCGGTATCCGCTTCTCCGGTGACCTGTCCAAGGCCATCGTCGCTGGCGCCTCGTGCGTGATGATGGGTTCGATGTTCGCCGGTACCGAAGAAGCGCCGGGCGAAGTCGAGCTGTTCCAGGGCCGCTCGTACAAGGCTTACCGTGGCATGGGTTCGCTGGGAGCCATGGCGCAGGCGCAGGGCTCCTCGGACCGTTACTTCCAGGACTCCTCGGCCGGTGCCGAGAAGCTGGTGCCGGAAGGCATCGAAGGCCGTGTGCCGTACAAGGGCGCGCTGGCTGCGATCATCCACCAGCTGATGGGCGGCCTGCGTTCGTCCATGGGCTACACCGGCAGCGCGACCATCGAAGAGATGCGCACCAAGCCTGAGTTCGTACGCATCACCGGAGCCGGCATGGCCGAGTCTCACGTGCATGACGTGCAGATCACCAAGGAAGCGCCCAACTACCGCGTAGGTTGAGGCTTCCAGCATCACTAGCAAGCGGGGCTGTTACGACAGCCCCGTGTCGTTTCCGATTTCCACTGACGAGATTGAGTCATGGCCCTCGACATTCACGCTCACCGCATCCTGATCCTCGATTTCGGTTCCCAGTACACCCAGCTGATCGCCCGCCGCGTGCGCGAGATCGGTGTCTACTGCGAACTGCACCCGTTCGACATGGACGATGAAGCGATCCGCGCATTCAACCCGCGCGGCATCATCCTCGCTGGCGGCCCAGAGTCGGTCCACGAAGCCAACAGCCCACGTGCCCCGCAAGCGGTCTTCGACCTCAACGTACCAGTGCTGGGCATCTGCTACGGCATGCAGACCATGGCCGAGCAAATGGGCGGCAAGGTCGAAGGTTCCGAGCTGCGCGAATTCGGCTATGCCCGGGTTGACGTAGTCGGCAAGAGCCGCCTGCTCGACGGCATCGAAGACCACATCGACGATGATGGCGTATTCGGCCTGGACGTGTGGATGAGCCACGGTGACAAAGTCACCAAGATGCCAGAGAACTTCCACGTCCTGGCCAGCACGCCAAGCTGCCCCATCGCCGGCATGTTCGACGATGCGCGTGGCTACTACGGCGTGCAGTTCCACCCCGAAGTGACCCACACCAAGCAGGGCGGGCGCATCCTGTCGCGCTTCATCCTCGACATCTGCGGCTGTGAAGCGCTGTGGACGGCCTCGAACATCGTTGAAGACGCCATTGCCCAGGTGCGTGAGCAGGTAGGTTCGGCCAACGTCTTGCTCGGCCTGTCCGGCGGCGTCGACTCCTCGGTGGTTGCCGCGCTGCTGCACCGCGCCATTGGCGACCAACTGACCTGCGTATTCGTCGACAATGGCCTGCTGCGCCTGCACGAAGGCGAGCAGGTGATGGCCATGTTCGCCGAGAACATGGGCGTCAAGGTAATCCGCGCCAACGCTGAAGCGCAGTTCCTGGGTAACCTGGCTGGCGAGGCGGACCCAGAGAAGAAGCGTAAGATCATTGGTCGCACCTTCATCGACGTCTTCGATGCCGAAGCCAGCAAGCTGGAGAACATCCAGTTCCTCGCCCAGGGCACCATCTACCCGGACGTGATCGAGTCGGCAGGCGCCAAGAGCGGCAAGGCCCACGTGATCAAGTCGCACCACAACGTCGGTGGCCTGCCGGAGGAGATGAACCTCAAGCTGGTCGAGCCGCTGCGCGAACTGTTCAAGGACGAAGTACGCAAGATCGGCCTGGAGCTGGGCCTGCCGTACGACATGGTCTACCGCCACCCGTTCCCAGGCCCAGGCCTGGGCGTGCGTATCCTCGGTGAAGTGAAGAAAGAGTACGCCGACATCCTGCGTCGCGCCGACCACATCTTCATCGAAGAGCTGCGCAAGGCTGACTGGTACCACAAGACCAGCCAGGCCTTCGTGGTGTTCCAGCCGGTCAAGTCGGTGGGTGTGGTGGGTGATGGCCGTCGCTACGCCTGGGTAGTTGCCCTGCGTGCGGTCGAGACCGTGGACTTCATGACTGCTCGTTGGGCGCACCTGCCGTACGAGCTGCTGGAGACCGTCAGCGGCCGCATCATCAACGAGATCGAAGGCATCTCGCGCGTCACCTATGACGTATCGAGCAAGCCGCCTGCCACCATCGAGTGGGAGTGAGTTGAGCCACAAGGGCGCCGCAAGGCGCCCTTGTTGTTTGTGCTGATCTGTTCTGTGTTTCGTCCCTGTGCTTTATCCATGGCGGCGATTGACCTGCCGCGACAACACTTCACTTAATCTTTCTCACTTGCAGGTGTATCGTATTCGCCCTTCATCGCCGGCCACTGCTGGCAGACTGATTGCGCATAAGAGGTACCTGCACCGATGTCCTTTACCCGTCGACAAATGCTCAAGGGCCTGACCGGCCTGGTCGTGGTTGGCCTGGGCGCTGGAGGCGCAGCGCGCTATTGGCTGGGCAAGGTCGAGGACGAGAATGCCGGACACGACTACGAACTGATCGCCGCGCCGCTCGAGGTCGAGCTGGTACCTGGCTTCAAGAGTGAGGCCTGGGCGTTCGGTCCGTCGGTGCCGGGTACCGAATTGCGGGTACGCCAGGGCACCTGGCTGCGGGTGCGGTTCATCAACCACCTGCCGGTGGAAACCACCATTCACTGGCATGGCATCCGCCTGCCGCTGGAAATGGACGGTGTGCCCTATGTGTCGCAACTGCCGGTCAAACCGGGCGAGTTCTTCGACTACAAGTTCCGCGTGCCGGATGCTGGCAGCTATTGGTATCACCCGCACGTCGCCAGCTCCGAAGAGCTTGGGCGCGGCCTGGTCGGGCCGTTGATCGTCGAGGAGCGCGAGCCTACCGGATTTGTTCACGAGCGGACCTTGAGCCTGAAGACCTGGCACGTTGACGAGCAGGGCGGCTGGATGCCCTTCAGCGTACCGCGTGAGGCGGCGCGCAACGGCACAGCGGGGCGGCTGATCACCATCAATGGCCAGGCCGGGTCAGTCACTGAGCTGCCCGCCGGCCAAGTGGTTCGGGTCCGCCTGCTGAACCTGGATAACACCTGGACCTACCGGATCAACCTGCGCGGCAACTGCGAGGCGATGATCTATGCGCTGGACGGCAACCCGATCACCCCGCGGCCGCTGAAGAAAGACTATTGGCTGGGTCCGGGCATGCGCATCTGCCTGGCCATCCGTATTCCTCAGGCGGGTGAAGAAATCTCCTTGCGTGATGGTTTCGTACGCCTGGGCACCCTGCGTTCAGTGGCGAGTGCCGAGGCGCCGGGTGAATGGCCGCCCGCCTTGCCGGCCAACCCGATTGCCGAGCCGGACCTGGAAAGTGCCGAGAAGCTCAACTTCAATTTCGAGTGGGCTGGCAAGGTGTCGGTCGGCACCGAGAACGGCAAGCCGCCGAGCCTGTGGCAGATCAACGGCCAGGCCTGGGACATTACCGACAAGACCTGCGCCGAGCGGCCAATAGCCACGCTGCAGAAGGGCAAGAGCTACATCTTCGAACTTAAGAACATGACCCAGTACCAGCACCCGATTCACCTACATGGCATGAGTTTCAAGGTGATCGGCTCCAATCGTCACAAGATCACCGAGCCGTGGTTCACCGACACTTACCTGCTGGGCAAGAACGAACGCGCGCAGATCGCATTGGTGGCCGATAACCCGGGCACCTGGATGTTCCACTGCCACGTCATCGACCACATGGAAACCGGCCTGATGGCCGCGATTGCGGTGGTCTGATGCGCCCGCAGATCATCGATCGCAGCCGTGATCAGGAATTCATGCGTCTGGCGCTACAACTGGCTGCCGAGGGCGCGGCGTTGGGTGAGGTGCCGGTGGGCGCAGTGCTGGTGCAGCACGGCCAGGTCATCGGCAGCGGATTCAATCGGCCGATCATCGATAGCGATCCCAGTGCCCATGCCGAGATGGTCGCGATTCGCGCGGCGGCCACGGCGGCCAGCAACTATCGACTGCCTGGCAGCACCCTGTACGTGACCCTGGAACCGTGCAGCATGTGCGCGGGCTTGATCGTACATTCGCGGGTGATGCGGGTGGTGTATGGCGCGCTGGAGCCCAAGGCGGGGATCGTGCAGAGCCAGGGGCAGTTCTTTACCCAGGGCTTTCTCAATCATCGCGTGATGTTCGAGGGTGGGGTGCTGGCCGAGGAGTGCGGGCAGATCTTGAGCGAGTTCTTCAAGGCGCGCCGGGCGAAGGTGTAAGACGCTAGGGTGATAGGGGGTGTGCCGGCCCTATCACAGGGCAGCAGCCACACAACCCCTGCGCCTCACATCGGCGGCGACTGTTCCGCCGGCTTGTCCTTGTTGACCCCAGGCACATGCAAGCTGCCCTCGGCTACCTGGCCTTCAAGCTGCGGCTGGGTCACCCAGGTCAGGATGTCGTAGTAACGGCGAATGTTGGCCACGAAGTGCACCGGCTCGCCGCCGCGGGCATAGCCGTATTTAGTCTTGCTGTACCACTGTTTCTGCGACAGGCGCGGCAGCATCTTCTTCACGTCCAGCCACTTGTTCGGGTTGAGCTTTTCGCGCTTGGCCAGGGTGCGCGCATCTTCCAGGTGGCCGCTGCCGACGTTGTAGGCGGCCAGGGCGAACCAGGTGCGGTCCGGCTCCTTGATGCTGTCGTCGAGCTGTTCCTTGACCAGCATGAAGTACTTGGCGCCACCGGTAATGCTCTGCTTGGGGTCCAGGCGGTTGGACACGCCCATGGCCTGGGCGGTGCGTTGGGTCAGCATCATCAGGCCGCGTACGCCAGTCTTGGAGGTGACCTCCGGCTGCCACATCGACTCCTGGTAGCCAATCGCCGCGAGCAGGCGCCAGTCGACCTCTTCGACCTTGGCCGAGGCCTTGAAGTGTTTCTCGTACTTGGGCAGGCGTTGCTGCAAATGCTGGGCGAAGGTATAGGCGCCGACATAGCCGAGAACGTCGACATGGCCGTAATAGCGATCTTTCAGGCGTTGCAGGGTGCCGTTCTTCTCGGCCTTGTCGAGAAACTCGTTGACCTCGTTGAGCAGGCTGTTGTCTTCACCGGCAACCACTGCCCAGCGCTGATCGCGGCTGTCGCCCAGGTCGAAGGCCACGCGCACGTTGGGGAAATAGACCTGGTTCATCGCCAGCTCGTTGGAATCCACCAGGGTCAGGTCGATCTGACCCTCATCGACCATACGCAGCAGGTCGACCACCTCGACCGCATCGGACTCTTCATATTCAAGGGTAGGGAACTGCTTTTTCAGCGCCGCCAGCTGTTCGGCATGGCTGCTGCCCTTGAGCACCATGATCTTTTTGCCGACCAGCCCCTTGGCTTGAGTCGGACGCGAGCGGCCATTGCGGTAGATGACCTGTGGGGTGACTTCCAGGTAGGGGTGGGAGAACTTCGCCTGGGTGTTGCGTTTTTCGCTGCTGACCAGGCCAGCGGCAGCCAGCACTGGGCCTGAGGGTTTGCCCAGTTGATCGAACAACTGGTCGAGATTGTCGGCAGTCTCGATCTCAAGCTTGACCCCCAGGTCATCGGCAAAGCGCTTGACCAGTTCGTATTCGAAGCCGGTTTCGCCGTTGCGGTCCTGGAAGTAGGTGGCCGGGCTGTTGCGGGTTATCACGCGCAGCACGCCGTCCTCCTTGACGCGTTCGAGGGTGCTGGGTTTTTCAACACAGGCACCGAGCATCAGGAAGAGTCCGGTTGCGAAGAGCCATTTGGCGCAACGCTGGCGCAAAGCAGTGTGGGCGAACATAGGTTGCAGTATACGCAAAGGGCAGCCCGCGCCATATCTCGACAATAGCTGGCTTGTCTGCTAGCGGTTTCAGCCTTATCTCGGCTCGCGGACCCCATGGGGGCGGCTTTACCCGCGAAGGCGGCGGCCAATGCATTGACCCATTCTCAGCCAAACCCGCTCCCACAGGGGCCGCGTGCACGTTCAATCAAGAGGTGGTTTTTCTGACCCTGAAGTCCGGTTCGGCCGCCCGGCAGCATTGGCTTAGAGCGGGTGCCGAAACGCGTGAAATTACGCTAGAATGCACGGCCTCTAAGCACACCCCTTCCTGAGGCTGTCCCGACGATGTTGATCCTGCGCGGCGCTCCTGCCCTTTCTGCCTTTCGCCACGGTAAGCTACTCGAGCAACTGAGCCAGAAAGTCCCCGCTGTTACCGGCTTGTATGCCGAATTCGCCCACTTCGCCGAAGTCGACGGTGAGTTGACCGCTGACCAGCAGCAGGTGCTGGCCCGTCTACTCAAGTACGGTCCGAGCGTCCCGGTGCAGGAGCCAAGTGGCCGCCTGTTCCTGGTGGTACCGCGTCTGGGCACGATTTCGCCATGGGCTTCCAAGGCCAGCGACATCGCCCACAACTGCGGCCTGCAGAACATCCAGCGCCTGGAGCGTGGGATCGCCTACTACGTGGCAGGCAACCTGTCTGACGCCGATGCCGCAGTGGTCGCCGCCGAGCTGCACGACCGCATGACCCAGCGCGTGCTGGGCCGTCTGGAAGAGGCGGGCGATCTGTTCAGCCACGCCCAGCCCAAGCCGATGACCTCGGTAGACATCCTCGCCGGCGGGCGTGACGCCCTGGCGCAAGCCAACCTCGACCTGGGCCTGGCCCTGGCCGAAGACGAGATCGACTACCTGGTCGCTGCCTTCCAGGGGCTCAAGCGCAACCCGAACGACATCGAGCTGATGATGTTCGCCCAGGCCAACTCCGAGCACTGCCGGCACAAGATCTTCAACGCCAGCTGGGACATCGACGGCCAGGCGCAGGACAAGAGCCTGTTCGGCATGATCAAGAACACCTACCAGATGCACAGCGAAGGCGTGTTGTCCGCATACAAGGACAACGCCTCGGTGATCGTCGGTTCCGTGGCCGGTCGCTTCTACCCGAATCCTGAGACCCGCCAGTACGGCGCGGTGCAGGAGCCGGTGCACATCCTGATGAAGGTCGAGACGCACAACCACCCGACCGCCATCTCGCCGTTCTCCGGCGCTTCCACCGGTTCCGGTGGCGAAATTCGTGACGAAGGCGCGACCGGTCGCGGTGCCAAGCCCAAGGCTGGCCTGACCGGTTTCACCGTGTCCAACCTGCGCATCCCAGGCTTCGAACAGCCTTGGGAGAAGGCTTACGGCAAGCCAGAACGCATCGTCAACGCCCTCGATATCATGGTCGAAGGCCCGCTGGGCGGCGCTGCCTTCAACAACGAGTTCGGCCGTCCGGCGCTGACCGGTTACTTCCGGACCTTCGAGCAGTCGATCAACACCCCGCACGGCGAAGAAGTCCGCGGCTACCACAAGCCGATCATGCTTGCCGGCGGCCTGGGCAACATCCGTGAAGACCACGTGCAGAAAGGCGAGATCACCGTCGGTGCCAAGCTGATCGTGCTCGGCGGCCCGGCCATGCTGATCGGCCTGGGCGGCGGCGCGGCGTCGTCGGTCGCTACCGGCGCCAGTTCGGCTGACCTGGATTTTGCCTCGGTACAGCGCGAGAACCCGGAAATGGAACGCCGCTGCCAAGAGGTCATCGACCGCTGCTGGCAGCTGGGTGAGCACAACCCGATCGCCTTCATCCATGACGTCGGCGCCGGTGGTATTTCCAACGCCTTCCCTGAGCTGGTCAACGACGGTGGTCGTGGTGGCCGCTTCGAGCTGCGCAACGTGCCCAACGACGAGCCGGGCATGGCCCCGCACGAAATCTGGAGCAACGAATCGCAAGAGCGTTATGTGCTGGCCGTCAGCGCTGGCGACTTCGAGCGCTTCAAGGCGATCTGTGAGCGTGAGCGTTGCCCGTTCGCTGTCGTCGGCGAGGCGACCGAAGAGCCGCACCTGACCGTGACCGACAGCCACTTCGGCAACACCCCGGTAGATATGCCGCTCGATGTGCTGCTGGGCAAGCCGCCACGCATGCACCGCTCGGTCACCCGCGAAGCGGAGCTGGGCGATGATTTCGACCCAAGCGCGCTGGAACTGAAAGATTCGGTCGAGCGCGTCCTGCGTCACCCGGCAGTCGCCAGCAAGAGCTTCCTGATCACCATCGGCGACCGCACCATCACCGGCCTGGTTGCCCGTGACCAGATGGTTGGCCCGTGGCAGGTGCCGGTGGCCGACTGCGCCGTCACCGCCACCAGCTTCGACGTCTACACCGGTGAAGCCATGGCCATGGGCGAGCGTACTCCGCTGGCGCTGCTCGACGCCCCGGCGTCGGGCCGTATGGCGATCGGCGAGACCCTGACCAACCTGGCCGCCTCGCGCATCGAAAAGCTGTCCGACATCAAACTGTCGGCCAACTGGATGTCTGCCGCCGGTCACCCCGGTGAAGACGCCCGCCTGTACGACACCGTCAAGGCTGTCGGCATGGAGCTGTGCCCGGAGCTGGGCCTGACCATTCCGGTCGGCAAGGACTCCATGTCGATGAAGACCAAGTGGAGCGAAGAGGGCGCCGAGAAGAGTGTTACCTCGCCAATGTCGCTGATCGTCAGCGGCTTCGCGCCAGTGGTCGACATCCGCAAGACCCTGACCCCGCAACTGCGCATGGACAAGGGCGAGACCGACCTGATCCTGATCGACCTGGGTCGCGGCAAAAACCGCATGGGCGCTTCGATTCTCGCCCAGACCCACGGCAAGCTTGGCGCCCAGGCACCGGACGTGGACGACGCCGAAGACCTCAAGGCGTTCTTCGCCGTGATCCAGGGCCTGAACGCCGACGGCCACCTGCTGGCTTACCACGACCGCTCCGACGGTGGCCTGCTGACCACCGTGCTGGAAATGGCCTTCGCTGGCCACTGCGGTCTGGACCTGGAGCTGGACACCCTGACCAGCAAGCGCGAGAAAGTCGCGGCCATCCTCTTCAACGAAGAGCTGGGTGCGGTGATCCAGGTACGTCAGGACGCCACCCCAGACGTACTGGCTCAATTCAGCGCGGCTGGCCTGGGTGAAGACTGCGTCGCGGTGATCGGCCAGCCGATCAACAACGGCGAAGTGCTGATCAAGCTGGCCGGGGAAGAGCTGTTCAAGGGCGACCGTCGCCTGCTGCAACGCCAGTGGGCAGAAACCAGCTACCAGATCCAGCGCCTGCGCGACAACGCTGACTGCGCCGACCAGGAATTCGACGTCCTGCTCGAAGAAGACAATCCAGGTCTGAGCGTCAAGCTCGGCTTCGATGTCAACCAGGACATCGCTGCGCCTTACATCAAGAAGGGCGTGCGCCCGCAAGTGGCGATCCTGCGTGAGCAGGGCGTCAACGGCCAGGTGGAAATGGCGGCGGCGTTCGACCGCGCGGGCTTCAATGCCATCGACGTGCACATGAGCGACATCCTCGCCGGTCGGGTCGACCTCGACACCTTCAAAGGCCTGGTGGCCTGCGGTGGCTTCTCCTACGGCGACGTGCTCGGTGCCGGTGAAGGCTGGGCCAAGTCGGCGCTGTTCAACAGCCGCGCCCGCGATGCCTTCCAAGCGTTCTTCGAGCGTACCGACAGCTTCACCCTGGGCGTGTGCAACGGTTGCCAGATGATGTCCAACCTGCACGAGCTGATCCCGGGCACCGAGTACTGGCCGCACTTCGTGCGCAACCGCTCGGAGCAGTTCGAGGCGCGAGTGGCCATGGTCGAGGTGCAGAAGTCCAACTCGATCTTCCTCCAGGGTATGGCCGGTTCGCACATGCCGATCGCCATTGCCCACGGTGAAGGCCATGCCGAGTTCGCCAGCCAGGAAGCACTGCTTGAAGCTGACCTGTCCGGTTGCGTGGCGCTGCGCTTCGTCGACAACCACGGCAAGGTCACCGAGAGCTACCCGGCCAACCCCAACGGCTCGCCACGGGGTATCACCGGTCTCACCAGCCGCGACGGCCGCGTGACCATCATGATGCCTCACCCGGAGCGTGTGTTCCGTGCTGTGCAGAACTCCTGGCGCCCGGACGAGTGGCAGGAAGATGCCGCCTGGATGCGCATGTTCCGCAATGCGCGGGTGTGGGTGAACTAAGGTGTACAAGCTCGCCTTCTTCGTCCCGGCGAGCCATGTCGAAGTGGTCAAGGCCGCTGTGTTCGCCGCGGGTGGTGGACGCATCGGCGCCTATGACCACTGCGCTTGGCAGACCCTCGGCCAAGGCCAGTTTCGCCCGTTGGACGGCAGCCAGCCGTACCTCGGGCAAACCGGGCAGGTCGAAGTGGTGGAGGAGTGGAAGGTCGAGCTGGTAGTGGCGGATGAGCTGATTGCTCAGGTCGTCGCTGCCCTCAAAACGAGTCATCCGTATGAGACGCCAGCCTATGAGGTCTGGCGTCTGGTGGATATCTGACAGAGGTACTGATCAACTCAGTGATGCAATGGGGAGCGAACGCTCACCTATTGCGTCACTGATTGCTCAATTCAAAGCGGTCATAAGCCAAAGCCCGAGCCGCTCAGATTCTCTCCCACGCCGATCAGATCCAGAGGTTCGCGTATCTCCAGTTCCTCCAAGCGTTTCCGAGCGGCTGCTTGGTATTCCTCATAGCGCTTGATATGACGACTGAGTTCGGTGCCTTCCTCGATTTTTTCCGGGTTTCTGTCGGCCCAGTGTTCCACGATTGGGTCCTGCCAGTTGAGATCCTTCGGATGCCGTAGATAGCTGCTCGCCACTTCGACGGGGTCTTGCTCACCGTCCCCCTCCCAGTATTTGTGCATCGACTTACCCACCTCAAAGACGGCATGCCGAGCCAGCAATTGTGCTATCACATGGAAGGGGTGGGTGCCGTGATCTTTAGCCAGCTGTGAGTGGGTAGCACTTACATGCGAATGAGTATTGGGGTCGTCGCCCCAGTACGTTTGCAGGTCGTCGATTTGATCACCTGCCCACTCCACTACCGTTTGCATAAGGCCGTTGGTGTGATTTCGCAGAATTCGAAGAGGGGTGCCGGCTAGCCAGTCCAGATACTCGACCGTCTGGAATGTCGAGCTTTTAGCTAGCTCATCTCGCACTTCGAGTGCTTTTACGAGTACCTCTCTAGCCTCGGGTTCTTCTTTGAGAAGAATCAGCAACGCTTGTTCGCCATCACTTCGTTCTCCGGGAACAGTGGGTTTGAATACATGACCGGGTACTGGAAACAGCATTTTGGCCAAGGGCTCGGCGACGCTGGCGATGATGTCCGAACCGCTGAACAGACCGGTCACGACCGGCCAGCGATGTTTGCATGGTTTCTCGGTGGTCCAGGCCAATACATCGGTGTAGCCGACCTTGCGCAGGCTGAGCTCTACGAAGTTGGAGTGAGCAAAGAAATCTTCAAGCACGTGCAAGGCTTCACCAAAGTAGCGCATGCCTGTGGGGGTCTTGCCTGCTCGCATAGCCGCGCGCAGTTTTCTGCGCATGTAGCGTTCGGCTTCCTTTATATGCAATGTCATGGAGCGTGCGTAATGGACGGTGGTCAGCCTGTCACCGGGCCGTACCAAGGGTTCAAAGTCCTCATCGATCGTCTGTGGATCGATTGCGTCTTCGTTCAAGTTGGTGGGGTTGTCGATATGTTCTGATGGGCGGTAGACGCCGAGTATCTCTGGGGTAACAGTGTAGGCAGCGCGGCCCTCGTCGGTCATCTGCAGAAGGTTGAATTCTTTTAGTGCTAACAGATCGACAAACTGAGTAAGCACTTCTCTGGAGATTTTCTTCGGAAAGTTCCTTGGCGCGTACGGCGGGCGAACAGTTTTGGGGTCGATTAGCTGTGAGTGGTCGCGCAGCCAGTTGCCGAAATAGATTTGTTTGACTTCAACGGCATTGAAACCCGAAAGGTTCAGTACGTGAGCGATGGACTCGTGGCCATGACTCTCCGCAGAATCGCCAAGGCCTGCTCCAAACCGAGGCATTGGTTTTAGTTGCTGGGGGGCATTATCAGTAAGCTTTTTCACAAGACGTCCTCAACCGATGTTTGGGACGCCCAGATTGGTTGCTCAGGTGCGGTAGATAAATATGGAAATAACGACCCTGCAACGAAGTCAGATTCTGCTTACAGTGTTGGTATGATTTTCATCATTATGTGGAGCATTTGAAGCAAGCTAATTCTAGCCGGTAAGCCCCATCCTGTCAGGGATTACCGGCTTGCCCAGTGCTTTCAACCATCACTACGAGGCCTATGCACCAGTGCGCACGCCACAAGCCCCAGCTCGAACAACACCCACATCGGCACTGCCAGCATCGTCTGAGAAAACACATCAGGCGGTGTCAGAATCATCCCCACCACGAAGCAGCCGACGATCACATAGGGCCGACTACGGCGCAGCGTGGCGACATCGGTCAGCCCCGCCCAGACCACGATGAACGTCGCCACCGGTATCTCGAACGCCAGGCCGAAGGCGAGGAACAGCGCCATGATGAAGTCCAGATACAGGCCGATATCGGTCATCATCGCCACCCCATCGGGGGTAACGCTGGCGAAGAAGCCGAACATCATCGGAAACACCAGGAAGAACGCAAAGGCCATCCCGCCATAGAACAGCACGATGCTCGATACCAGCAGCGGCAGGGCAATGCGCCGTTCGCGGCGGTACAGCCCCGGGGCAATGAACCCCCAGGCCTGGTGCAACAACAACGGCATGGCCAGGAACAGCGCGCACATCGCGGTCAACTTGAACGGGGTCAAGAATGGCGAGGTGACGCTGGTGGCGATCATGCTGGTGCCTTCCGGCAGATAACGGCGCAACGGTTCGGAGATCAGCGTGTAGAGGGTTTGGGCGAACGGGAACAACGCGCCGAACAGCAGCGCGATCACCAACAACGAGCGCATCAGGCGCTTGCGCAGATCCCTCAGGTGTTCGGTCAACGGCATCCGCCCTTGCTGTTGCATGGCAATGCTCATGAGACGTTCTCCTTGGCAGGTACTGGCGCTGCGGCGTCATTGGCCGGTTCTCCCTCCAGGCGGATGCCCTGGCGAATCTCCTGTTCCAGCCGCTGCAGCGGTGCGGCGTCCAGCGCCGGCAGGTCGATTTCCCGCTCCACCTGGGTGCGCAGCGCATGCATCGCCCGTCGTGCTTGGCCTAACCCACGGCCAACGGCGCGCGCCGCCACCGGCAGGCGCTCGGGGCCGAGCACCAGCAGGGCGACGACCCCGACCAGAATCATTTCGGTAAAGCCGATCTCGAACATCAGGCCTGACGATCCGCTTGCGTTTGCTGCACGGTCTGGCCGTTCAGCGGTGTTTGTTGTTGCACCTGCGGGTTGCTTGGGCTGGCTTCACTGTCACCGCCCATGGACTTGCGAAAACCCTGGATCGCCTCGCCAACATCGCTGCCCAGGCCTTTCAGACGCTTGGTGCCAAACAGCAGGAAGACAATCAACAGCACGATCACCAATTGCCAGATTCCGATACCACCCATGTCAGAACACTCCTGTAAGGTCATCAAAAGAGCAGCAATCCTGCCTTGCCTAGATGACGCGGTGATTACTGTCAGGCATTGCCATCTGCCTGAAACAAGCGCGGTGTTGACTGGCCTCTTTGCCGGTTGGAAAAAGGAGGGCGAGGATGGGTGGCAAACACCAGCAAGGTGCTGCGTTGTTGATGGTGATGGTCGCGCTGGCGATGATCGCTGCGGGTCTGACCTGGCTGGTGGAAAGCGGACGTCGGCAGGTGGATGAAGTGCGCCTGTTACAGCAGCGGGTGCAAGCGCGAGCCATGGAGCAGGCCGGGCTAGCCTATGCCGAACAGGCGCTGCGCGATCCTGCCTGGCGGGCCAGCCCATTGTTCTGGCAAGCCTTGCGCGGCCAGCCGCTGGACTATGACTTTGGCGCAGGCAAGGCGCAGCTGCGCGTGCGTGATCAGCACACCTGCTTCAACGTCAATGCGCTGTTGGGCGAGGACGGCGAGCGGGCTGAGCGTCAGTTGCGTCTGCTGCTGGGCGATGACATGGCCGCCGAGCGCCTGGTGCACGCGCTGGCTGACTGGATCGATGCTGACAGTGACGCACGCCTGCAAGGTGCGGAGAGTGCCCAGTATCTACGTCAGCAACCCGCGCGCCTGGCGGCTAACCAGCCGATGGTCGACAGCAGCGAGCTGAATCTATTGCTGGCCCCCGACGCGCAGCGCCAGGGCCATTACGCGATGCTCTGTGCACTGGCGCAGACCAGCGGCTGGCGGCTCAATGCCAACGCACTTGGCCTGGAACACCTGCCCCTGCTGGAGGCGTTGTATGAGGGGCGTTATTCGCGCTCGTTGCTGAGCCGCATCGTCACGGGGCGTCCAGCGGCGGGGTATGTGGATGCGGCGGCGTTGCGCCAGGCGTTGGGGGCAGTGGATGACGAAACGTTCGAGCGCTTGAGCGAGGGGTTGCTGCTCAACAGTGGGCATTACCTGTTGCAGCTGTCGTTCGAGGAGGAGGGGCTGAAGTTGCGCAGTCAGTTTCAGGTGGAGGCGTTGGGGGTGGTGCAGTGGCACGCACGAGTACCGGCGCAGCAGGTGCGAGTGCGCAGCCGTGAGCCTTTGCCGTGGTGATAGCAAGTAGTCGAGGGCCGCAGAGCGGCCCCCGAAAATCCATCAGGCGGTGCCGATCTCGCCGCCATCATTACGCTGAATCACCACCGTCGAAGCCCGTGGTCGCACGGTAGTTCCGGCCGGCGCGGCGTCGGTCGCCACATCGTTGAACGGCCAGTTCTCCGGGTGCTGGATGTTGACGAACATCGACTTGTTGTCCGGGGCAAAGGCTATCCCGGTGACCTCGCAGCCGTTGGGGCCGACGAAGAAGCGCCGCAGGTCCACCTGGTTCTGCGCGTTGACCGGAATCTGCTTGCCGGCAGCATCCACCAGATCGGTCGGAATCACCGCCAGCAGTTGGTCGTTGGTGTAGCTGGTCAAGGTCGACTCACCGTTGTCGGTCTCGAACCACAACACCCCACGGCTATCGAAGCTCATGCCGTCGGGGCTGGCGAACTGGTTCAGTTCGGTCAGGCCTGAGCGGTTGATGTCGGCGGTGCCGGCGGCGTTGGCGCCGAATACGAAGATGTCCCAGTTGAAGCTGGCGTGATCATCGCTGTCGTGCCAGCGAATGATGTGGCCATGGCGGTTCGGCCCACGTGGGTTGGCCGCATCGACTTTTTCCGGGGTACGCGAGCTGTTGTTGGTCAGGGTCAGGTAGACGTCGCCGTTGAGTGGGTTGACGGCAGTCCACTCGGGGCGGTCCATCGGCGTGGCACCGACGGCATCGGCGGCGCCACGGGTGTGCAAGATGATCCCCGGCAAGTCACCGTACAACGCACCGAGGGTGCTGCCAGCGGTGGTAGCGGTGGCGACGTCGAGCAGCAGCCAGTTACCGCTGCCGTCGGCATTGAAGCGGGCGACATACAGCTTGCCTTGGTCCATGTACTTGGCGCCGGTGGCCAGGCGGTCGGCTGGAGTGGCGTCTGCTGGGTCCCACACGGCATCGGAGACGAACTTGTACAGGTACTCGTTGTTGGAGTCGTCACCGGTGTACCAGACCAGCGGCTTGCCCGCCACCGGCAGGCCCGGGCAGCAGCCCTCGTGGCGGAAGCGACCCAGGGCGGTGCGTTTGACCGCCAGGGTGCTGGCGTTGTACGGATCGATCTCGACGATGTAGCCGTAGGTGCTGGCTTCGTTGCGGAAGTCGTCGGTGGCGCTGGCGCCGGTCGGGGTAACGTCGAAGCGGGCGAACTCGTCGTCCACCTCGCTTGGGTCACCTGCGCAGGTTTCCCACTTGTACTGGCCGCTGGAAGTACCCACGCCGATACGCGACTGGTCGGCTGGACGGGTGCCTTTGTTGACGAAGATGCCCGGCCAGTTCTCCTCGCAAGTCAGGTAGGTGCCCCACGGCGTGTAGCCATTGCCGCAGTTGTTGTTGGTGCCGCGGCACTGGGTGCCGGCCGGGGAGAACTTGGTCTTGACGTGGTCGGTGCCGCGCAGGGGGCCGGCGATGTCCATCAGCGAAACGGTGGTGAAGCGGCGATTGAGCGGGTCGTTGTCGACCACCTGCCAGCGGCCGTTGACCTTGCTCAGGCGAACCACGCCAGCGCCGTGGGCGTTGATTTCCTTGCGCGCTTCTTCGACCGGGCGCTTGCCGCTGCCATCGGTGGTGGGCCCTGCCGGATGCAAGGCTTGGGCGTCGATGTACTCGAAGTTGATCGCCAGCAAGCCGTCATCGGAGCTGCCGTTGATAGGGAAGAAGTGCATGCCGTCGTGGTGCATGCCCATGGCGTTGGCCTGGTCGGTCGAGCTGTTGCTGCCGTCGGATTTCCACGGGTTGCCATTGCTGTTCAGCGGCGTGCCCCATGGCGCCAGGACATAGGCGCTGTAGCCGGCGGCGACCACGCAGGCGTCGGTACGCGAGCCTGCGATGGAGTTGAAGCCTAGCTTGAGTTTCGGCGTTTCCGGGGTGGTTGGAGCCGAATCGTCGTCATCCGAACCGCCACCGCCGTCGAAGCAGCCGGTCAGGCCGGTCCCGGCGATCATCGCGATCGCGGCGCCAAGGCTGCCGCGCATCACGGTGCGACGGCTCAGGTAGGCGTCCATGACGCTGGCCATTGGCAGGTTGCCGCTTAGATTGCGGTCTAGGTTGTCGCCGGTGTCTCGACTCATCAGGGTGTCCTTATAGTGGCTGAGTTGAAAGAAACCGCGACTTTAGTGCGCAAGTGTGATGATTCCTTGGCAGAAATATTAAGGTCCGCTTAAAACTAGCAGTTCTTAGCAACCTGTCTTGAAAGAACATTCCGCGATTGCTGTCGGATATCTGCCATTAAACTGTCATGTGAGCGCCTCAATATCCGGGTCCCTAAGTGAACTCGGAAAGGATGCGGGCCTGATGGCTAGTAGTGTGGGCAGACGCGAAGTAATCAGCTGGATGGGTGTCGGTGCGCTGGCACCGCTGCTCGGCGCCTGCTCTGCGCTCCCTGGCCAGCGTGGTGGCAGTGCGGCGGTCGATCTACTCTACGTCGCCGACACTCTCGATGCCCGCCAGCCTGGTATGCCCGTGGTACCTGCCACCCGACTTGGGCCGGTGAGCCATCTGGGGCGGGCGCCGTGGATGACTGGCAGCAGTGCCACCGCCGCCTACCCTGAGCTTGCGCCCTTGCTCGATGCCAGTCAGGCAGGCAGTGCGCAATTGGGTGGCTATGCGGTGCTGGCCGCGTTGCTTGAGCAATTGCGCAGCGAAGCCGGAGCCAGTAATTGCCTGACCTTGGAAAACGGTCAGGGCTGGAATGGCAGCGGCTTGGCCTACCTGACTCAAGGCGAGAGCGGCGTGCAAGGCAGCCAACTGCTTGCCAGTGAAGTGCGCGTCAGCAGCGATGAACGAGTGCTCTGGCCGCAACGCTGCGCCGGACTTTATCGCCAGTCTTCCTCTATTACCCTGGGGGCTGGACTGGCCAGCGATCAGGCCACGTCGCTTGGCATCGAGCCCCTGCGGATTTTCGAACGTGGCGGTGCGCGAATTGCCGTGGTGGGTGTCACCGACCCGTACGCCCAGGATCAGAAAGCTTCGCTCAAACAGTGGTACCAATCGCTGCAGCCAATCTTCCAGCAAGCGCGCCGCGAGGCTGACCTGGTGGTGGCGCTGGCCGATGTCGGCACCGGGCCAGGGCTGTGGTTGGCCGAACGCCTCAATGAAGTCGACGTGCTGCTGTGTGCGCGCGGCCAGGACTTGTGGCCAGCGCCGGTCGAGGTGAGCCAAGCGAGCGGTCGTCGGGTTCCAGTGCTGTTCGCCGGCTGCCGTGGCAGCGGCGCGTTCCGCCTGCGCTGTCAGCAAGTGGCCGGCCAGTGGCGTTTCGAGGCGCGCTACTTTGCTGCCTTCGAACATCACCTGACGCCAGTCGCTCAGGCCCGCGCCAGCCAACTGCGCAGTGTGCTGCGCCAACAACGTGCCGGCCACGCCGCCTGGCTCGACCAACCTTTGGCCCGCGCTCCACAAGCACTGTGGCGGCGCGACACCCGTGGCGGCAGCTGGGACCGTTTGCTGCACCAGGCCCTGGCTGATGACAGCAGCATGCCGGTGCTGCTGCCGGGACTGCGTTACGACTACCCTTTGACCGCGGGTGATTCGATCACGCGTGAACACTTGATCAGCCTCACGGGCGGCTACCCCGCGCCAGTGGTCGAGGCGCCTGCCCGGCAGGTCGAGCAGGTACTGGAGAACGCCGCCGAGCAGCTGTTCGGCGATCCGCTGCTGCTGGACAACAGCCAGGACTTACCGCGCTGGCAAAGCCAGGCCTGGCAGGTTAGCTATAGCCCGCAAGGCAAACGCATCGCCGGCCTCGAACCGGTGCAGGGGCTGTGCCGCACCTTTGGTTTGCAATTCGACCCGCAGGCCGGTGAGCCACTCTGGCAGCGGGTTGAAGCCTGGCTGGCGCGCCAGTCGGGCGATTGGCAACTGGCAGCGCTGCAACTGCCGCAGGTGCGCTACGTGCAGGGCCATCCGGGTTGGCATCCACGGCAGTTGCTCTCTTGAGCACACCCAGTCGTTTAGTCGGCGTAGCACTGCTGACCCTGGCCGGTTGGCTGGCTGGCCAATGCGTGCTGCAGCTCAGCCGTGAGCCGCTGCCTGCCCGCGCGCCTTCGCTCGCTGAGCTGCCCTTGCCCGGCTTGCTGGTCGGTCATTGGCAGGCGCCTGCCGACGACGGCCTGATCCCGCTGACTCGCCTGCCGCTGCAGTACCTCGGCGGGCTCAAGGCCAAGCCGCTTTCGGCGACCGTGGTGGTGCTGCGCTATGGCCAACAGACCCGCAGCCTGGTGCGTGGCCAACGCCTGGCACCCGGCATCGTCCTGCAGGACATCGACGCCGATGGCCTGATTTTCAACAACCAGGGGCGGCGCGAGCGCCTGCCCTGGCCGCCACGGCCTGCCGTGACCGGCTTCAAGCGGCAAGGATGAGCGATGTTTGCAAGATACTGCGTGGCCGGAGTGCTCAGCCTGAGCCTGTCATTGGCCTGGGCCGAAGAGCCGGAAACATTCGACGACAGCGGCACGCCGATCTATGAGGTGAACTTCGTCGATACCGACCTGGGCGAGTTCATCGACAGCGTCTCGCGCATCACCGGCACCACCTTCATCGTCGATCCGCGGGTCAAGGGCAAGGTCACGGTGCGTACCGTCGATCGGCATGACGCCGAGGCCATCTACGACATCTTCCTCGCCCAGCTGCGCGCCCAGGGCTACGCCGCGGTCGACTTGCCCAATGGCAGCGTGAAGATCGTCCCCGACCAGGCTGCACGCCTGGAACCGGTGCCGGTCGAGGGCGGTGGCAAGAAAGCCGAGGGCAGCGACGGGGTTGCCACCCGCGTGTTCAACGTACGCAATGCCGCCAGCGAACAGATGCTGGGTATCCTCAAGCCGCTGATCGACCCGCGTGTGGGCGTGATCACTCCGTATCCGGCAGCCAACCTGTTGGTGGTTACCGACTGGCGCAGCAACCTTGAGCGCATAGACAGCCTGTTGCGCCAGCTCGATCAGGTCAGTGACGAGCCGCTGCAGGTGATGAAGCTGCAGCATGCCAGCGCCGCCGACACCGCCCAGCTGGTCACCCGCTTGCTGGCCAACCAGCAGGCCGGCGACACTGCCCAGGTGGTGGCTGATCCGCGCAGTAATGCGTTGCTGGTGCGTGGCAGCGCCGACAGCCGCGAGCGGGTAAGGGCCTTGCTGGCCCAGCTCGACCGCCCCAGCGACACTCAGCACAACAGCAACACCCAAGTGATCTACCTACGTCACGCCAACGCCAGCGAAGTGGTCAAGGTGCTGCGCGGCCTCAGCCAGGAAGGCAGCGTGCCGGCCGAAGGCGACGCTGAGGGCAAGGACCGCCCGGTGGCGATGGCCAGCGAGTCTGGCATTCGCCTGGAATACGAAGAAGGCACCAATGCCGTGGTCATGGTTGGCCCGGACAGCGAACTGGCGGCCTATCGCAGCATCGTCGAGCAGCTCGACATCCGTCGCGCGCAAGTGGTGGTCGAGGCGATCATCGCCGAGGTCTCCGACAGCCAGGCCCAGGAGCTGGGCGTGCAATGGTTGTTCGCCGACGAGAAGTTCGGTGCCGGTATCGTCAACTTCGGCAGCAATGGCGTGAACATCGCCAGCATCGCTGGGGCTGCCGCCAGCGGCGACAACGAAGCCTTGGGCGACCTGCTGTCGAGCACCACCGGTGTCACTGCAGGCATCGGCCACTTCGGGGGTGGCTTCAACTTCGCCATGCTGATCAATGCGCTCAAGGGCAAGAGCGGCTTCAACCTGCTGTCGACGCCGACCCTGCTGACCCTGGACAACGCCGAGGCGTCGATCCTGGTCGGCCAGGAAGTACCCTTCGTCACAGGCTCGGTCACCCAGAACAACGCCAACCCCTACCAGACCATCGAGCGCAAGGAGGTCGGGGTCAAGCTGCGCATCAAGCCGCAGGTGAACATCGACAACAGCGTGCGCCTGGATATCGTTCAGGAAGTCTCGTCGATTGCCGACACCACCAGCGCCAGCGATGTCATCACCAATAAGCGCGAGATCAAGACCAAGGTCATGGTCGAGGACAACGGCCTGGTGATCCTCGGCGGCTTGATCAGCGACGAACTCAGCACCAGCAATCAGCGCGTGCCGTTTTTGGGCGACATCCCAGGGCTGGGTCGGTTGTTCCGTTCCGACGCGAGCAAGAACACCAAGCAGAACCTGATGGTGTTCATTCGCCCGCGCATCCTGCGTGATGGGCCGAGCCTGGCCGGGCTGAGCCAGGACAAATACCGCACCCTGCAACAGACCACGCCGTTGCAACTGCCGGAGCTGGCCGAGGGCACGCCGCTGCTCAAGGTGTTCCCCGCCAGCCGGGCGCGCCTGGAAGGGGGCGACTGGTGATGCTGCCTTATCGTCTGGCGCGCCAGACTGGCCTGGCGATGGCGCCGCTTGCCGAGGGCTGGCAGCTGTGGCTGCGGCCAGACGCCGACAGCGATCAGTTGCAGGAACTGCTGCGCGTCCATGGTCAGCCAGCGAGCCTTGAGTACCTGGACACAGCAGCCTTCGATGCCCGGCTGGGCCAACTTTACGAAGCGGGTAGTGCCAGCACCGCGGCGCTGATCGAAGGCATCGGCGAGCAGGTCGACCTGGACAGCCTGATGAGCGAAATGCCGCGCATCGAGGACTTGCTCGAAAGCGACGACGAAGCGCCCGTGATTCGCCTGATCAACGGCCTGTTCGGCCAGGCCCTGCGCCTGCGCGCTTCCGACATTCATATCGAGACCTTCGAGCAGAGCCTGGTGGTGCGCCTGCGTGTCGATGGTCACCTGCGCGAAGTGCTGCGCCCACCGCGGGCGCTGTCGGCGATGCTGGTGTCGCGGATCAAGGTCATGGCGCGGCTGGACATCGCCGAGAAGCGTCAGCCGCAGGATGGCCGAATCACCTTGCGCGCCGCCGGCCGGGAAGTGGATGTGCGGGTGTCGACATTGCCCGGGATCCATGGCGAACGGGTGGTGATGCGGGTGCTGGACAAGCAGGCCAGCCTCTTGGCGCTGGATAACCTAGGCATGCCTGACTCTGTGCTGGAGGGTTTGCGCAGCTGCCTGGCCAGGCCCAACGGTATTGTCCTGAGCACTGGCCCCACCGGTTCTGGCAAGACCACCACGCTCTACGCCAGCCTCAACAGCCTCAACGATGGCAGCCGCAATATCCTCACCGTTGAAGACCCGGTGGAGTACGCCATCGCCGGCATTGGCCAGACCGCAATCAACCCCCGTGCCGGCCTGACCTTCGCCAGCGGCCTGCGGGCGATTCTGCGCCAGGACCCGGACGTGATCATGCTCGGCGAGATCCGCGATCAGGAAACCGCGCAGATCGCCGTGCAGGCCAGCCTCACCGGGCACCTGGTGCTGTCGACCCTGCACACCAACAGCGCTGTGGGCGCGGTGACGCGTTTGCGCGACATGGGTATCGAGCCGTTCTTGATTGCCTCGTGCCTGCGCGGCGTGCTGGCCCAGCGCCTGGTGCGGCGGCTGTGTCATTGCGCGGTAGAGCAGCCGTTGCAGGCGGCTGAACGCAGGCTATGGCCAGAGTTGGGGTCGCTGGGCGGCACCTTTCATGCGGTCGGCTGCGACGATTGCCAAGGCAGTGGCTACAACGGGCGATTGGGCCTTTATGAATTCATCGAACTGGACCCAGGCCTGGTCGCGCTGCTCTACGACGGCGCCAGCGAACTGGCCATGCAGGACTATCTGGCCGAGCGCCGCCAGAGCCTGGTGAGCATGGCCAGCGATTGCCTGCGCCGAGGCCAGACCAGCCTTGCCGAAGTACTGCGTGTGGTACAGGGCTAGCCTATGCCGACCTATCGCTATCAGGCAGTCGATTTGGCCGGCAAAAGCCACAGCGCTACGCTGCAGGCCGACAGCGAGCGCCATGCGCGGCAGTTGTTGCGTGAGCAGGGGCTGTTCGCCCGGCAGCTCAAGCGCCAGGGCAGCGCCGCGGCGCAACCGCGTCGCCAGCGGTTGAATCGCGCGCAGTTGTGCGAATTGACTCGCCAATTGGCGACCCTCACCGGCGCCGGTATTGCCCTGGTCGATGCTTTGGCCACCCTTGAGCGGCAGCTGCGCCAACCCGCCCTGCAGGCAGTGTTGGTGTCGGTACGCGGCGCGCTGGCCGAGGGCTTGGGCCTGGCACGCAGCCTCGCCCGGCAAGGCGCGCCATTCACCGGCCTGTATTGCGCGTTGGTCGAAGCGGGCGAGCGCTCGGGGCGTTTGGCCCAGGTGCTGACGCGCCTGGCCGATCACCTAGAGCAAGTGCAGCGCCAGCAACACAAGGCACGCACCGCCTTGATCTACCCCAGCGTGTTGATGGGCGTGTCGCTGGCGGTGGTGGTCGGCCTGATGACGTTCGTGGTGCCCAAGCTTACTGAGCAGTTCGCCCATTCCGGGCAGAGCTTGCCCTGGGTCACTTCATTGCTGATTGGCATCAGCCAGGGCCTGGTCAGTGCCGGGCCGTGGCTGTTGTGCGCAGCACTCTTGCTGGCATTGCTCGGCAGCTGGTTGCTGCGCAAACCGCACTGGTGCCTGCGCCGCGACGAGCTACTGCTGCGCCTGCCGCGTGTTGGCGGCCTGTTGCAGGTGCTGGAAAGCGCCCGCCTGGCGCGCAGTCTGGCGATCCTCTGCAGCAGTGGCCTGGCCCTGCTCGAAGCGTTGCAGGTGGCCACCGAAACCGTCGGTAACCGACGCATTCGCCTGGCCATGGAGCAGGTGCGCCAGCAGGTCCAGGGCGGCACCAGCCTGCATAGGGCGCTGGATGCCAGCCAACAATTTCCACCGCTGCTGGTGAACATGGTCGGCAGTGGCGAGGCCAGCGGCACTTTGGCTGACATGCTCGAACGGGTGGCCGATGACCAGGAGCGCGGTTTCGCCCGCCAGGTGGACACCGCCATGGCGCTGTTCGAGCCGCTGATGATCCTGGTGATGGGCGCGGTGGTGCTGTTCATCGTGCTGGCCGTGCTGCTGCCGATCATGCAACTGAACCAAGGCCTGCAACTATGACAAGGAGCACCAACATGCGACATCGACGTACCCGCCAGCGGGGTTTCACCCTGATGGAAATCATGGTGGTGATCTTCATCATCGGCCTGCTGATCGCCGTGGTCGCGCCCAGTGTGCTGGGCAACCAGGACAAGGCCATGCGCCAGAAGGTCTTGGCCGACCTTGCCACCCTGGAGCAGGCGCTGGATATGTATCGGCTGGACAACCTGCGTTTTCCCAGCAGCGAGCAAGGCCTGGCCGCACTGGTGAACAAACCTACCCAGGAGCCGCTGCCGCGTGCCTGGCGCAGCGATGGCTACATTCGCCGTCTGCCAGAGGACCCGTGGGGTACGCCATACCAGTACCGCATGCCCGGTGAACATGGTCGGGTCGATGTCTACTCGCTGGGCGCCGACGGCGTGCCGGGTGGCGAAGAGCTCGATGCCGACCTGGGCAACTGGGAGCTGTGAAGGGTGAGCGGCCAGCGTGGCTTCAGCCTGATCGAGCTGTTGGTGGTGCTGGCCATCGCTGGCTTGATGACGGGCCTGAGTGTGGCCTGGCTCGACAGTGGCAACAGCAGCGTCGAGCAGGCCCTGGATCGACTGGCCGGGCACGTTCGCGAGCAGGGCGCGCTGGCTCGGCATGCCGGGCAACTGCGTGGGCTGCGCTGGAATGGCCAGCGCCCGGAGTTGGTTCGGCGCGAGAAGGAGGGCTGGGTGCTGGAGCCAGCGCGCCTGGGCGACTGGCCCAAGGGCCTGCGCCCCGATTGGCCAGCCAGTCGCACGCCGCAGTTGATCTTCACCCCCGAGGGCTGGGCACGCCCTGGTGCCGTGCTGTGGCAGTGGCCGCAGGGCAGCCAGCGCTGGCAGTGGGATCGCGCCGGACAACTGCGCACGGCTTCGTCGCCATGAAACGTGGCCAGCGTGGCTTTACCTTGTTGGAAGTGACTGTGGCCCTGGCGATCGCCGCCGTGCTGGCGGTGATCGCCAGCCAGGTTTTGCGCCAACGGCTGGCGGTACAGGACAGCGTCCAACAGCACCGGCTGGGCCTGCTCTGTGCCCGCGAGCTGCAAGCACGCTTTGCCGTCGAGCAGTATTGGCCAGCCGCCAACCACAACAGCGGTGTGCTGAATCAAGGCGGCCAAGCCTGCCATTGGCAACTGCAATTGCGCAGGACCGGCGTGCGCGACCTGCGCCGAGGTGATCTGCAGCTGTTCGCCGACCGCGATCAGCGCCTGCCGCTAGGCCAGTACAGCGTATTTCTGGAGCGCCCATGAAGCGTCAGCAAGCAGGCCTGACCTTGATCGAACTGATGGTTGCGCTGGCCTTGACCGCAGTGCTCGGCATCATGCTTGCGGCCTTGGTCAACGGCTGGCTGAAGGTGCGCGAGCGGCTCGCGTCACCCGCCGCCAATGCCGGTGTGCTGGAGTTCTGCCTGGCCCTGGAGCGGCGTTTCGATAGCCCGGTGCTGCGCCGGGTCTACGAGCAGCGCTTGCCGTTGGCCACGCGCTGGCTCGACTGGCAGGCGCAGAACAACCAGCTGCTGTGGGTGGCTGTCGCGGCCTGGCCGCAAGCCGAGGGCGGCTCGCGCCTGCAACGCCAGCGCCTGCGCTTTGATCCACGTGAGCAGCGCCTGCTGCTGGAAACCTCGGCGGACCTGTACGCCGCAGGTGAGCCGCACTGGGTGGTCCGCGAGCGGTTGGAGCGGGTCAGCGCATGGCAGGTGCTTTACCACCAGGGTGGCCGCTGGCTGGCCTGGCCCTCGGATCAACCCGCGCACCCCGGTCGTGGCGTGCGCGTGCAATTGCAGCGTGATGGAGCACCTTATGTCTGCACCTTTGCATTGCCACATGGGCTGTCATGAACGGAGGCCGGATGAAACTTAAGTGGCGTCGCCGTGGCCCTCGCCGGGCGTGGCTGTTGCTGCGACCGGGTGCTGCCGCGCAGCCGTGGGACTGGCTATTGGTTGAGCGCGGCGTGCCGAGCCGAGAAGGGCAGGGCGAGCCGCCCAATGATCTCGATGCACGGGTGGCGCTGATCATTCCTGGCCAGCTGTGCAGCCATTTCCAACTGCCAGCCCCCCCGGGGCTCAAGCGTGACGAGTGGCCGTTGCTGCTGGAAGACCGGCTGCTGCAAGCCAGCGATCAGCTGCTGTTTGCCTGTATCGAACGCCTGCCTGGACAGTTGCGCCTGGCGCTGGTGGAGCGTGCGCAGCTCGATGGCTGGCGCAAACAGTGCGCCGACTGGGGGCTTTCGATTGAACGCTGCTGGGCACAACTGCAGCTGTTACCGGCCTCGGCCCCCGGGGCTGGCTGGAGATGGCCGCATGAGCATGAGGATTTATACAAAGGTGTTGCCAGTGATGGTCGCGAGCATTGGCTGTCGTGGCCGCGGGGGCTCGGCGATCCCCCGGCGGTGCCCTGGGCAACGCTGCGAATCGATTGCATCGAGGGGCGTTGGCCGGCGCAATTGGTAGCGCTGGACAGCCTGCCCAGCCTGTTCGAACAGCGCCGCGTCCATGCGCGCTTGAGCCTGCCGCGCGGGCACCTGCGCTTGGTGGCGGCTTGCCTGATTCTGGCCACGGCCTGGGCGGGCTTGTGGCTGAGCCAGCAATGGCGCCAGGCCCAGCTCTATCGCCAGCAGGTACTGGCAGTAACGGGCGAGCAGGCCTCGTTGCGTCAGGCGAGCGTGGCGCTCAAACGCTTGCGGGACGCTGCGAGTGAACGGCAGTTGCGCCTGCGCAAGCTCGATGGGCTGCAAGGGCAATTGCAGGCGTGGCTGGAGCAGCACCCTGGTTGGCGTTTGCAAGCGGTGCGCTTCGATGGACAGCGTTGGCATGTGCACTTGGACGGCGAGGGCCCTGCACCTGCCTGGCAGGACATGGCCAATCAGGCTGGCGCCCAGGTCGAGGTGAGCGATGCCGGGCAGGCGGCGCAGTGGCGCGTGGTCTTCGATCTGGGAGCGGTGTGATGAATCGTGAGCTGTTGCAGCACTACCGCATGCCCTTGGCATGGGCGCTGATCGCAATGCTGGTGCTGTCGCTGGCGGTGCGCGAAGGGCTGGCACAGTGGCGTGAACTGGCCCAGTGGCAGGCGTTGGCCGAGTCGGCGGCGAGCCTGCGCGATGCTCCGCCAATGGGGCTTGAGCGCCTGCGCCAGTCAGCCCAGGCGCGGCAGATCAGCCTGCTGGAGATCGACTCCAATGAAGGGGGTTGGCAGTTGCGCGGTCAGGTGAGCGATGAAAAAACCTTGCAGCAGTGGTTGCTGGCATTGCAGGCGGAGGGCGCTCAGCCACTGCAATGGGCGTTGGAGCAGGGGGACCAAGGGCTACGTTTCGCTGTGCAGGTGCAGCCGTGAGGTGGCATGGGGCTGTATGGCTGTTACTGGTTTTCAGCGTCACGCTGCTGGCCGAACTGCCGGCCCGTTGGCTCACTCAAGGGCTGGCGATCAGTGGGGTCAGCGGCAGCCTCTGGCGCGGCCAGGCGGTGCAGTGGGGGCCGGTGGGGCCATTGCGCTGGGAAATCACTGCGTGGCCCTTGCAAACGCAAGTGCACCTGGGGTTTCAGGGGCAGGGCTGGCAAGCACGATTGTCGGGGTGGCCATGGAATTGGCAGGCAGAACTGCAAGCGTTGTCTGGCCAGGTCAGGGTGGCGACCGGTTACCGATTGGCGGGGCAATGGCAAGGTACGTTGCGCATGCGGGGGGCGGGCGCACGCTGCAGCGGGGCTGATGGGCAAATATCTATCGAGGATCTGGCGCTGGTCGAGCCGTGGTCGCTTGGCCTTGGGCGTGGATCAATGCAGATGGACTGCAGCAGCGGCTGGCATCTGTTCGGACAATTGAATCAGCCAGGACAGCATCAGTTGGAGCTGGATGCCGACCTGTCGGCACGGCGCGCCAAGGTCGACTTTAAGCTACAAAACGATGCTGCCCTGACGCCAATCTTGCGCGCCCTGCAATGGTTGGGACCAACCGAGAGGGTAGGGCAGCGCAAGGTTGGCTGGTAGTCAGGCTATCGACTATCAGCGACGGCGCGGTGCATTGCCGTGAAGAAACTGGCGGCAATAGTCACTTGGCTTGTCCTTGAATGCTCGATACCAATTCCTGATCGTGGTTCAGGTAACTGCCCTGAGCGAGCCCGTACAGATTGAACCCGCTTGGATTGCCCGCAGTACTTTTTTCATTGGATTGCTTCACCAGGGCCAGTGCCTCCTCGACTAATGAAGTGGAGAACTTGATGCCCCCGTCCACCCGGTAGTTATTGCCGGTCAAGGTCTCAGTGGTCACCTTTTCTGCGCTATGCGCGACATCGCCATGAGCTGACGCCAAGCGGGCACCCACCAGATTGATAGCGCCACCGACCTTCAGATCGATCCCCTCAGCACCTTCAAGCCCTGCTTGATGGGCGACATTGTCACGCTTCTCACGCAGTACATAGATGTCGGGTGCCAAGTAATTCTGGGGCTTGTGCTTGGTCAAGAATTTAAGCTGCTGCTTGGCTTCCTGGCCCCACGGTCCGGCAATCGAATTGACTGTATTGGCCCAGCCCTGCGGATTTTTTTCGTGGCTAGCTTTGATATCGACATCCGCAATCCAGGTGTCGACGTTATCCTTGCGGCTTTCAACTTGCAGGTCGCCGCCGATAGTGCCTTGGATATGATCGGCCTTAAGGCTGGTACCTTGCAGCCGGGTATCGCCTTTGCTATTCAAAGCAATGGTTCGCGCTGTAAATGTGCTGGCGTTCCACGTCTGGTTATCGCGCAGGTCCAGGTCGAGTTTGCCGCGCAGCCATAGGCCTTCGGTAGCGGTTTTGCCCTGCTGATTTAAACCGCCTACACCTCCGGTGATATCGAGGTTGTTGTGCTTTGTCTGGTTTGCCGAGGATTCAATCAGCGCGCCGCCATTCCATGCCTGTAACTGGATGAGCCCGGCTGATGCCTGCACACCCTGTAGATGTAGGGCTCGCTCGTTGTTAGCACGACTGGAGAGCGTCAACTGGCCGTTGCTGTGTAAATGGCTATCTACAGCCTCGATGTCATCTTCGTCGACATTGCCATATCCCAGGTGGCCGCCAATACCCCCACCTTTGGTGTCACCTTGTTTGGCAGACACTTCCAGACCGCCATCTAGCCTGTTGTTTTGGGCCTTATGCGTGTTACGGGCTGAGCTGATCTGCAAGTTCCCGCCACTGTGCAAATTGATGTCGCCGACCTTGGCGGCCTCACTACCAATCCGTGTTCCTTCAAGCAGTAGATCGCCAGCGCTGCTTAGGAGTACCTCACCGTCTGCCTTGATCGATGCCACCTTAGCCACGGACTTTGAACTTGAGCTGTCAGCCGTATCGAAGTAACCGCGGAATTCCGCACCCTTTTCGCCCGGCTTACTGCTGACTTTGAGTCGAGCCTTCGCATTGAGCGAGCCTGATTCCTTGCTTCTCAGGCTGCTTGCTTGAAGCACCGACAACGAGCCACCGCTGAGAATATGTACCCCACCCGTAGCTGCATTGATTTGGCTGCCTTGATAAACGCCATCACCACTGAGCCTGATATTTATGCCTTGACCTTTAAGACTGCCCAGCACTGCGGTGCTGGTGTTTTCTACCGTATCAAGCGAGCCACCCTTACCGGCGAGGCGCACACCGACATCCGATCCTGTGGTGGTGTCAACGCGAACATCGGCGTCGGCGCTGAGGTTGTGCACGGTGTGCACGCTGGTATTTTGTGCGGTCAGCATGTTGTGCTGCTTCGCGTCGATCTCCAGAAGACCGCTGCGTGCGTGCCAGGCGGTGCCTTGGTCATCAATGACAGCTGCCTTGACCTCGACTGATGCGCCGGACAATTCATTGACCTGTGCGTACTCTTTGCTCCAGTTCTCCTGGCGATCTTTGTAGCGAAAAGTTACGTCAATGCCAACGCTTGGTGGAGTGAACGCATCGACGATCGAATCTTGCTGGAAGCGGTCGGCTGGCTGGCCATCCACTATCTCTACGATGGGTTTGGTCAGGCCGTGATATTCCAGGCTGGCACCGAGGCTGGCCCGCCAATGATTGCTATCTGCCGCAATGTTCAGTTCGTTCGATGCCGCGCGATTCACGATGTTGCCAGCGTGAATCTTGAGGTGCTTGCCGGCGTCGATACGACTGGCTTCATTGAGCAGATCATTGTCGCTATTAATCGCCACATTGCCTGTAGCTAGCAGTTCACTGCGCTGCACCTTGCTGTTTTCGCTTTTTGAGGTTTCGGTGCTTTGCAGTGCTTCCAGCGCGAAGCCGACTCGCTCGACACCAACGCTGAGCGCCACGGCCTCGCCGAGCTCATCTAAACGACTGGAAAACGATAGTGTATCGTCAACGGCGGTCAGGCTAATCTTGTTGCCTTGCAGGTTGAGATCACCCGCCCGGGCATTGAGTTTGGCACCCCGGGCCCGTAGGTGAGTGTCGCTGCGAAGGCTCAGCGAAGCTGCTGCAAGTTCACTGGCGTGCTGTTTATATTGAACACTTTCTTTAATCGTCACAGGTGCGCGATAGCCGCCATAGAACTCCCATTGGTGAGAACCGGGCTTGCCATCTTGCGCGGGCTGGGTTTCGCGGGTACCAAAATCAAATGTGTGCAGAGCGCTCAGGGTTGAAAAGTCGTTGCGTTCAAGTGCGCTATCGATTACTAGGGCTTTAGTGGCATTTACATTCATGTGCCCTGCCGCCTCGATACGCGCCCCCAGAATCTTCAAATCGTCAGTGCTGGAGAGGTCCAAGTTAGCGCCGGATTTGATATTACTGAGTTGCGGCCGTTGATGGACGGCATGGCTCAGCGCGAGGCCTAACACCTTGCTGTTGTGGTCAGAGGTAATTGTGCTTTCACCAGAAGAACCTGCCGCCACTGTCAGTGAGCCCTTGGTGCTATGGAGCTGTGCATCGCCCTTACTGGTCACTTCACTGCCGCGGATAGTGATCCGCTCGCCCTGGGCGGCGAGGGTTGCCGCCGTCACGTTAGTACCGGAATAGCGCCATGGTCGCTGGTGTTTATTGGCTGGGGCTTTGGATACATGGCGGTCAGAGGTCGCCCAACGTTGAACGTCGTCCTCAAGCCTTTGACCAGCCAGATTAATATCTCTGGCCTCAAGTTGCAGGTGGCCTGCACTTTCCAGGTTGCTGCTCTTGATGTCCAGGGCGTTGGCTGCTTTGATCTCCAAGTGGTTGGCGCTCAATGTACTGGCATGTGCTTTTTGCTGGGTGTCAGAGGTGTAAGTAGCATCAGGCCAAGATTTGTCGCTGTTTTCGCGTTGGTAGCGTCTGGTATTGGTTTCTTCGATAGCTGCGCTGACATCTATGTTGCCTTTACTCTCCAGGCGCAGACCCTCCTGCGCTTGAACGGTGGCGGCTTGCAGTGCCATATCGCCATGCGATTGCAGGCTGATGTCACCGCTGCTGTGCAACTGGGTGCCGCGTGGTCGGTAAACGGTGGTAAAGCGCTTTTGCACCTGGTCGTTGTGACGGTCTTCTTTTTTACCGGTCTCAGTATCAAGCTTCAGCTGTTTTCCAGCGGTAACAGCGATCCGCTGGGCAGAGCCATCAACCGCGCGTAGTGTCAGGTCTCCAGCGGCTTTGAGTCGTAACCCACCTTGTTTGGCTTTAAGCGTGCTGGAGGATATCGGGTCGCCGAAGACCTCTAAGTCACCTGCTGAATCAATAAGGATGTCGTGGTCGGCTTCAACCCTGATCGGCCCCATGCGCACGCCTGCACCTTCAGCGGTACTGCGGATATTGATGCGGCCCGCGTACATGGCTCCGAGGAGGTTGGCATCAATGTTCGATGGGTCGCCGGGCTCGTGCCTGATGATCTTTCCATTGTGTTTATCAATGAGGTTGCGGCCGACGGAGATGTTGAGATTGCCTTTCGCCGCGAGTAGACCGGTGCTGTCCAGGCGTGGTGCGATCAGGTGCAAGGCACCGTCGGTATTGGTCTGACCATCGCCCTTCACCTCCAGTTTGCCGTTGGCGTTTAGCGTCTCAAATGTTTGCAGTTGCCCGCTCTGAAATCCCGGCTTGCCAACCACGAAGCCAGCAACTGCTGTATTGATGAATCGACCACCATTGAGGGTAATGCCGTTGGGGTTAGCGAGAATGTAGCTGGCCCGTTGACCAAAAATTTCCTGAGTGCCTTCGATCAACGAAGCGTTGCGACTAACCACTTCGTTGAGAATGGTCGAAGCGGCCTGGCCTTGGAACTGGGGGTTGGCAGTCAGCTTGCCAGCCAGTTGCGATCCGCCACCCTGCAAGGCGTTGTTCAGCACCACGCCTTGCTTGCCAACGTTGTAGTCGATGAACTTGTTGTGCGACAGCCCGTTGGCATCAGGCGCGACGATGTTGATCACGGGCACCCCATGTTGGTGGTTGATGATTGGCGAACCGCCAGAGTCCAACTTCGCCTGCAGACCGCCTTGGGCGTGCACGCTGGCGGAGCCCAGCAGGGCGAGGAAGATCGTCCAGCGCAAGGTATCCGGCTTGGTTGGTGGACAAGCAGAGGAGGAGGTGTAGGGGGAGGGGCACATGTACACGATCACTTTTTGCGGTGGTGGGAGGGAAAGTCAGATGTTCAGGGTCCATTCCATTACCCAGAAGCCTCGCTCAAGCCCGGAGGTGGGGCGTTCGCTGGCATACAGGGCGCGCTGGTAGTCGAGACGCAGGCGGCTTTGCGGCAGGCTCAGCTCGAGACCCGCCGCAGCGCCAGCCAGGCGTTGCGGGGTGCTGCTGTGGGCGAACTGGGACCAGCCCAGGTCCAGGCCGAGAGTGGGGCGTACTTGGAATGGCTGGGCCAAGTTCAGCGGCAGCGCTTGGCTCAGGGTGTTGCGCCAGACAGCGGCGCTGGCGCCGGAGGCATTGTGCTGGCGGAAGCCGCGTACGGCCGAGTCATCGCTGAGCTGGAACTGCTCGACCACTGGCAGGACATCAGTGCTGTACTGCAGGGCCAGCTCGCTCTGCCAGCGCCAAGGCAAGTGCGCAGGCCCCTGACGCAGGTGCAGCAGGTTGGCGCGGTACTTGACGAAGTCAGGTCGCGGCGCCTGTTTTTGAAAGAAGGGCCGGTCGGCACCGAACCAGTCCAGACCTCGGCTGATGCCTAGATAGGCATTCCACAGGCCATGATCGAGCCACAGCAGGTTGAGGCCCGCTTCGAAGGTGGTGAGGGTCGGGCTCTGCACTGCAATGACGGTGCTACCGGCACGGTTGACCAGTTGCTTGCGATCCAATCGGGAGCTGGCGCTGAGCATGCCGCGCTGGTTGCGCCACAGCATCCGTTCGGCGCCAAGGCCGAACACGCGGCTGTCGCCATTACTGCTCAGGCGGCTTTGCGGGATGGGCGCGCGATAGCGCATTTGGCTGGCGCTGAGGTTGAACGACCAAGGGCCATAAGGAACGCTGTAGTACAGGTTGACCCCGCGGCTTTGGCCTGGTGCATCGAGTACCGTCGACAGCAACGACAGGCGCAGGTCGTCGTTCAGCCCCAGCGGGCTGTCCAGTCCAAGCCCTAGGTTCAGGCGATGGCGGCCAGTCAGCGCACTGCCGCGATTGTCAACGCGGGTGGCGAGGTGCCAGCGCGAGGTGACCCGACGTGGCTGCAGCACTACGCGGGTGCCGCCCTGCATTTGCCCAGGGAGCAGGTCGATACCGAGGTCGTAGGCGCGCAATCGATTGAGCTGGTCCAGCCCCTGTTCGAGGTCTGGCAGATGCAGCGGTTGCCCCAGCAGGTCGGGAAACGCACTTTGCAGTGACAGCGGCAGTTCGGCGTCGGTCAGCTCGATCGATTCGATGAAGCCTTCGATAACGATGATATCCAGCGGCGCATCATGCTCGGGATGTCGAGCCAGGTAAGGACGGCTGGTGGGATAGCCGGCTTTTACATAGCGCTCGGTCAGCCCCTTGAGCAACAGGTTGATATCGCCAATGCTCATGCAAGGCTGCGACAGTGCCTGTACTGTGGGTTGCAGCGCTTGAGTCGCAAGCTTGTGGTTGCCGGCCAGGCGCACGCCGCTGATCGCCCAGCAGTGGTTATCCGAGGTGTCGGTGGCAGCCCCATCGTCATCGTGCGCAGCGATCGGTTGCAGGCGTTGCCAGCGTTCGAGCTGTTGCAATTGTTCGCGCTGACGCTGGGCCTGCTGCCGGTCGCGTAGTTGCTGGCTGGCAGTGTCGGCCTGGGTCGGGGCAATCGTCAGCAGCGTAATCGCGCCGCAGGCAAGTAAGCTGCGGGCAATTGAATGCACCCAGGATGACATTGAAGAACCTCGCAAATGATGTGAGAAAAAGGAATCCATTTGCGTGAATTCTAAGAATCAAGGCATTTGTTTGAATGTGGTTATATGACATCCGCCACGTGGGTTAGCGGATGTTGGTGTGTGGGAAAGTAGGTGAGATGAGAGCGGGGGTAAGTGAAATTAACGCCGTATTAAGTGGACGGTCTGCTTAATTGTCCAATTATGTCCAATGAATACTGGCGATCTAGGACGAGCTTCGAGCAAGCATATGTTATGCCCCCCTAGCTGGGGACTAATACTTGGTTTGTAGGATTTATTTCTGGTTAGAAGACTTCAGTACATATTTAATACGCGCAGCCGCAAAATAGCTGCTTAGCCACTGCTCCCATTGCGGGAGCAACTGAACCAGAGCGTTGTCAGCGGAGATACGAGTGGGAATGAACAGCGCAGCTTAAGGACGAATCTCGATCATGGTGCCATCCTTGACCATGCTCCACACTTCGCGCATGTCATCGTTACGCATGGCGATGCAGCCCTCGGTCCAATCCAGGGTATGGAAATACCACTCCGGATAGTCTTCGTTGATCGGCGTGCCGTGGATCATGATCATGCTGCCGGCAGCTACACCTTCACGGCGCGCCTTGGCGGCATCGCTGATATTCGGGTAAGAGATGTGCATGGCCAGGTTGAAGCGGTCGCTGACCTTGCGCCAGTCCAGCCAGTAGAAGCCTTCGGGGGTGCGCTTGTCGCCTTCGCGCTCCTTGGCGCCCTTGGGCTGCTTGCCCAGCGAAATGCGGTAGGTCTTGAGCGGCTCGCCACGGCTGATTAGCTGTAGGCGACGTTCGGACTTGATCACCAGTACCTTGTCGATCAGCGGATGTTCCTGCGCAGGGGCCTGGGTTTGCACCTGCGCCTGGGGTTTGCGAATGATCGTCTCGGTGAAGGCCGCCTGGGACACCGATACAACGCTGAGGCAGAAGAGGGCGAGCAACCAACGCATGAAACGGTATCCCTGCAAACGATTTAAGTGGACGACGAGACGTTCATCGGCGGCAGGTATTCATGGCCTATGGGGAAGTGCTGCCTGATGCGGTCGCGATAGTAGCATTCTAGTGTGCGAGTGACTGTCCGAAAAGCCAGCTCCCCCCAAGGGATTTCCTCCTCCTCGAACAAACGCACCTCCAGGCTCTCTTGCCCCACGGCGAAGTCCAGGTCCGCCAGTTGCGCGCGGAAGAACAGGTGCACCTGGTTGATGTGCGGCAGATCGAACAGCTGATACAGGCTCATTTCCCCGACCCGAGCGCAGGCTTCCTCGACCGTTTCGCGACGAGCGGCAGCGTCGGTGGTCTCGCCGTTTTCCATAAAGCCGGCCGGTAGGGTCCAGAAACCCCGGCGCGGCTCGATCGCCCGGCGGCACAACAGCACCTTGCTCCCCCATATGGGCAGCACGCCGGCGACGATATTCGGGTTCTGGTAATGGATGGTCTGGCAATGCTCGCAGACGTAGCGCAAGCGGCTATCGCCTTCGGGTATCCGTTGAATGACCGGTTGGCCGCACGCGCTGCAGAAATTCATGCTTTGCTTCCCTTAAGATCAGCCTATCTTGGCGCGCCTGGGGCATGGGCCGCAAGCCGCCCCCTGGCAGGGCTTGGGTGCCTTGGGGCTTTTGGTGCATCATGCAGGCCAGGCTTTGGAATCGAGAGTGCGTAATGCTGGACGAGCTTCTTCGCCGAATGAGCAACCATATCCCCGCGTCACTGGAGGCGGATCGCCGTTTTCCCGAGGCGGCGGTACTCTTGCCCATCACCCGCAGCGAAGAGCCCGAACTGGTACTGACGCTGCGCGCCCAGGGGCTTTCCACCCATGGTGGGGAAGTGGCTTTTCCGGGGGGGCGGCGCGATCCGGAAGACCCTGACCTGATCTTCACCGCCCTGCGCGAGGCGCAGGAAGAAATCGGCTTGCCGCCAGGCCTGGTCGAGGTGATCGGCCCGCTCAGTCCGCTGATTTCCCTGCATGGCCTGAAGGTGACGCCATTCGTCGGTTTGATCCCCGATTACGTCGAATACCACGCCAATGATGCCGAGATCGCGGCAGTATTCACCGTTCCGCTGGAATTCTTCCGCCAGGACCCGCGTGACCACACCCACCGGATCGATTATCAAGGGCGCAGCTGGTACGTGCCCAGTTATCGCTATGGCGAGTACAAGATCTGGGGGTTGTCGGCGATCATGATCGTCGAGCTGGTCAACCTGCTGTTCGATGCCGGCATCAGCTTGCACAAGCCACCAGAGCGTTTCATCCAGAACTGAGCGGGGTCGACCCCGCCACTCGCCAGACCGTGAGGAGCTATCCATGAAATACCGCTTGGGTGACATGCGGGTAGAAACCCATCCCAGCAGCTGGGCGGCGCCCACTGCCACGCTGATCGGCAAGGTTCGCCTGCAAGCGCGCGCCAGCGTCTGGTTCGGTGCGGTGCTGCGCGGTGACAACGAGCTGATCGACATAGGCGAGGACAGCAATGTCCAGGATGGCACGGTGATGCACACCGACATGGGTTCGCCGCTGACCCTTGGCAAGGGCGTGACCATTGGTCACAACGCCATGCTGCATGGCTGCACGGTGGGCGACTACAGCCTGATCGGCATCAACGCGGTGATCCTCAATGGCGCGAAGATTGGCAAGCACTGCATCATCGGCGCCAATGCGCTGATCCCTGAGGGCAAGGAAATTCCTGACGGCTCGCTGGTGATGGGCTCGCCCGGCAAAGTGGTGCGTGAGCTGACCGATGCGCAGAAGCGTATGCTGGAAGCCAGCGCTGCCCACTACGTGCATAACGCCGAACGTTATGCACGCGACCTGGCACCCCAGGAGGATTGAGATGAGTGACGCCGAACGCCCCGTGGCTTCGCCCTGCGTCAGTATCTGCGCGCTGGATGAGCAGGACATTTGCACCGGTTGCCAGCGCAGCGTGGCGGAGATTACCCGTTGGGGGCGGATGGATAACGCTGAGCGTCGCCAAGTGCTCAAGCTGTGCCATGAGCGGGCGGTGGCGGCGGGGATGATCCTCGGCCTTTGAATTTGCCGGTTGCCGTACGGCCTCTTCGCGGGACAAGCCCGCTTCTACAGGATTTACGCTGAGCCTGTAGGAGCGGATTTACCCGCGAAGAGGCTGGCGCTGACTCGAAAATCAAGTAATCTGTGCGGCTTGTCCGACGATTGCCAGCCATGTTCTATCTGATCGCCTATATCAGCAGCGTAGTGCTGATCAACTACGCCTTTTCCAGCGCCCCGCACTTGGACGTGATCTGGTCTGCCTGGGGCGGGCTGGTGTTCATCCTGCGCGACATGGTGCAGACCCGCTATGGTCACGGCGCGCTGCTGGCCATGCTGGCGGCCTTGTTGCTGTCCTACATCACCTCGGAGCCGGCCATCGCCCTGGCCAGCGCTACCGCCTTCTTCGTCTCCGAATTGATCGATTGGCTGGTGTTTAGCATCACCCGTCGACCGCTGCGCGATCGCCTGTGGCTGAGTTCGGCGCTGAGCATTCCTGTCGATACCTTCATTTTCTTCGGCATGATCGGCGCGCTGACACCCGCGGTCGCTGGTACCGCGCTGGCGTCGAAGTTTGCTGGGGTAACGGCGGTGTGGCTGGCAATGACCTGGCGAGCGCGGAAAAACGCCTTGGCAGGCTGACCTGCGGTGCGCCCGCAACCTGATGTAGAATATCGGTCCTTTTTCAGCGGGCAGCGCACAGCCTGACGCAGCCCCGGACGCCTTCGAGGACCTGAAATGACCCGTATCGGAACCCCATTGTCGCCCACCGCGACCCGAGTACTGCTGTGCGGCTGCGGCGAACTGGGTAAAGAAGTGGTGATCGAACTGCAGCGCCTGGGCGTCGAAGTGATCGCCGTGGACCGTTACGCCAATGCCCCAGCCATGCAGGTTGCCCATCGCAGCCACGTCATCAACATGCTTGACGGCGTTGCCCTGCGTGCGGTGATCGAGGCTGAGAAGCCGCATTACATCGTCCCTGAAATCGAAGCCATCGCCACCGCCACCCTGGTCGAGCTTGAGAACGAAGGCTTCAACGTGGTGCCTACCGCCCGCGCTACCCAGCTGACCATGAACCGCGAAGGCATCCGCCGCCTGGCCGCTGAAGAGCTCGATCTGCCGACCTCGCCCTACCACTTCGCCGACACCTTCGAGGACTACGCCAAGGCTGTCGCCGATGTCGGCTACCCCTGCGTGGTCAAGCCGGTGATGAGTTCCTCGGGCAAGGGCCAGAGCCTGCTGCGCAGCGACGCTGACCTGCAGAAATCCTGGGACTACGCGCAAGAAGGCGGTCGCGCCGGCAAGGGCCGGGTGATCGTTGAAGGCTTTATCGATTTCGAATACGAAATCACCCTGCTTACCGTGCGCCATGTGGGCGGCACCACCTTCCTCGAGCCGGTTGGCCATCGTCAGGAGAAGGGCGACTACCAAGAGTCGTGGCAGCCGCAGGCGATGAGCGCCAAGGCGCTGGCCGAATCGCAGCGGGTGGCCAAGGCGGTTACTGATGCCCTGGGCGGGCGGGGTCTGTTCGGCGTGGAGCTGTTCGTCAAGGGCGATCAGGTGTGGTTCAGCGAAGTCTCGCCGCGTCCGCATGACACCGGCCTGGTGACCCTGATCTCGCAAGACCTGTCGCAGTTCGCCCTGCATGCGCGGGCGATTCTCGGCTTGCCGATTCCGCTGGTGCGCCAGTTCGGCCCATCGGCTTCGGCGGTGATTTTGCCGCAAGGCCAGTCGCAGCAGACCAGCTTCGCCAACCTCGGTGCTGCCTTGAGCGAGCCGGATACCGCCATTCGCCTGTTCGGCAAGCCTGAAATCAATGGCCAGCGGCGCATGGGCGTGTGCCTGGCGCGCGATGAGTCGATCGAAGCGGCGCGGGCCAAGGCGACTCGTGCTTCGCAGGCGGTCAAAGTCGAGTTCTAACGTCAATCGCGGGGCAAGCCCGCTCCCACGCAATCCTCATATGGCTGCGTGGGAGCAGAGCAGCGTCGCCAACCGCGGTGCTGTCTGCCTCATATGGCGTGGGAGCGGGCTTGCCCCGCGATGTTTGCCTGGCTTTAGAGCTCTGCGTTACGCGTCTCTTTCAAGCACAGCACAGCAATCAAGCTGAGCACTGCTGCTGCCGACACGTAGCCTCCTACCCAACTCAAACCGCCCATGCTCACCAGTTTCTGCGCAAAGAACGGTGCGGCCGAAGCCCCGACGATACCGCCCAGGTTGTAGGCTGCCGAGGCGCCGGTATAGCGCACATGGGTCGGGAACAGCTCGGGCAGCAATGCCCCCATCGGCGCGAAGGTCACCCCCATCAAGAACAGCTCGATGGCCAGGAACAGCGCCACGCCCGTGGTCGAGCCCGAGGTCAGCAGAGGCTCCATGGTAAAGCCCGATGCCACCGCCAGCAGACCGCCGACGATCAACACCGGCTTGCGCCCGTAACGATCGCTGAGCCAGGCCGACAGCGGCGTGGCCAGGGCCATGAACACCACCGCGAAACACAGCAGGCCGAGGAAAGTCTCCCGGCTGTAGCCCAGGGTCGAGACGCCGTAGCTGAGCGAGAACACCGTGGAGATGTAGAACAGCGCATAGCACACCACCATCGCCGCAGCGCCAAGCAGGGTCGGCCGCCAGTGCTTGGCGAATAGATCGACTACTGGCATCTTGACCCGTTGGTGCTGGGCCACGGCTTTGGCGAACACTGGGCTCTCTTCAAGCTTGAGGCGCACGTACAGGCCGACCAGCACCAGCGCGGCGCTGAGCAGGAACGGAATACGCCAGCCCCACTCACGGAACTGCTCGTCGCTAAGGGTCAGTGCCAGGCTCAGGAACAGGCCGTTTGCGGCCAGGAAGCCGATCGACGGGCCCAGTTGCGGGAACATGCCGAACCAGGCGCGCTTGCCCGGCGGGGCGTTTTCCGTGGCCAGCAACGCCGCGCCACCCCATTCGCCGCCCAGCCCCAGGCCCTGGCCGAAGCGCAGCAGGCAAAGGATGATCGGCGCCCAGACGCCAATACTGTCGTAGCCAGGCAGAACGCCAATTGCTGTGGTCGAAACACCCATCAGCAGCAACGAGGCCACCAGGGTCGACTTGCGCCCGATGCGGTCGCCGAAGTGGCCGAACAGCGCCGAGCCCAGTGGCCGGGCAAGGAAGGCAATACCAAAGGTGAGGAAGGCGGCGAGCATTTGCGCGGTGCCCGACCCCGAGGGGAAGAATACCGGGCCGATCACCAGCGCAGCAGCGGTGGCGTATACATAAAAGTCGTAGAACTCGATGGCGGTGCCGATGAAGCTGGCGGTGGCCACCCGCGCGGGCGAGTTGACCGGCGCGACCGGGGTCGAGTCGGCGAAGGTGCTGCTGGTTGTCATTGCGTGGATCCCTGACAGTCAGATGCTCGCTGGCAAGCCGCACTGTGCCCAGGCAGGCACGGGCGCGCGGGCGCCGGAGCGTATTGTTGTGAGTCGCTCGACTGACGATGGCCCAGGGGATAAGGAGGGGAGCGGGGCTGTTCGGGGTGTTGAAGCAGGACCGCAGGGCTATCAGTGAAGCGGACTGGCCGTGTGACGCCGGGCGCGGGTAGCGGGCGGGACGGCAGGGCTGGGTAAGCGTGACCGGAGTATAGCTATCGGGTCACGGTCCAGACCAGTACCTTGCTGGCACAATTGTCCTCTGTTTCGAGGATTTCCAGGCGATAACGGCCGATTTTCAGGCACACGGCGCTGGCTGGAATGCTCTCCAGCGCTTCGGTGACCAGGCCATTGAGGGTCTTCGGCCCGCCATCGCAAGGCAGGTGCCAGCCCAGGCTGCGGTTGAGTTCGCGCAGCGAAGCGGTACCTTCGATGACGAAACGGCCATCGGCCTGGGGGTGGATGTGCGGGTTGTCCAGGCTCTGCTCGTCTTCGAACTCGCCGACGATCTCCTCGAGGATGTCCTCCAGGGTAACGATGCCCAGCACTTCGCCATACTCATCCACCACCACGCCCAGGCGCCGCTGCTGCTTGTGGAAATTCAGCAGCTGCAGTTGCAGTGGGGTGCTTTCGGGAACGAAGTAAGGCTCGTAGCAGGCGCCGTGGAGGGCTTCGAGGGTCAGCTCGGCACGCGGCAGCAGGTGACTGATCAGCTTGGTATTGAGGATCGCTTCAACCTGGTTGATGTCGTTGTGGTACACCGGCAGGCGGGTATGCCGGCTGACGATCAGTTGCTCGATGATCTGTTCGATGGGGTCGTCCAGGTTGATGCCATCGACTTCGTTGCGCGGCACCAGGATGTCGTTGACGGTGATCTTGTCCAGCGCTTGCAGGCCATCGAGCAGGCCATGACGGGGCGTCTCGTGCTGCTGGTCATCGTCCTCATGCTGTTCCTGCTCATGCAAGGCAACCGCTGTGGGCTGTGGGCGGAACGGGCGCAGGATCAGCTTGGCTGTGCCGTCGAGCAGGCAGGCAAAGGGTTGTAGCAGGGCCAGGGGAAGTCTGAGCAGGCTGGCACCGAGGCTGACGAAGGCCTGGGGGTTGCGCCGGGCCAGGCGCCGCGGCAGATACTCGGCCAGTACCAGCAGCGCCAGGCTGGCGGCCAGGCCGCCGAGCCAGAAGCCATGTTCGCCGCTATGGCGTTGGCCAATCAGGCAAGCCAGGCCGAGCACCAGCAGCTTGCCCAGGCTGGCGCCGAACACCAGTGCCTGGGCGGGTAGGTTGGGTTCGCCGGTTTCTGCGCCGCGGGCATGGCCATTGAGTAACTGGCGTGCTGCATCGACCGCGGTAAACAACGCCGCCCACAGCAGTGCCAGGGCCAAGGTACCAAGCAGCGGGGCAAACGGCAGGCTATCCATAGGTGACCGTCAGATGTGCAGGATGAATTCGCGTACCAGCTTGCTGCCGAAGTAGGCCAGCATCAACAGGCAGAAACCGGCCAGGGTCCAGCGAATCGCCTTGTGTCCACGCCAGCCCAGGCGGGTGCGCCCCCACAGCAAGACGCTGAACACGATCCAGGCGACGCAGGCGAGCAGGGTCTTGTGCACCAGGTGCTGGGCGAACAAGTTGTCGAGGAACAGCCAGCCGGAGATCAGCGACAGCGATAGCAACGCCCAGCCGGCCCAGAGGAAACCAAACAGCAGGCTTTCCATGGTTTGCAGCGGCGGGAAGTTGCGGATCAGTCCGGACGGGTGCTTGTGCTTGAGCTGGTGGTCTTGCAGTAGCAGCAGCAGGGCTTGGAACACCGCGATGGTGAATAGCCCGTAGGCCAGGATCGACAGCAGGATGTGCGCGAGGATCCCCGGTTCTTCGTTGATCAAAGGCACCGTACCGGGTGGCGCGAACTGGGCCAGCAGGGCGGTTATAGCGCCGAGCGGGAACAGCAACACCAACAGGTTTTCCACGGGTATGCGCAGGCAGGCCAGCAGCGTCAGGCCGATGACGGCCACGGCAATCAGGCTGGAGGCGCTGAAGAAGTCCAGGCTCAGGCCCAGCGGCGTGAGCAGTTGGAAGAACAGCGCGCCGCCTTGGGCGATCACCGCGATGGCACCGAGCAGGCCGAGCAGCCGTTTGTCGGCGCGGGTGCCTTGGGCCAGGCGACTGCCGTGATAGAGCGCGGCGGCGATGTACAGGCCGGCGGCGATCAGATTGGGGATAAGACTGGGTGAAGAGAGCATAAGTCCTGGTAGGCAAGCCCTGAAAGAGAGGGAGTTTGGCATAGAACGCCGCTGCCAAGGAAGTCTGCGGGCAGGCTGGGGCATTGATATCGATCATGCTGGCCTGTTCACGGCTGAGCTCGCTGCGTCAGGGTCCAAGTCGCAGGCCTATTTTGCACACGGCAGGTGCATCCATCCGAGCATGGTGTGCGCCGCGAGCAGTCTTGGTTATAATCGTCGGCTTGCTGTGCCTTGCGCGTGTTCGATTTGCGCCTGGGCGCCTGACAAACCTCGGCTTTGCCAAGCCTGAAAGGATCACCATGTTCGAAAACCTGACCGACCGCCTGTCACAGACGCTGCGCCATGTCACCGGCAAGGCCAAGCTGACTGAAGACAACATCAAGGACACGTTGCGCGAAGTGCGCATGGCGCTGCTGGAAGCCGACGTCGCCCTGCCGGTGGTCAAGGATTTCGTCAACAGCATCAAAGAGCGTGCGGTCGGCACCGAAGTGTCGCGCAGCCTGACCCCAGGCCAGGCGTTCGTGAAGATCGTCCAGGCCGAGCTGGAAAGCCTGATGGGCGCGGCCAACGAAGACCTCGCGCTGAACTCGGCCCCGCCTGCGGTAGTGCTGATGGCCGGTCTGCAGGGTGCGGGTAAGACCACCACTGCCGGCAAGCTGGCGCGCTTCCTTAAAGAGCGTAAGAAAAAGAGCGTCATGGTGGTCTCGGCTGACGTCTACCGTCCGGCGGCTATCAAGCAGCTGGAAACCCTGGCCAACGACATCGGCGTGACCTTCTTCCCGTCCGATATCAGCCAGAAGCCGGTAGCCATTGCTGAGGCGGCGATCCGCGAAGCCAAGCTCAAGTTCATCGACGTGGTCATCGTCGACACCGCCGGCCGTCTGCACATCGACGCCGACATGATGGACGAGATCAAGGACCTGCACGCTGCGGTCAAGCCGATCGAGACCCTGTTCGTGGTCGACGCCATGACCGGTCAGGACGCCGCCAACACCGCCAAGGCCTTTGGTGACGCCCTGCCGCTGACCGGCGTGGTGCTGACCAAGGTCGACGGTGACGCCCGTGGCGGTGCTGCGCTGTCGGTGCGCGCCATCACCGGCAAGCCGATCAAGTTCATCGGTATGGGCGAGAAGAGCGAAGCACTCGAGCCGTTCCACCCAGACCGGATCGCCTCGCGCATCCTTGGCATGGGTGACGTGCTCAGCCTGATCGAGCAGGCCGAGCAGAACATCGACAAGGCCAAGGCCGACAAGCTGGCCAAGAAGCTCAAGAAGGGCAAGGGCTTCGACCTCGAAGACTTCCGCGACCAGCTGCAGCAAATGAAGAACATGGGCGGCCTGGGCGGCTTGATGGACAAGCTGCCGAGCATCGGCGGGGTCAACCTGTCGCAGATGGGCAACGCCCAGGGCGCGGCCGAGAAGCAGTTCAAGCAAATGGAGGCGATCATCAACTCCATGACCCCGGCCGAGCGCCGCGACCCGGACCTGCTCAGCGGTTCGCGCAAGCGTCGTATCGCTCTGGGCTCCGGCACCCAGGTGCAGGACGTCGGCCGGCTGATCAAGCAGCACAAGCAGATGCAGAAGATGATGAAGAAATTCTCTACCAAGGGCGGCATGGCCAAGATGATGCGCGGCCTTGGTGGCATGATGCCTGGTGGCGGCATGCCCAAGCTGTAACCCCGAATCTGGTCGCCAGCCTAACCGCTGTCGACCGAACCCCGCCTCGGCGGGTACACCGCTGCCTTATATAAGGCAGCTTAAATCGCGAATCGGCAGGCTGGCCTTTTTTCTCAACGTAAAAAGGCATTTGCAAAAGTCCGGATATTCCTTGAGAATGTGCGGCCTTTCGGGCACCCGTGTGCCCGCTGTGCATTATGATTTGCAGCACCGACTACAGGAACGATGTTCAATGCTTACCATTCGTCTTGCCCGTGGCGGCTCCAAAAAGCGCCCGTTCTACCAACTGACCGTAACCGACTCGCGTAACCCGCGTGACGGCTCCCACATCGAACAGGTTGGCTTCTTCAACCCAATCGCTCGTGGTCAGGAAGTTCGTCTGTCCGTTAAACAAGACCGCGTTGCTCACTGGCTGAGCATCGGCGCACAGCCGTCTGAGCGCGTTGCTCAGCTGCTGAAGGAAGCTGCCAAGGCTGCTGCCTGAACAGTATGAACGCGACGCCAGAAAATGCTGATGACCTGATCGTTGTTGGCAAGATTTTTTCGGTTCACGGCGTTCGCGGCGAGGTGAAGGTGTATTCCTTTACCGATCCGATTGAAAACCTGTTGGATTACCGTAACTGGACGCTTCGGCGCGAAGGGTCGGTCAAGCAGGTCGAGCTGGTCAGTGGCCGTTCCAATAAAAAGGAGCTGGTCGCCAAGCTCAAAGGGCTCGACGATCGTGATGAAGCACGTCTTCTGAGCGGTTACGAGATTTGCATCTCGCGCAGCCTTTTGCCCAACCTGACTGAAGACGAGTACTACTGGTACCAGTTGCAAGGTCTGAAAGTCATCAATCAAGACGAACAGCTGTTTGGCAAGATTGATCACCTGTTGGAGACCGGCGCGAACGATGTAATGGTGGTCAAGCCTTGCGCAGGCAGCCTGGATGATCGCGAGCGTTTGTTGCCCTATACGGCGCAATGCGTGCTGGCAGTCGACCTGGAAGCAGGCGTGATGCGAGTCGAATGGGACGCGGATTTCTAACTGATGGGTAACCTTCGCGTAGAAGTCATCACGTTGTTCCCCGAGATGTTTTCGGCCATTACTGAGTACGGCATTACCAGCCGCGCGGTGAAGCAGGGCTTGTTGCAAGTCACCTGCTGGAACCCGCGGGACTACACCACTGATCGCCACCATACAGTGGATGATCGGCCGTTTGGCGGTGGTCCGGGCATGGTGATGAAGATCAAGCCTCTGGAAGATGCCTTGGCTAGCGCCAGGCAAGCGACTGGAGCCGCGGCGAAGGTGATCTACCTCTCGCCACAGGGCCGCAAGCTGGATCAGCAGGCGGTTCAAGGCCTGGCCGAACAGGAATCTCTGATCCTGATCGCCGGTCGTTATGAAGGCATTGACGAGCGTTTTATTGAGGCTCATGTCGATGAAGAGTGGTCGATTGGCGACTATGTACTTTCCGGTGGCGAGCTGCCGGCCATGGTCCTGATCGATGCGGTTACGCGGCTGCTGCCCGGAGCTTTAGGGCATGTAGGCTCGGCGGAGGAAGACTCCTTCACCGATGGCTTGCTGGATTGCCCGCACTACACCCGACCTGAGGTGTATGCGGATCAGCGTGTACCCGACGTGTTGCTAAGTGGCAACCATGCACATATCCGGCGTTGGCGGATGAAGCAGTCCCTTGGTAGGACCTTCGAACGACGCGCCGATCTTCTGGAAAGTCGCTCACTTTCTGGAGAAGAGAAGAAGCTGCTCGAGGAATACCTCCGCGAGCGGAACGATAGTTAACGTATCGATGGTGGATCACGTTTTCCACCTTAGGAGCACAGCATGACTAACAAAATCATCCAGCAGCTCGAAGCAGAGCAGATGAGCAAGGAAATCCCGACCTTCGCACCAGGCGACACCGTTGTCGTCCAGGTTAAAGTGAAGGAAGGTGATCGTTCCCGTCTGCAGGCGTTCGAAGGCGTTGTTATCGCCAAGCGCAACCGTGGTCTGAACAGCGCCTTCACCGTGCGCAAGATCTCCAGCGGCGTTGGCGTTGAGCGTACCTTCCAGACCTACAGCCCGCAAATCGACAGCCTGGCCGTGAAACGTCGTGGTGACGTGCGTAAAGCCAAGCTGTACTACCTGCGTGACCTGTCCGGCAAAGCCGCTCGCATCAAAGAAAAACTGTCCTGAGTGCAGTTTGACTGGTGGCTGCGGCCACCATGCGAGAAAAAAAGCAGCCTTCGGGCTGCTTTTTTGCTTTCTGAAACCTTGCCCTTGCGATGTGAAGTAATCATGACCAGCACCCGAGACCAGGAAATCCAGCGCCGCACCGAACTGTCGGTGACCCGCGTGACCAAGGCGGTGTTTCCTAACACCACCAACCACCACAACACCTTGTTCGGCGGTACCGCGCTGGCCTGGATGGACGAAGTGTCGTTCATCGCCGCCACCCGCTTCTGCCGCCTGCCGCTGGTGACCGTGTCCACTGACCGCATCGACTTCAAGCACCCGATTCCGGCGGGCTCGATCGTTGAGTTGGTCGGCACGGTGGTCAAGGTGGGCAATACCAGCTTGCAGGTGCAGGTGGATGTGTTCGTCGAGAACATGTACCTGGATGGTCGTGAGCGGGCGATTCATGGCGTGTTCAGCTTTGTTGCCATCGATGAAGACAAGCGGCCAGTGCCGGTTTTGGCTGAGGCCTGATAAGTGTTGTTGTCTGTACTGGCCCTACTACGCCAGTCTGGTCGGCCTGAGTCGCCTGCATCGCGGGGCAAGCCCGCTCCCACGCTGGAGTGTTTTCTCGGCGAGCGTGGCAGCGGGCTTGCCCTGCGATAGGGCCAGTACAGACAACACATCACCGCCTGTGAAACACTGAACGCACTTTCATATCCAGCGATTGCGCATGCCCGCCCTCGACCATCCTCTGATCGATCAATTCCTCGACGCCCTGTGGCTGGAAAAAGGCCTCTCCGATAACACCCGCGTGTCCTATCGCAGTGACTTGGCCCTGTTCAACGGCTGGCTGCAGGAGCGCGGCGTAGCACTGCCGGACGCAGGCCGCGAGCTGATCCTCGATCACCTGGCCTGGCGTCTCGAGCAAGGTTATAAACCTCGCTCAACTGCACGGTTTATCTCCGGCCTGCGTGGCTTCTTTCGTTATTTGTTGCGGGAAAAGCTGATCGCTGTAGACCCGACCCTACAAATCGACATGCCGCAATTGGGTAAGCCGTTGCCCAAATCGCTGTCGGAAGCTGACGTCGAAGCCTTACTGCAAGCCCCCGACCTGAGCGAGGCCATCGGCCAGCGTGATCGCGCCATGCTTGAAGTGCTCTACGCCTGTGGCCTGCGGGTGACCGAGCTGGTCAGCCTGACCCTCGATCAAGTCAACCTGCGCCAGGGGGTATTGCGGGTCATGGGCAAGGGCAGCAAGGAGCGTCTGGTACCCATGGGCGAGGAGGCGGTGCTGTGGTTGGAGCGCTACTTGCGCCAGGCCCGCGCCGAGTTGCTCAAAGAGCGCCCCAGCGATGTCCTGTTCCCCAGCCAGCGTGGCGAGCAGATGACCCGCCAGACGTTCTGGCACCGGATCAAGCACCAGGCCCAGGTCGCTGGCATCGACAAGTCACTGTCGCCGCATACCTTGCGCCACGCCTTCGCCACCCATCTGCTCAACCACGGCGCCGACCTGCGCGTAGTGCAGATGTTGCTCGGCCACAGCGATCTCTCCACCACGCAGATCTACACCCATGTGGCCAAGGCTCGACTGCAGCAGCTGCACGCACAACACCATCCGCGTGGATGAATGATTTTCATGTTCCGCCGACCGGCACGTGAGGACTCATCCAGCCGCAGCTTGATGTGGTAGGCTTGAGCGGTTTGCACCAAGGGCCGCCCGGTTGCCGCGATTTTTCCCGCAGGCGACGTCCTGCGGCCCCGTCCGTCTTCAGGAGTACCCCATGCGCGTGACCCAGATTTTCGCCGCCGCCGCTTTGGCGCTGGCCAGCACCTTTGCCGCCGCCGCAGCCACCGATGCCAACGCCGGTGCCGAGCAGGCGATCCGCAAGACCTTGCAAACCCTTGAGTTGGAAGTGCCGGTCGAAAGCGTCGCCAGCAGCCCGCTCAATGGCCTGTATGAAGTCAAGCTGCAGGGCGGTCGGGTGCTGTACGCTAGCGCTGACGGCCAGTTCGTGATGCAGGGCTACCTGTTCCAGATCCAGGACGGCAAGCCGGTCAACCTGACTGAAAAAACTGAACGTCAGGGCATCGCCAAGCTCATCAACGGCATTCCAGCGGGCGAGATGGTGGTTTATCCTGCCAAGGGCGAAACCAAGTCGCACATCACCGTGTTCACCGACACCACCTGCCCGTATTGCCACAAGCTGCACGCCGAAGTGCCGGAGCTCAACCGTCGTGGTATCGAAGTGCGCTACGTCGCCTTCCCACGTCAGGGCCTGGGCTCGCCAGGTGACGAGCAGTTGCAGGCAGTGTGGTGCTCCAGCGATCGTCGCGCGGCGATGGACAAGATGGTGGATGGCAAGGAAATCAAAGCCGCCAAGTGCGCCAACCCGGTCGGCAAGCAGTTCCATCTGGGCCAGTCGATCGGTGTCAACGGTACGCCGGCCATCGTCCTGGAAAGCGGCCAGGTGATTCCGGGCTATCAACCCGCTCCGCAAGTGGCCAAGCTGGCCTTGGCACCAAGCAAGTAATCCAATTCAGTACGCCGTCGTCATGGGGTGACGGCATGTTTCACGGTCGGCACAGCGCCGGCCGTTCAATGGGGAGTTCACAGTGAAACCGGTCAAAGTAGGCATCTGTGGGTTGGGGACCGTCGGTGGCGGAACCTTCAATGTACTTCAGCGCAACGCCGAGGAGATTGCCCGCCGTGCCGGGCGCGGTATTGAAGTTGCACAGATTGCCATGCGCTCGCAGAACCCGAACTGCCAGATTACCGGTACCCCCATTACCGCTGATGTGTTCGAGGTCGCGAGCAACCCAGAGATTGATATCGTCATCGAGCTGATCGGTGGCTACACCATTGCCCGTGACCTGGTCCTGAAGGCCATCGACAACGGCAAGCACGTGGTGACTGCCAACAAGGCGCTGATCGCCGTGCACGGCAACGAGATCTTTGCCAAGGCCCGCGAGAAGGGCGTCATCGTCGCCTTCGAAGCGGCTGTCGCTGGTGGCATCCCGGTGATCAAGGCGATCCGCGAAGGTCTTTCGGCCAACCGCATCAACTGGCTGGCCGGGATCATCAACGGCACTGGCAACTTCATCCTCACCGAGATGCGCGACAAGGGCCGTACCTTCCCTGACGTGCTCGCCGAAGCGCAGGCCTTGGGTTATGCCGAAGCCGACCCGACCTTCGATGTCGAAGGCATCGATGCGGCGCATAAGCTGACCATCCTGGCCTCGATTGCCTTTGGCATCCCGCTGCAGTTCGACAAGGCCTACACCGAGGGCATCACCCAGCTGACCACTGCCGATGTCAACTACGCCGAAGCGCTGGGCTACCGCATCAAGCACCTGGGCGTGGCGCGCAGCACCGACGCTGGTATCGAGCTGCGCGTGCATCCGACGCTGATCCCTAGCGACCGCCTGATTGCCAACGTCAACGGCGTGATGAACGCGGTGATGGTCAATGGCGATGCCGCCGGTTCCACCTTGTACTACGGCGCTGGTGCCGGGATGGAGCCGACGGCCTCGTCGGTCGTCGCCGACCTGGTCGATGTGGTCCGGGCGATGACCTCCGACCCGGAAAACCGCGTACCGCACCTGGCCTTCCAGCCGGACGCGTTGTCGGCCCACCCGATTCTGCCGATCGAGGCCTGCGAAAGCGCCTACTACCTGCGCATTCAGGCCAAGGATCATCCGGGCGTACTGGCCCAGGTGGCGAGCATCCTGTCGGAGCGCGGCATCAACATCGAGTCGATCATGCAGAAGGAAGCCGAGGAGCAGGACGGTCTGGTGCCGATGATCCTGGTCACTCACCGTGTGGTCGAAAAACGCATCAACGACGCCATCCTCGCCCTGGAATCGCTGCAGGATGTGATCGGCAAGGTCGTGCGTATCCGCGTCGAACAGCTCAACTAATTTCGCCAACGGGCCGCCTGAGCGGCCCGGGCCCCAGCATTAAAGGTTTGCCCCTATGCGCTATATCAGTACTCGCGGCCAGGCCCCGGCCCTGAACTTCGAAGACGTCCTGCTCGCAGGCCTTGCCAGCGATGGCGGCCTGTATGTCCCGGAGAACCTGCCACGCTTCACCCAGGAAGAAATCGCCTCGTGGGCTGGCCTGCCGTACCACGAGCTGGCCTTCCGCGTCATGCGCCCGTTCGTTGCCGGCAGCATCGCCGATGCTGACTTCAAGAAGATCCTCGAAGAAACCTACGGCGCGTTCTCCCACGCCGCTGTGGCACCGCTGCGCCAGCTCAACAGCAACGAGTGGGTCATGGAGCTGTTCCACGGCCCGACCCTGGCGTTCAAGGACTTCGCCCTGCAACTGCTCGGTCGCCTGCTCGATCACGTATTGGCCAAGCGCGGCGAGCGTGTGGTGATCGTCGGCGCCACCAGTGGTGACACCGGTTCTGCGGCCATTGAGGGCTGCCGTCGTTGCGACAACGTCGACATCTTCATCCTGCATCCACACCAGCGCGTGTCGGAAGTGCAGCGCCGGCAGATGACCACCATCTTCGGTGACAACATCCACAACATCGCCATCGAAGGCAACTTCGACGACTGCCAGGAGATGGTCAAGGCCAGCTTCGCCGACCAGTCGTTCCTCAAAGGCACGCGTCTGGTTGCCGTCAACTCGATCAACTGGGCGCGGATCATGGCCCAGATCGTCTACTACTTCCACGCAGCCTTGCAGCTGGGTGGCCCGGCGCGTTCGGTGGCGTTCTCGGTTCCAACCGGCAACTTCGGCGACATCTTCGCCGGTTACCTGGCGCGCAACATGGGCCTGCCGATCAGCCAGCTGGTCGTGGCGACCAACCGCAACGACATCCTGCACCGCTTCATGAGCGGCAACCAGTATGTCAAAGAGACCTTGCACGCAACCTTGTCGCCGTCGATGGACATCATGGTCTCGTCCAACTTCGAGCGCCTGTTGTTCGATCTGCACGGTCGCAATGGCGCGGCGATTGCCGAGCTGATGGGCAACTTCAAGCAAGGCGGCGGTTTCAGCGTCGATGAAGATCGTTGGACTGAAGCGCGCAAGTTGTTCGACTCGCTGGCCGTCAGCGACGAGCAAACCTGCGAGACCATCGCCGAAGTCTTCGCCAGCACCGGCGAAGTGCTCGATCCGCACACGGCGATTGGCGTCAAGGCCGCTCGTGAGTGCCGCCGTAGCCTGGACACGCCGATGGTAGTGCTGGGTACCGCGCATCCGGTCAAGTTCCCGGAAGCGGTGGAGAAGGCCGGCGTAGGCAAGGCGCTGGAGCTGCCGGCACACCTGAGCGATCTGTTCAGCCGCGAAGAGCGATGCACGGTGTTGGCCAATGACCTGAAGGCCGTCCAGGCGTTTGTCAGCCAGCACGGTAATCGCGGTAAGCCGCTGTAAGCGATCTGCGTGCGTGTAAAGAGCCCGTCCTGTGACGGGCTCTCTTGTTTTTGAGGAATTGTTACCCCCGACTTTAAGTAATTTCCTATTTCACCCATTCAGGGTGTTTCCTAGAGTTGCCGACACCTCAATCCGGGCGTGTGGCGCCCAGGAGCGCTTCATGAATCGGCTCAACGTCCTGATCTACCAGGAACGCCCCTCCCAGCAAATGACCCTGCATCAGGCGTGCAATGCCCAGGGGGTATTCAATGTACGCCTGGCAGAAGACCTGCCGGCCGCCAAGGCCTGCTTGGCGAGCGAACCGTTGTTCGACCTGCTGATCCTCGACCATGCCATGTCCGAGACGGCTGGCAAACGCTTACTCAATCATCTGTGTAGCGTGCACGGGGTAAGGGCGATCTTGTTTGTCGGCGAACCGTGCGCGAGCCGGGCGGATCTTGCACGCGAAGCCCGTCAACGCGGTTTGTGGGTGCTGGCTGAGCTCCCTTGGCCAATCACGATGCCTAGGCTTGAGCAGGCGCTAAAACGCCTGTGTAGCCGCTCCCCGGTTGTCGCCAGGGAAGGTTTTCAAACTGTCATGTTGCACGCGCATGCTCAGTGAAACAGGCCTGTAGCTGCGAACTTTGCGCAGCGTCCGAGGGTCAGTACCGATATGTCCCAAAACAAAGCGAGTACGCCGGATGGAAAGAATCTGCAGACTGCTCAATGATGCCCTGACTCCCTACACGGCCCAACTTGGCGCAGTTGACGCCAATGCAAACCGGCAATTGACCGTGCACGACAGCCACGGCAGCGTCACCTTGCAACGCATGGTCAGCCAGCGACAACTGCAGGAGCAAAGTCTGCTGATCGATCTGGTAGATGGTTTGCACCGCGACCTGCAGATCGCCGAAGGACGCCTGCAGCCGTGTGTCATTGCAGCGCTGCAGCATCAGCAACATATTCATGGAACCTTCGCCTGAGCGATCCGTCAGACACAGTAATGGCAGCCCAGCGGCGCTTTGCTCCGGTGTCGTCAGGTTGTCACGGGAAGTTCGCGAGGACTTTCGATTAGCCCCGGTCGTCTTCCCCAGCGACCGGGGTTTCTTTTTGCCGTTATCAGGGCTGCGGCGTGGCGTTTGGCAGGGTTTGCTCGGTGAGCTGTCGAGCCTGCTGCAAATAACCCTCACGCAATTCCGGGTCGAGCCAATGGGCATAGAGCTGGGGCAGGGTGTCGCGGCGCAGTGGTGGGAGCAGTTGGTCGATATGAGCAATCGCTTCACGCCCCAGTGGTGTGTTGGAACAAGCGACATGCAGGAACTGATAGGGGTTTACCCCCTGGATCGGATAGAACAGGTAATCATCCAGCCTGCCACCTTGCTGTTGAATCAGATAGCGAACTTCAGGCCAATAGCCCAGGACCAATTGCAAACGCCCTAGTTGCTGCATCTGCAACAAGCTCGCTGTGGCGTCGTTGCCGTAATGGCGACTGAAGGCGCTATCGGGCAACTGGCGCAGGATGTCATCGACCTGTGCGCTGTAGCTGCGCTCGGCGACGATACCCAGCTTGAGCCGGGTTTCTGCCAGCAATTGCTTGAGATCGACTTGCTGTGCATCGAGGAAAGGTTCGATCACGGCCTGGTCTCGTTTACGCACCACCACACCGCTGCTCAACACGCCCAGTGTGGGCTTGGAAAACAGCGCATATTTCGCCCGTTCTGGCGTCCATAACAGCGTGGGATCGCAGGTAAAGCTGGGTTCTTGAAGCATCTGGATGCCGCGGGCGCGATTGACCCGCACGATGCTGTGGTCGTATTCGGGCATCTGCTCGATCAACATAGGCAGCATGCGGTCGATCACCCCCTGGCCCTTCTCCGGGCCTTCGAAGATGGTGAACGGCGGCAAGTCGCGCACCAGCCAGAGCAGGCGCTCCTTGGCCTCAGCGACCACAGGCAGCAGAGCGCAGAGCAGGATCAGGGTACGAAGCAGACGGCTGGCGCGCATGGGCATGGCGAGCGGCGCGGGGTCAGACCGCACCGGCCTCACGCAAGCGGGCGATCGCCGCAGCGTCGTAGCCAAGGCGAGTCAGCAGCGCTTCAGTGTGTTCCCCAAGGGCCGGGCCTACCCATTCAGTAGAGCCTGGGGTATCGGAGAGTTTGGGCACGATGCCAGGCATCTTGAAGGGTTTGCCGTCCGGCAGTCGACCTTGCAGGAACATCTCCCGCGCGAGAAATTGCGGGTCGCTGAACATGTCTTCGGCGGAGTAAATGCGGCTGGCAGGCACCTGGGCGTCGTTGAGGGTCTGCATCACTTGGTCCAGCGCCAGGCCATTGACCCAGCGATCGATCACCCCATACAGCTCGTCCCGGCGCAGGTCGCGGCCATCGTTGCTGGCCAGGCTGGGGTCATTGGCCAGGTCGTCGCGGCCGATGGCCTGCATCAAACGCTTGAAGATGGCATCGCCGTTGGCGCCGATCTGCACATGCTTACCGTCGGCGCTGGTGTGGATACAGGAAGGCGTGATCCCCGGCATGATGTTGCCGGTGCGCTCGCGAATGAAGCCGAACACGTCGAACTCCGGGACCATGCTCTCCATCATGGCGAAAATGGCTTCATACAGGGCGACATCCACCACCTGGCCCTCACCGCCGTTCACCTCCCGGTGACGCAAGGCCATCAAGGCGCCGATCACCCCCCACAACGCGGCAATCGAGTCGCCGATGGAAATCCCGGTGCGCACCGGCGGGCGGTCCTCGAAGCCCGTGATATAGCGCAGCCCGCCCATCGATTCACCTACCGCGCCAAAGCCTGGCTGGTCTTTCATCGGCCCGGTCTGGCCGAAGCCCGACAGGCGCACCATGACCAAGCGCGGATTGAGCGCATGCAACACATCCCAACCCAAGCCGAGCTTTTCCAGTACCCCCGGGCGGAAGTTCTCGATCAGGATGTCCGCCTCGGCCAGCAGGCGCTTGAGAATCTCGCGTCCTTGCTCATGCTTGAGGTTGAGGGTCAGCGACTGCTTGTTACGCGCCTGCACGAACCACCACAGCGAGGTGCCCTCGTAAAGCTTGCGCCACTTGCGCAGCGGGTCGCCGCCGTCGGGGGACTCGACCTTGATCACCTCGGCGCCGAACTCGGCGCAGATGCGCGAAGCGAACGGGCCAGCGATCAGGGTGCCAAGCTCGATGACTTTAAGACCTGAGAGGGGTTTGCTGGGCGTGGGCATGGGGCATCCGTGGCAACAGGGCAGAGCGGTGGTTTTATCATAGGTCGCCAGCGGCAGATACTGCTGCGACGCAAGCAAGCCTGGATCAGTTAGACTGTGCGACTTTTCTCTTGCAAGAAGCCCGCTGCCCATGGCCCAGCCGTCCACCACCTACAAATTCGAACTGAACCTGACCGACCTCGATCGCGGCGTGTACGAAAGCGTCAAGCAGACCATCGCCCGTCACCCTTCGGAAACCGAGGAGCGCATGGCCGTTCGTCTGTTGGCTTACGCGCTTTGGTACAACGAGAACCTGTCGTTTGGCCGCGGATTGTCGGACGTTGATGAGCCTGCCCTGTGGGAAAAGAGCCTCGACGACCGCGTGCTGCACTGGATCGAAGTCGGCCAGCCTGACGCTGACCGCCTGACCTGGTGCTCGCGCCGGACCGAGCGCACCAGCCTGTTGGCCTATGGCAGCCTGCGGGTCTGGGAGACCAAGGTGGTTGGCGCGGTCAAGAATCTGAAGAACCTGCACATCGCTGCGGTACCGCAAGAGGTGCTGGAGGTCCTGGCCAAGGACATGCCGCGCAGCATCAAGTGGGACGTGATGATCAGTGAAGGCACGGTGTTCGTCACTGACGACCGTGGCCAGCACGAAGTGCAGCTGCAGTGGCTGCTCGGCGAGCGCGGCTGATTTCAACCCTAATTGACTGCTGAAGGCCCCATGCGTATCGAACCTCGCCCCCTGCCGCCGACCCTGCCGTTTCTTGGCAGCCTGCCCCCTTTGCTGACCCGCCTGTACGCCGCCCGTGGCGTGCAGTCCGAGGCTGAGCTGGACAAGAGCCTGGCGCGCTTGCTGCCGTTTGCTCAGCTCAAGGGCATCGACGCGGCGGTGGATCTGCTGGTCGAGGCGCTGGATCAGCGTCAGCGCATCCTGATCGTCGGCGACTTCGACGCCGACGGTGCTACGGCCAGTACCGTCGGCGTGCTGGGTTTGCGTCTGCTGGGCGCAGCGCATGTCGACTACCTGGTACCCAATCGCTTCGAGTATGGCTATGGCCTGACCCCGGAAATTGTCGAGGTGGCGCTGCAGCGTCAGCCGCACCTGCTGGTGACCGTGGATAACGGCATTTCCAGTGTCGAGGGCGTGGCCGCAGCCAAGGCAGCCGGGCTCAAGGTGCTGGTCACAGACCACCACTTGCCAGGTCCGCAACTGCCGGATGCTGATGCCATCGTCAACCCGAACCAACCGGGCTGCGCCTTCCCCAGCAAGGCGCTGGCCGGGGTGGGGGTGATTTTCTACGTGCTGATGGCCCTACGCGCGCGCCTGCGTAGCCTTGGCCGCTACGACAGCCAGCCGCAGCCGAACATTGGCGAACTGCTCGATCTAGTCGCCTTGGGTAGCGTGGCTGACGTGGTGCCGCTGGATGCCAACAACCGCATCCTGGTCCATCAAGGCCTGGAGCGCATTCGGGCTGGACGCGCGCGTGCGGGGCTCAAGGCCATTCTTGAGGTGGCTCGACGGGATCATCAGCGCATCACCTCCACTGACCTTGGCTTCATCCTCGGCCCACGATTGAATGCTGCTGGGCGTCTGGATGACATGAGCCTGGGCATCGAATGCCTGCTCTGCGAAGACCCGGCGTTGGCGCGTGATATGGCCGAACAGCTCGATGGCCTGAACCAGGATCGTAAGTCCATCGAGCAGGGCATGCAGCGTGAGGCGCTGGCTCAGCTCAAGGATTTGCCGGTCGAGTCCATGCCCTATGGCTTGTGCTTGTTCGATGCCGATTGGCACCAGGGGGTGATCGGCATTCTCGCCTCGCGTCTGAAAGAGCGTTATCACCGGCCGACCATTGCCTTCGCCGATGCGGGCGAGGGCATGCTCAAGGGCTCGGCGCGATCGGTGCCGGGTTTTCACATTCGTGATGCGTTGGATGCGGTGGCGGCGCGGCATCCGCAATTGATCAGCAAGTTTGGCGGGCATGCCATGGCGGCGGGTTTGTCGCTGCCAGCGGAGAACTTTCCGGCGTTTGCCGAGGCGTTCGATCAAGAGACGCGGCGGCAGTTGAGCGAGGATGATCTGACTGGGCGGTTGTTGTCCGATGGCACCTTGGCGGTCGAGGAGTTTCACCTTGATCTGGCGCGGGCGCTACGCAATGCCGGGCCTTGGGGGCAGCACTTTCCTGAGCCTCTGTTCCACGGGGTGTTTCAGTTGGTCGAGCAGCGGGTGGTGGGGGAGCGGCATTTGAAGGTGGTGCTCAAGAGCGAATGTGGGGCGGTCAGGTTGGATGGGATCGCGTTTGGGATTGATCGGGAGGTTTGGCCGAATCCTACCGTGCGCTGGGTGGAGTTGGCTTATAAGCTGGATGTGAATGAGTTTCGCGGGAATGAGAGTGTGCAGTTGATGATTGCGCACATTGAGGCTCGCTGATTGCTGATTGCTGATTTGCTCGGTGTTGGTTTGTGGGATTGGGTGCATATCCATGAGCGATGGTGACATTTAGGCACCCTTCCGCCCTTACGGCGGGTCACTTTTTGGCAAACGCCCCAAAAAGTAACCAAAAAGGTCTGCGCTCCACCATCCGGCCCTCCGCTGCGCTACGGGTCCCTTCGCGCCGGCGCCTTCCGGGCCCGCGCGGCCTACGATTTGCTGCGCAAATCTACATCTCGCGCCTTCGGCTGCGCCGAAGGGTGCTAACGCACCTGGCCCTCCAGGCACCTCTGCTCAGCCTCCTGAAGTCGCGAATCTGCGTCGCCTGGAATTGCTCGCACGAAGATCAAGAGCAGCGAATCGCTACGCTCTCGCAGAAGCCAAGGCCAAGGCCAAGGTCTGAATTTTTCTTTTGTGTTGTTTGTTCCGGCCTCTTCGCGGGGCAAGCCCGCTCCCACGATACCGCGCCGCTTTTGGTTGGCGGTGACTCGTGGGAGCGGGCTTGCCCCGCGATGGCGTCCAACTATCCACCACACCTACCACTATCGCCAGATAACGCCAGCCCAGGCGCCGCCACTAACTTCGCGACTTCAGGAGGCCGAGCGTAGGTGTCTGTAGGGCCTGGTGCGATAGCACCCTTCGGCGCAGCCGAAGGCGCGAGATGTAGATTTGCGCAGCAAATCGTAGGCCGCGCGGGCCCGGAAGGCACCGAAGCGAGGGGATCCCGCCACGGGCGGGACTGATGGTGGAGCGCACGGCTTTTGGTTACTTTTGGCCACGACCAAAAGTGACCCGCCGTAAGGGCGGAAAGGTGATTCAGCGCCACCCTCGCCAATGGATATGCTCAAACCTCTATAAGCCCAAGCCCAAGCCCAAGCCCAAGCCCAAGCCCAAGCCCAAGCCCACAATCCAACCTCCCACCCCATACCCCAAGTGAATCTAGTCTAGGCTCAAAGAAACCGGTATCGGGCCAAGGACGCGCATGAGTGTCCGGGCCGGTCAACCATTTGGAGTCCTTGGGAGGTGCCCTCATGAGCCTGCTGCTTGAGCCTTACACCCTGCGCCAGCTAACGCTGCCCAACCGCATCGCTGTCTCGCCCATGTGCCAGTATTCCGCCGCTGACGGCCTGGCCAACGACTGGCACCTGGTCCACTTGGGCAGTCGCGCGGTAGGCGGCGCCGGCCTGGTGATCACCGAAGCGGTAGCGGTCACCGCCGATGGCCGGATCACCGCTGAAGACCTCGGCCTCTGGGATGACGTGCAAATCCAGCCCCTACAGCGGATCACGCGCTTTATCACCGCCCAAGGTTCGGTCCCAGGTATCCAGCTGGCCCACGCCGGCCGCAAGGCCAGCACCCACCGACCCTGGCTCGGCAAACATGGCAGCGTAAAACTCGAAGACGGCGGCTGGCAGCCTGTTGGCCCGTCAAAAATTGCCTTCGACCCGGAACACACCTCACCACGGGAGTTGAGCACGGACGAGATCCAGGATGTCGTCGCTGCCTTCGTCAAATCGGCCGAGCGCGCCCTGGCTGCGGGCTTCAAGGTCGTAGAGATCCACGCCGCCCATGGCTACCTGCTGCATCAATTCCTCTCACCGCTGAGTAATCAGCGCCGTGATGAGTACGGCAGTTGCTTTGAAAACCGCATCCGCCTGACCCTGCAAGTCACCGAAGCCGTACGCAAGGTATGGCCGCAAGAGCTGCCGCTGTTCGTCCGGGTTTCGGCCACCGATTGGGTGGAAGACGGTTGGAACCCGGACGAAACCGTGGAGCTGGCGCGCCGACTGCGAGTGATCGGGGTAGACCTGATCGACGTTTCTTCAGGCGGTACCTCAGTCAACGCCGAGATCCCTACCGGCCCCGGCTACCAAACCCGCTTCGCCGAGCGCGTGCGCAAAGAGTCGGAAATCGCCACTGGCACCGTCGGCATGATCACCGAGCCCGCCCAGGCCGAGCACATCCTGCGCACCGGCCAGGCGGACGTGATCTTCCTGGCCCGTGAGCTGTTGCGCGATCCATACTGGCCGCTGCATGCCGATGACGATCTGGGTGGCAACAAGGCGACTTGGCCTGCCCAATATCAGCGTGCGACCAGTCGGGCGAATCCGATCCATGAGTCGGATCTAAGGGATTGAGAACGAAGCTATCAAGCTCAACTCGTCCTCTGTAGGAACGGGTTTATCCGCGAGTGCGATCGTGAATTCCCCATCGCATTCGCGGGCAAACCCGCTCCTACAGAATCAATGCTTGAACATCACATGCCGCACGCAGGTGTAGTCCTCCAGCCCATACATCGACATGTCCTTGCCATACCCAGAATGCTTCTGCCCGCCATGGGGCATTTCGCTGACGAGCATGAAGTGGGTGTTGACCCAGGTGCAGCCATACTGCAAGCGCGCCGCAAAACGGTGGGCGCGGCCGCTGTCGCGGGTCCAGACTGAGGACGCCAGGCCGTACTCGGAGTCGTTGGCCCACGCCAGCGCCTGGGCCTCATCGCTGAAGCGGGTGACCGAGACCACCGGGCCGAACACTTCCTGGCGCACGATCTCGTCATCCTGCTGGGCATCGGCCAGCACCGTGGGCTCGAAGAAGAAGCCATCCCCAGGCAGCGATTTGCCGCCGGTGACCAGGCGGATGTGCGGCTGGGCAATGGCGCGTTGGACGATGCCGGCCACTTTGTCGCGATGCGACGCGCTGATCAGTGGGCCAAGCTCGGTGTCGGCGTCTTTCTGCAAGCCTGGCTTGATGCTCGCCACCGCTTGGCCGAGTCGTTCGACGAAGCGCTCATAAATGCCCTCCTGCACATACAGCCGGCACGCGGCAGTGCAATCTTGCCCGGCGTTATAGAAGCCAAAGGTGCGAATGCCTTCGATGGCCGCGTCCAGGTCGGCGTCATCGAAGACGATCACCGGGGCCTTGCCGCCCAGTTCCATGTGCATGCGTTTTACGCTATCGGCAGTAGCGCTGATGATGTGCGCGCCGGTGGGAATGGAGCCGGTCAGGGAAACCATCCGCACCCTGGGGTGGGTGACCAGCGGTGTGCCCACGGTCTGGCCACGGCCGAAAAGAATGTTCAGCACCCCTGCGGGCAGGATGTCCTGGGCCAGCTCGCCAAGGCGCAGGGCGGTCAACGGGGTGAGCTCGGAGGGTTTGAGCACCACGCTGTTGCCGGCGGCCAAGGCCGGGGCGATCTTCCAGGCCAGCATCATCAGCGGGTAGTTCCACGGCGCGATCGAGGCGACCACGCCGAGTGGGTCGCGGCGCACCATCGAGGTATGCCCGGGCAGGTATTCGCCTGCGGCCGAGCCGCCCAGGCAGCGGGCGGCGCCAGCAAAGAAGCGGAACACGTCGACGATCGCCGGGATTTCATCATTCAGCGCGGCGGCAAGCGGCTTGCCACAGTTCTGCGATTCAAGACCGGCAAGCTCCTCGCCATGCTGCTCGATGCTATCGGCCAGGGCCAGCAGCGCCAGGGAGCGGTCCCTGGGGCTGGTCTGCGACCAGTCGCTGAAGGCTTTGTCAGCGGCGCGCACGGCGCTGTCGACCTGGGCCTCGGTGGCCTCGTTGATCTGCGCCAGTGCGCTGCCGGTGGCCGGGTCGAGCACGGTCCAGGTCGGGCCTTCGCCCGCTACCAGGCGGCCGTTGATCAGCATGTGGGTTTGCATGGATGAGTCCTCCAAGGTCATTTGCCGCTGCCCGCAACGCTTTCGCCGCCGCGGGTCAGGTAATAGGCGCCGAGGATCGGCAGCATGGTCACCAGCATCACCAGCATGGCGACCACGTTGGTCACCGGCACATCACGCGGGCGGCTGAGTTGGTTGAGCAGCCAGATCGGCAGGGTGCGTTCGTGGCCGGCGGTGAAGGTGGTGACGATGATTTCGTCGAATGACAAGGCAAACGCCAGCATGCCGCCGGCCAACAGCGCCGAGCCGAGGTTGGGCAGGATGATGTAGCGAAAGGTCTGCCAGCCGTCGGCGCCCAGGTCCATCGACGCTTCGATCAGGTTCTGCGAGGTGCGCCGCAGGCGGGCGATGACGTTGTTGTAGACGATCACCACGCAGAAGGTCGCGTGGCCCACCACGATGGTGAAGATGCCCGGCTCGATGCCCAGGCTCTTGAACGCCGAGAGCAGCGCGATACCGGTGATGATCCCGGGCAGGGCGATGGGCAGGATCAGCAGCAGCGAAATGCTTTCTTTGCCAAAGAAGTTGCGTTTGTACAGTGCCGCCGAGGCCAGTGTGCCGAGCACCAGGGCGATGACGGTCGCCAGGCAAGCCACTTGCACCGACAGCTTGATCGCCTCGAGCACATCCGGGCGCGAGAATGCCACGGCGAACCACTTCAAGGTGAAGCCGCGTGGTGGGAAGCTGAACGCTGAATCTTCGGTATTGAAGGCGTAGAGCAGGATGATCAGGATCGGAAAATGCAGGAACAGCAATCCACCCCACGCCGCCAGGCGCAGGCTCAGCGAGGCTTTATCAGAGTGCATCGAAGGCCCCCAGGCGTTTGACCAGAGCCAGGTAGATCGCGATCAGCACGATCGGCACCAGGGTGAAGGCGGCGGCCATCGGCATGTTGCCGATGGCGCCTTGCTGGGCGTAGACCATGCTGCCAATGAAATAGCCTGGCGGGCCGATCAGTTGCGGCACGATGAAGTCGCCCAGGGTCAGCGAGAAGGTAAAGATCGAGCCTGCGGCAATCCCGGGCACCGACAGCGGCAGGATCACTTGGATAAAGGTTTGTCGCGGCTTGGCGCCCAGATCCGCCGAGGCCTGTAGCAAGGATGGCGGCAGGCGTTCGAGCGAGGCCTGGATCGGCAGGATCATGAACGGCAGCCAGATGTACACGAACACCATGAAGCGGCCCAGGTGTGACGTCGACAGGGTACTGCCGCCTACCCCAGGCACGCTCAGCACCAGCTGCAGCAGGCCATCCAGATGCAGCTGCTGGACAAACCATTGGGCCACTCCGCCCTTGGCCAGCAACAGGGTCCAGGCATAGGTCTTGACGATGTAGCTGGCCCACATCGGCATCATCACTGCGATGTAGAAAAACGCCTTGGTCTTGCCGCTGGTGTAGCGCGCCATGTAGTAGGCGATGGGGAAGGCCAGCACGGCGCTGGTCAGCGACACCGCCACGGCCATGCCCAGGGTGCGCAGGATGATATCGAGGTTGGCCGGGTTGAACAGCGCGGCGAAGTTGGCCAGGGTCAGGTCCGGCGTCACCGCCATGGTGAAGTCGTCGAAGGTGTAGAAACCTTGCCAGAGCAGGTTGAGCAGTGAGCCCAGGTAGACGGCGCCGAACCACAGCAGAGGCGGGATCAACAGCAGCACCAGATACAGGTTGGGCCGTCGATACAGCACATCGGACAAGCGCCGAAGGGCATGTGGATGCTGCTTGTCCAGCGCCAGGTTCATGCTACTGGCCCTCGACGAGGACGGTTTCCTTGAGGGCCGTCATCGCCTCCCGTGGCCAACGAACCTGCACCCGCTGCCCGGTCTGCCAGATCTGTGGATGCTGCTGCCACTGGTCATTGGCCTGGCTCACCGCCAGAAGTTGGCCGTTGTCCAGTTGCACTTCGTAGCGAGTGGCGCTGCCTTGGTACTGGATATCGTGCAGCAGTCCGCTGACCTGCACCTCATGGCTGGCGGCGCTCAGCTCATCCAGGCGAATGTGTTCAGGGCGGATGGAGAAGGGCGTCGGGCTGCCGTTTAGCTGCTCGGCCAGCGCGCCGCGCAGCACGTTGGAGGTGCCGACGAACTCGGCAACGAAGGTGGTCGCCGGCTTCATGTACAGGTTGCGTGGGCTATCCACCTGTTCGATGCGCCCGTGGTTGAACACCGCGACCCGATCGGACATCGACAGCGCTTCGGTCTGGTCGTGGGTGACGAATATGAAGGTAATGCCCAGTTGGCGCTGTAGCTTCTTCAGCTCGCCCTGCATCTGTTCGCGCAGCTTCAGATCCAGAGCGCCTAGCGGTTCATCGAGCAGCAGTACCCGCGGGCGATTGACCAGGGCGCGAGCGAGGGCAACGCGCTGGCGCTGGCCGCCAGACAACTGGGCGGGCTTGCGTTGGCCGTAGCCCTCCAGGGCCACCATCGCCAGGGCTTCGTCGGCGCGGGCGTGGCGTTGCTGTTTGCCGACCCCTTTGACCTTCAGGCCATAAGCGACGTTGTCGCGCACGTTCATGTGCGGGAACAGCGCATAGTCCTGGAATACGGTGTTGACGTCCCGCTGATAGGGCGGCACGCCCGCGGCTTCGATGCCGTGAATGCGGATCGAGCCGCTACTGGGCTGCTCGAAGCCGGCGATCAGGCGTAGGCAAGTGGTCTTGCCCGAGCCTGAGGGGCCGAGCATGGAGAAAAACTCGCCGTCTTCGATGTCGATGCTGACCTGGTCGACGGCCTTGACCTCAGCGAAGGTTCGCGAGACCTGGGTGAACTGGACGGCTAGTGGCATGGCGACTCCTGACGTCATCAGCACGCGATCCTTGTAGGCGCTGGCAAGCCCGCGCCTACAAGGATCGCTGGTAACGCAAACGCTGCGGCGCGCTAGCGGCCACCCATGATCGCGATGTAGTCCTGGGTCCAGCGGCTATAGGGGACAAATTTGCCGCCGGCAGCCTGCGGGGTCTTCCAGAAGGCAATCTTGTCGAAGTTGTCGAAACCATTGGTCTTGCAGCCTTCGGCGCCGAGCAGTTCACTGCCGGTACAGGCAGCCGGTACTGCCGGCAGCGAGCCGAACCAGGCCGCCACGTCGCCCTGCACCTTGGGTTGCAGTGACCAATCCATCCATTTGTAGGCGCAGTTGGGGTGCTTGGCCTGGCTGTGCAGCATGGTGGTGTCGGCCCAACCAGTGGCGCCTTCCTTGGGAATGGTCGAGGCCACCGGCTGGTTATCGGCTTTCAGGCTGTTGACCATGTAGCCCCAGGAGCTGGACGCGACTACACCTTCGTTCTTCACGTCGCTCATCTGCACCGTTGCATCGTGCCAATAGCGGTGCACCAGCGGTTGTTGCTTGCGCAGCAGATCGAGTACCGCCTGGTATTGGCTTTCGTTCAGCTCGTAGGGGTCCTGGATGCCCAGCGCGGGCTGGGTCGATTTCAGGTACAGGGCGGCGTCGGCAATGTAGATCGGCCCATCGTAGGCCTGCACCCGGCCTTTGTTCGGCTTGCCATCGGGCAACGCTTGCGGCTCGAACACCACGGCCCAGCTGGTCGGTGGCTGTTTGAACACGTTGGTGTTGTACAGCAGCACGTTCGGCCCCCACTGGTAGGGCGTGCCATAGACCTGCTGGTCGACCACGTACCAGCTGCCGTTCTGCAAGCGTGGGTCCAGATTCTTCCAGTTGGGGATCAGCGCGGTATTGATCGGCTGCACGCGTTTGCCGGCGATCAGCCGCAGCGAAGCATCGCCGGAGGCGGTGACCAGGTCGTAGCCACCTTTGGTCATCAGGCTGACCATCTCGTCGGAGGTGGCCGCCGTCTTGACGCTGACCTTGCAGCCGGTGTCCTTCTCGAAACCTGTGACCCAGTCGTAGGCTTTGTCGCTTTCACCACGCTCGATGTAGCCGGGCCAGGCAATGATATCGAGTTGTCCTTCACCGGCACCTACAGCCTGGAGCGGCTCGGCCGCCTGCAGGCTGGCGCTGGCCAGCAGGGCGCTGCTCAGGGCGCTGAGCAATGCGGTCTTGTGCACTGACATGGTGTTCCCTCTTGTTCGGATGTAGGGGCGGGCAGTCATCAAGAAAGCAGTGAAGCGATCGTTATAAGCGTAGTGCGGTTATCGCCGGCGCAGCGGATCGGCGATGTCGAGTCTAGTTGTGTTTTTGCCGGGGTATGCAACATCCGGAAGCAAATCCCCCCGTGGCGAACGGCCAGGCAAGCCTTACTCTGGGCGTTACCTTTCGCACCGTGGAGACTCGCGAATGAACACCCGGGGTTTGCTCGATCAACTGCTCAAGTCCGGCCAGGAACTGCTCGCCAAGCAAGCAGGCAAAGGCACCTCCAGCAAGCCAGGTTTGGGCGCTGGCGGCCTTGGCAGTCTGCTGTCCGGCGCTGGTGGGGGCGCGCTGGCGGGCAGCGCCATGGGCCTGCTGCTGGGCAACAAGAGCGCGCGCAAATACGGCGGCAAAGTCCTCACCTACGGTGGCCTGGCCGCGCTTGGCGTGTTGGCCTACAAGGCCTATGGCAACTGGCAGGCCAACCAGGCCGCCGGCCAACGTCACGAGCCACAAACGCTCGATCGGCTGCCGCCTGCCGAGGTCGAGCAACATAGCCAGGCGGTGCTGCGTGCACTGGTGGCAGCGGCCAAGTCCGACGGCCATATCGACGAGCGCGAGCGCGAGCTGATCGAGGGCGAATTCACCCGCCTCGATAACGATCGTGAGCTGCAACACTGGCTGCATGCCGAGCTGAACAAACCGCTGGATCCGGCCGAAGTGGCGCGCGCTGCGCAAACCCCGGAAATGGCCGCCGAGATGTACTTGGCCAGCGTGATGATGGTCGACCAGGAAAACTTCATGGAGCGCGCCTACCTGGACGAACTGGCTCGTCAGCTGCGCCTGGATCCGGCTTTGCGCCAGGAGCTGGAAAACCAGGTCAGGCTTGCTGCTGGTCAATAGCTAGGCATTTGGCCATCGTTGCGGGCATGCCAGCCCCAATCCTCTGCAATTGAGCTGCGAACGGCAAACCCGCCTGGGCTATACTTCGGCGATTTTTCCCCGCTCGCACTGAATTCTTGAGGGCTGAATGTGAAGAACTGGACCTTGCGCCAACGGATCCTGGCAAGTTTCGCCGTGATCATCGCCATTATGTTGCTGATGATCGTGGCCGCCTACTCACGCTTGGTGGCGATCTCGACCAGCGAAGAAGCGGTAGGGTCCGACAGCATTCCTGGGGTTTACTACAGCTCGATGATCCGCAGTGCCTGGGTCGACAGCTATGTCACCAGCCAGCAGTTGGTCGGCCTCTCCGATCACCGCGAAGTGACCTCGGCGGATCTGGAGCTGTTCAAGAGCTTCGATGACCGCCTCAAGCAACACATGGCCAGTTACCAATCGACCATTCGCACAGATGATGACCAGGCCAGCTTCAATGAGTTCGTGCGCCTGGAGCAGGACTACATCAAGTCCGTCGACCAGGTACTGGAAACCTACCGGCAGAAAAACTACGCCGAAGCCGAACGCCTGATCGCTGAAGTCCTGACGCCAGCGTGGGTGACTGGGCGCAAGCACCTCAACGGGGTGATCGAGCGCAATCGCGAGTCGGCCGACGCTGCCACCAACGAAATCGTCAGCGCCGTGGCCACCGCCAAGGGCAGCATGATCGTTTCGCTGGTGCTGGCAATCATTGCCGCCGGGATCTGCGGCTTGTTGCTGATGCGCGCCATCACCGCCCCGATGCAACGTATCGTCCACGCCCTCGACAAGCTGCGTTCCGGCGACCTGAGCATGCGCCTGAGCCTGGACCGCAAGGACGAGTTCGGCGCCATCGAGAGCGGCTTCAATGAAATGGCCGAGGCGCTGGCCAACCTAGTGTCCCAGGCCCAGCGTTCGTCGGTGCAGGTGACTACTTCGGTCACTGAAATCGCCGCCACCTCCAAGCAGCAGCAAGCTACCGCCACCGAGACCGCCGCTACCACGACCGAAATCGGCGCCACGTCCCGGGAAATCGCCGCGACCTCGCGTGACCTGGTACGCACCATGACCGAAGTCACCTCGGCCGCCGACCAGGCGTCGAGCCTGGCTGGCTCCGGCCAGCAAGGCCTGGCGCGGATGGAAGAAACCATGCACCAGGTAATGGGCGCTGCCGACCTGGTCAATGCAAAACTGGCAATCCTCAACGAGAAGGCCAGCAACATCAACCAAGTGGTGGTGACCATCGTCAAGGTCGCCGACCAGACCAACCTGCTGTCGCTCAATGCCGCCATCGAGGCGGAAAAGGCCGGTGAGTACGGCCGTGGTTTCGCCGTGGTCGCCACCGAAGTGCGCCGCCTGGCCGATCAAACCGCCGTAGCCACCTATGACATCGAGCAGATGGTGCGTGAGATCCAGTCGTCGGTGTCGGCCGGGGTCATGGGCATGGACAAGTTCTCCGAAGAAGTACGCCGCGGCATGTTCGAGGTGCAGCAGGTCGGTGAGCAGCTCAGCCAGATCATTCACCAGGTGCAGGCCTTGGCGCCGCGGGTGCTGATGGTCAATGACGGCATGCAGGCCCAGGCGACGGGGGCCGAGCAGATCAACCAAGCCCTGGCCCAGCTCAGTGATGCCAGCACGCAGACCGTCGAGTCGTTGCGCCAGGCCAGCTTTGCCATCGATGAGTTGAGCCAGGTGGCCGCCGGGCTGCGTGGCGGTGTGTCGCGCTTCAAAGTCTGACGAGCATGAACGACTTGCACCCCCGCGAGGAACAGGCCGCCAGCGCCAAGGGCGCCCTGTACCTGTTGTTTCGCATACAGGACCAACGCTTTGCCCTCGATGTGCGCGAGGTGGTCGAAGTGCTGCCGCGTCGTGCGCTCAAGCCGATTGCCCAGGCGCCGGCCTGGGTCGCGGGCATCCTCACCCATAGAGGCGCGCTGATCCCGGTGATCGACCTCGCGGCCCTGAGCTTTGCCACGCCTGCGCCGCTGCGCACCAGCACGCGGCTGGTAGTGGTGCATTATCGGGCTGATGCCCGTCGCCCTGACCTGCACCTTGGCCTGATCCTGGAGCAGGCCACCGATACCTTGCGTTGTCAGCCCGACGAGTTCCGCCCCTATGGCCTGGACAACGCCGATGCGCCTTACCTGGGCCCGGTGCGCCAGGACGCCCAAGGCTTGTTACAGCGCATCCAGCTCGATGACCTGTTGTCCGATGACGTGCGTCGGCTGTTGTTTCCTGAGCAGCCAGGGCAGGTGCTGGCATGATCGAGCAGCGGTTTTTCCGGTTCTTGCAAGAGCGCATTGGCCTGGATGTCGAGTCGGTTGGCGCGCCGATGGTCGAGCGCGCCTTGCGCCAGCGCTGCGCGGCCTTGGCGGCAAACGGTCTGGACGATTACTGGGTCCGCTTGCAGCAGTCGGCAGAGGAGCAGCAAGCCCTGATCGAGGCGGTGATCGTTCCGGAAACCTGGTTCTTTCGCTATCCGGAGTCGTTCGCGGCGTTGGTCGGCCTGGCCCATAAGCGCCTGGCCGAACTGGCCGGAGCCAGGCCGCTGCGCATCCTCAGCCTGCCGTGTTCGACCGGTGAAGAGCCTTACTCGATTTCCATGGCGCTGCTCGACAGCGGCATGAGCCCGTCGGCGTTCGGCATTGACGGCCTCGATATCAGCCCCATCTCGGTGGCCAAGGCGCAGCAGGCTGTCTACGGACGAAACTCGTTCCGCGGCAGTGACCTGGCTTTTCGCCAACGGCACTTCACTGAGCGTGACGAGGGCCATCAGCTGGATGAGCGGGTATGTCAGCAGGTTCGCTTGCAGGTGGGCAATGTGCTCGATCCGCAGCTCAAGCGCCGCGAGGGGCAATACGATTTCGTGTTTTGCCGCAACTTGCTGATCTATTTCGATGTGCCGACCCAGCGTCGGGTGTTCGAGGTGCTCAAGCAATTGACTCATGCCCAGGGCGTCTTGTTTATCGGCCCCGCTGAGGGCAGTTTGCTGGCGCGGCTGGGCATGCGGCCCGTGGGCATCGCCCAGTCGTTCGCCTATGTTCGCCAGCAGGAAAGTGCAGCGCTGGCGGTGAGCAAACCGCTGCCGGTTACCCGCGCGCAGCCGGCGCCGTTAGCTGCCCCGCGAGCGCCTGCACCTGCGCCACGGCCGTTGCGTTCGGTAGCTGCGCCCAGCGCTGCGCAGCCTGCGCAAGACAAGGATGATTTACTGGCGGCCATCGCCCGTCAGGCCAACGCTGGCGACAGCGAGCAGGCCCGCGCCAACTGTGCGCGCTACTTGCAGCTATTTGCGCCGACCGCGCAGGTCTATTACTGGCTGGGTTTGCTCAGCGACACCGAGGGCAACAGCCAGGATGCGCTGATCCATTACCGCAAGGCCTTGTACCTTGAGCCGCAGCACCCTGAGGCGTTGATCCATCTGGCGGCCTTGCTGGCCTCGCAAGGGGATATTGCGGGCGCTCGCCGCCTGCAAGAGCGAGCCGCCCGGGTCGGACGGGAGTCTGAACGATGAGTTTTGCCAGCCATATGCCGCTGGTCCGACAGGACGACGAGCAGATCGACGATTGCTGGAACCGCATTGGCGTGCACGGCACCAAGCAATGCCCGTTGCTGGAGCGGCATATCCATTGCCGCAACTGCGAGGTCTACGCCTCGGCCGCCACCCGTCTGCTCGACCGCTATGCCTTGATGCAAGACGAGCAGGTTGATAGCGCCGCGCCAGTGGTGGAGAACCTCGGCCGCTCACTGCTGCTGTTCCGCCTGGGTGAAGAATGGCTGGCCCTGGCCACGGCGTGCCTGGCGGAAATCGCGCCACTGCAGCCGGTCCACTCCCTGCCGCACCAGCGCTCGCGTGTTTTGCAAGGCGTGGCCAACGTGCGCGGTGCGCTGGTGCCGTGTCTGTCGCTGGCCGATCTGCTGGGCATCGAAGTGCTGCCGGCCCAGGAGCGCAGTGGCCGAGTCATGCCTCGCATGCTGATCCTGGCTGCCGAAGGCGGTTCGGTGGTGGTGCCGGTGGACGAGATCGATGGCATCCATCGCCTGGATGTCGAGCACCTCAACGACGGCCAGGATGCCGCTCACTTCACCGCTGCGGTGCTGCAGTGGCGCGGGCGCAGTGTCAGGGTGCTGGATGCGCAACATCTACTGTCTGCCGTGAAGCGGAGCCTGTCATGACCCCAGAGCAAATGCGCGACGCTTCGCTGCTCGAACTGTTCGCCCTGGAGGCCGAGGCCCAGACTCAGGTGCTCAGTGCCGGGCTGATGGCGCTGGAGCGCAATCCAACCCAGGCCGATCAACTGGAAGCCTGCATGCGCGCTGCCCATTCGCTCAAGGGCGCTGCGCGGATCGTGGGGATCGATGCCGGAGTCAGCGTTGCCCACGTCATGGAAGATTGCCTGGTGGCCGCCCAGGAAGGCCGTCTGCGCCTGCGCCCGGAGCACATCGACGCGCTGCTCAAAGGCACCGACCTGCTGTTGCACATCGCCACGCCCGGCGATCCTGCCGGTGAGGCGGCGGTGCCGGGTTTCCTGGTGCAAATGGCGATGTTGCTCGATCCAAATGCGGCGCCTGCCCAACTCAGTGCAGCCGTTGCGCCTACGCCTGCCGAGCCGGTTGCTGCACCGCCGCCGCTCATCGAGCCAGTGCTCGCCGCTGAACCGCTAGGCGATGACGCAACGGCGCGTAGAACCGGCAAGCGCGCTAGCGAAGGCAGCGAGCGGGTACTGCGGGTCACCGCCGATCGATTGAACAGCTTGCTCGACCTGTCGAGCAAATCGCTGGTGGAAACCCAGCGTCTGAAACCTTATCTAGCCAGCCTGCAGCGCCTCAAGCGCATGCATGGCCAGGGTATGCGCGCCCTCGATGGCTTGAAGGCCGAGCTCGAAGGCAGTGGCCAGAGCCCGGAAGTGCTCGACGCCTTGGCACAAACCCAGCGCCTGCTGGGCGAGACCCAGCAGATCTTGCAGCAGCAGGCCGCCGAGCTGGATGAGTTCGGCTGGCAGGCCAGCCAGCGTGCGCAGAACCTGTACGACACGGCGCTGGCGTGCCGCATGCGCCCCTTCGCCGATGTGCTGGCCGGACAGAGCCGTATGGTTCGTGACCTTGGCCGTTCGCTGGGCAAGCAGGTGCAGTTGCAGATCGAAGGCGAAAAGACCCAGGTCGACCGCGACGTGCTGGAAAAACTCGAAGCGCCGCTGACCCACCTGCTGCGTAACGCCGTCGACCACGGTATCGAGTTGCCAGAACGGCGCCTGCTGGCCGGCAAGCCGGGCGACGGGGTGATTCGCTTGCGCGCCTCGCACCAGGCCGGGTTGTTGATTGTTGAACTCAGCGACGACGGCGCAGGCATCGATCTGGAGCGCTTGCGCCAGAGTATCGTCGAGCGCGCCCTGTCGCCGGCTGAAACGGTGGCGCAGATGAGCGAGGCCGAACTGCTGACCTTCCTGTTCCTGCCCGGCTTCAGCCTGCGCGACAAGGTCACCGAAGTCTCCGGGCGCGGGGTCGGCCTGGACGCTGTCCAGCACATGGTTCGCGAGCTGCGTGGCTCGATCGAATTGACCCAGGTCGCTGGGCAAGGTTGCTGTTTCCACCTCGAAGTGCCGCTGACCCTGTCGGTTGTGCGCAGCCTGGTGGTCGAGGTCGGCGGCGAGGCCTATGCGTTCCCGCTGGCGCATATCGAACGTACCCTGGATGTGCCCAGCGAAGCCATTGTGCAGATCGAGGGGCGACAGCACTTCTGGCACGAGCAGCGCCATATTGGCCTGGTTGCGGCCAGTCAGTTGCTCAACCGCCCGGCAGGGCAGGGTGAGCAGGGCAGCATCCGCGTGGTGGTGATCCGCGAGCGTGACCAGCTGTATGGCGTGGCAGTGGAGCGGCTGATCGGTGAACGGGTGCTGGTAGTGATGCCGCTCGACCCGCGCCTGGGCAAGATCCAGGACATTTCCGCTGGCGCCTTGCTCGACGACGGCTCGGTGGTGCTGATCGTCGATGTCGAGGATCTGCTGCGCTCGGTGGAAAAGCTGCTCACCACGGGCCGTCTGGAACGTATCGAGCGTGGCGGCCAGCCGCTCAAAGGGGCGGCCCGCAAGCGCGTGCTGGTGGTCGACGACTCGCTGACCGTGCGTGAGCTGCAACGCAAGCTGCTGGGTAATCGCGGTTATGACGTGGCCGTTGCTGTCGATGGCATGGACGGCTGGAACGCGCTGCGCGGGGAGGACTTCGACCTGTTGATCACCGACATCGACATGCCGCGCATGGATGGCATCGAGCTGGTGACCCTGGTACGCCGCGACCAGCGCCTGCAATCGCTGCCGGTCATGGTGGTGTCCTACAAGGACCGCGAAGAAGATCGCCGGCGTGGACTGGATGCCGGGGCCGACTACTATTTGGCAAAGGCCAGTTTCCATGACGATGCTCTGCTGGACGCAGTGGTCGAGTTGATCGGAGGTGCACAGGGATGAAGATCGCCATCGTCAACGACATGCCCATGGCCGTAGAGGCCTTGCGCCGGGCATTGGCCTTTGAGCCCGCGCATCAGGTGATCTGGGTCGCGGCCAATGGCGCAGAAGCCGTGCAGCGCTGCGCCGAGCAGACCCCAGACCTGATTCTGATGGACCTGATCATGCCGGTGATGGACGGGGTCGAGGCGACTCGACGGATCATGGCCGAGACGCCGTGTGCCATTGTCATCGTCACGGTCGATCGCAAGCAGAACGTACACCGGGTGTTCGAAGCCATGGGCCACGGCGCCCTGGATGTGGTCGACACCCCGGCCTTGGGCGCAGGCGATGCCCGCGAGGCGGCCGCGCCGCTATTACGCAAGATTCTCAATATTGGCTGGCTGATCGGCCAACAACGGGCCAGCACGCCACGGCCGGTCGCCGCGCCGCTGCGCGAGGCGTCCCAACGGCTGGGGCTGGTTGCGATCGGCTCGTCGGCGGGTGGCCCGGCTGCCCTGGAGATATTGCTCAAGGGCCTGCCGAAGAACTTCCCCGCGGCGATCGTGCTGGTCCAGCATGTCGATCAGGTGTTCGCCGCAGGCATGGCCGAATGGCTCAGCAGCGCCTGCGGGCTGGTGGTGCGCCTGGCTCGCGAAGGCGAGCCGCCACAGCCTGGGCAGGTGCTGTTGGCCGGCACCAATCACCATATCCGCCTGATGAAGGGCGGCCAGTTGGCCTACACTGCCGATCCAGTGGATGAAATCTACCGGCCTTCGATCGATGTATTCTTTGAAAGCGTGGCTCGCTACTGGAGTGGCGATGCCGTTGGCGTGCTGCTCACCGGCATGGGCCGCGACGGTGCCCAAGGCCTAAAAATGATGCGCCAGCAAGGTTTTCTCACCATCGCCCAGGACCAGCAGAGCAGCGCGGTGTACGGCATGCCCAAGGCGGCTGCGGCGATCGACGCTGCGGTGGAGATCCGTCCTCTGGAGCGGATTGCCGGGCGACTGATGGAAATTTTTTCGAAATGACGATATGTATTGAACCACGCCGCCTGGCCGGCAGTGACCTGGTGAATAGGCATGAATGATCTACCGATCGAAGGTTTCACGACCAGCAACGAGAATTCGGCGATGGTCCTGCTGGTCGACGATCAGGCCATGATCGGTGAAGCGGTACGCCGTGGCCTGGCCCATGAAGAGAACATCGACTTTCACTTCTGCGCCGACCCGCACCAGGCCGTGGCCCAAGCGATGCGCATCAAGCCGACGGTGATTCTCCAGGACCTGATCATGCCGGGCCTGGATGGCCTGACCCTGGTGCGCGAGTACCGTAATAACCCGGCCACCCAGGACATTCCAATCATCGTCCTGTCGACCAAGGAAGATCCACTGGTCAAGAGCGCGGCGTTCGCCGCCGGCGCTAACGATTACCTGGTCAAGCTGCCCGATACCATCGAGTTGGTGGCGCGGATTCGCTATCACTCGCGCTCGTACCTGACCCTGTTGCAGCGCGACGAGGCCTATCGGGCCTTGCGCGTCAGCCAGCAACAACTGCTCGACACCAATTTGATGCTGCAGCGGCTGATGAACTCCGATGGCCTGACCGGGCTGTCCAATCGCCGCCATTTCGACGAATACCTGGAGCTTGAGTGGCGCCGGGCGATGCGCGAGCAGCAGCAGATATCCCTGCTGATGATCGACGTCGACTACTTCAAACTCTACAACGACAGTTTCGGCCATTTGGCCGGAGACGAAGCCTTGCGCCAGGTGGCCGAGGCTATTCGTGGCTCGTGCTCGCGACCGACCGATCTGCCGGCGCGCTATGGCGGCGAGGAGTTCGCCCTGGTGCTACCCAATACTTCCCCAGGCGGCGCGCGGCTGATCGCCGAGAAGCTGCGTCAGACCGTGCATGGCCTGAATATTCCCCATTGCGCCCCTGAAACTGACGCGCGCCTGACTGTCAGCATCGGCCTGGCGACCCTGACCCCGAGCATTGGCAGTCATTGCCGGCAGTTGATCTCGGCGGCGGACAAGGGCTTGTATCTGGCCAAGAACAGTGGGCGCAATCAGGTCGGCATCGCCTGATTGCCCCACGATTGGGCCAGCACGTGCAACCTGGGCTGGAAAAAACCGGCACGCAAGCCAAACCCACCGCCCGGCGGGTCTGCCGCCATGGGACAGACTCGTTTATACTCACCGGCTTTTCACCGAATTCGCGCGAGTAGCCTGCCCATGGAAATCCAACCGATCCTGAACACCATCAAGGACCTCACCGAGCGTTCCCAGTCTATTCGGGGGTATCTTTGACTACGATCACAAAGCTGATCGCCTGATCGAAGTCAACCGCGAGCTGGAAGACCCGGCCGTCTGGAACAAGCCCGAGTACGCCCAGGCCCTGGGCCGCGAGCGTGCCATGCTGGCGCAGGTGGTCGAGACCCTGGACAAGATGTCCAACGGCCTGGCCGACTGCCAGGACCTGCTCGACATGGCCGTCGAGGAAAATGACGAAGGCGCCGTGAGCGACGTCGTGACCGAGCTGGAAGGCCTGGAAGAAAGCCTGGCCCAGCTTGAGTTCCGTCGCATGTTCAGCGGTGAGATGGACATGAACAACGCCTACCTGGATATCCAGGCTGGCTCCGGCGGTACCGAAGCGCAGGACTGGGCCAACATCCTCCTGCGCATGTACCTGCGCTGGGCCGACAAGCGCGGTTTCGACGCCACCATCATCGAGCTTTCCGAGGGTGAAGTCGCCGGCATCAAAGGCGCCACCGTGCATATCAAGGGCGAGTACGCCTTCGGCTGGCTGCGCACCGAAATCGGCGTGCACCGTCTGGTGCGCAAGAGCCCGTTCGACTCCGGCGCCCGTCGGCACACCTCGTTCTCGGCGGTGTTCGTCTCGCCTGAGATCGACGACAAGGTCGAGATCGAGATCAACCCGTCCGACTTGCGTATCGACACCTACCGCTCCTCCGGTGCCGGCGGTCAGCACGTGAACACCACCGACTCGGCGGTGCGTATCACCCACGTGCCGACCAACACCGTGGTGGCCTGTCAGAACGAACGTTCCCAGCACGCCAACAAGGACACCGCCATGAAAATGCTGCGGGCCAAGTTGTACGAACTGGAGATGCAAAAGCGCAATGCCGCCTCGCAGGCGCTGGAAGACAGCAAGTCGGACATCGGCTGGGGCCACCAGATCCGCTCCTATGTACTCGATGACTCGCGTATCAAGGACCTGCGTACCGGCGTCGAGCGCAGCGACTGCAACAAGGTCCTCGACGGCGACATCGACCAGTACCTGGAAGCGAGCCTGAAGCAGGGGCTGTAAGCCACACCACCGCCGCGATGCCCGGCCGCCTGCCGGCATCGCGCGCCCTGCCCGAAAAGGGCAATGAATACCTGATGGAAAGAATGACGACATGAGCGATCTGAAGACCGAAGCGCAAGACCTGCAACAGGAAGAAAACACCCTGATCGCCCTGCGCAAGGAAAAACTTGCCGCAGAACGTGCGAAGGGTCAGGCCTTCCCCAACGACTTCCGCCGCGACAGCTACTGCAATGACCTGCAGAAGCAATACGTCGACAAGACCAAGGAAGAGCTGGAAGCTGCAGCGATCCCGGTCAAGGTCGCCGGTCGCATCATGCTCAACCGTGGCTCGTTCATGGTTATCCAGGACATGACCGGTCGCATCCAGGTCTACGTCAACCGCAAGACCCTGCCTGAAGAAACCCTGGCTGCCGTGAAAACCTGGGACCTGGGCGACATCATCGCCGCCGAAGGTACCCTGGCCCGTTCCGGCAAGGGCGACCTGTACGTCGAAATGACCAACGTGCGCCTGCTGACCAAGTCGCTGCGCCCGCTGCCGGACAAGCACCACGGCCTGACCGACACCGAGCAGCGCTATCGCCAGCGCTACGTCGACCTGATGGTCAACGAAGAAACCCGCCACACCTTCCGTGTGCGTTCGCAGGTGATCTCGCACATCCGTAAGTTCCTCATCGAGCGCGACTTCCTCGAAGTCGAAACGCCGATGCTGCAGACTATCCCTGGTGGTGCCGCGGCCAAGCCGTTCGAGACCCATCACAACGCGCTGGACATGGCCATGTTCCTGCGCATCGCGCCTGAGCTGTACCTCAAGCGCCTGGTGGTCGGTGGCTTCGAGAAGGTCTTCGAGATCAACCGCAACTTCCGTAACGAAGGCGTTTCGACCCGGCACAACCCCGAGTTCACCATGCTCGAGTTCTACCAGGCCTACGCCGACTACAACGACAACATGGACCTCACCGAAGAGCTGTTCCGCGAGCTGGCGCAGCTGGTGCTGGGGACCACCGACGTGCCGTACGGCGACAAGGTGTTCCACTTCGGCGAGCCGTTCGTGCGCCTGTCGGTGTTCGACTCGATCCTCAAGTACAACCCAGAGCTCACCGCCGCCGACCTCCAGGACGTCGACAAGGCCCGCGCCATCGCCAAGAAAGCCGGCGCGAAGGTGCTTGGCCACGAAGGCCTGGGCAAGCTGCAGGTGATGATTTTCGAAGAGCTGGTCGAGCACAAGCTGGAGCAGCCGCACTTCATCACTGAATACCCGTTCGAGGTCTCGCCGCTGGCCCGTCGCAACGACGAAAACCCAGCCGTGACCGACCGCTTCGAGCTATTCATCGGTGGCCGCGAGATCGCCAATGCCTACTCCGAGCTCAACGATGCCGAAGACCAGGCCGAGCGCTTCCTGGCCCAGGTGGCCGAGAAGGACGCCGGTGACGACGAAGCCATGCACTACGACGCCGACTTCGTGCGTGCGCTGGAGTACGGCATGCCGCCGACCGCGGGTGAAGGTATCGGCATCGACCGTTTGGTGATGCTGCTGACCAACTCACCGTCGATTCGCGATGTGATCCTGTTCCCGCACATGCGTCCGCAGGCCTGAGTGATCTGAACAAGCCGCCTTATTAGGCGGCTTTTTCTTGCCTTGAGTCTTAGCGTGCCGGTGCCGTCTCTATCGCGGGGCAAGCCCGCTCCCACGTAGTTCGCTGCTGATGTTGATTACGTGGGAGCGGGCTTGCCCCGCGATAGAGACGGCACAGACAACATTCAACTTTAAGAGGTACCCACTGTGACACCAGCAAACGCCCAACAAGGCGCGGCCGGCGTGGCCAGCGCTGTCGCCGAGAGCGTGCAGTACCAAGGGCGCAAGACTAGCCGCCAGGGCAGCGAGCAGCGCCGCCAGTTGATTCTCGACGCGGCCATGCGCATCGTCGTGCGTGATGGCGTGCGCGGCGTGCGTCACCGCGCGGTGGCAGCCGAGGCTGGGGTGCCGCTGTCGGCCACTACCTATTACTTCAAGGACATCGAAGACCTGCTCACCGACACCTTCGCCCAGTACGTCGAGCGCAGCGCCGCCTACATGGCCAAGCTGTGGTCCAACACCGAAGTAGTGTTGCGCCAGCTGCTGGCGCAGGGTGATGGCAGCGCGCAATCACGCGCGCGGCTGGTCGACGAAGTGGCGCGCATGACCGCCGATTACGTCAGTCGCCAACTGCATAACCGGCGTGACTTCCTCATGGCCGAGCAGGCTTTTCGCCAAGAGGCGCTGTTGTGCCCGCGTTTGGCTGACTTGGTCCGCGCTCATGAGCAGATTCTTCTGCATGGCGCGCGGCAGATGCTCCAGGTGGTCGGCTCGCGTCAGCCGGAACAGGACGCCCAGATGTTGACGGCGATTATCGAGCAGATGGAATATCAGGGCCTGCTCATGGATGCGAATGCGCAAGCCGATGGGCAGATGCTCGCTATCCTTACCCGGTACTTGCACCTGGTGCTGGCCTCGGCCTAGGTAGCGACCGACTTTTCAAGGAGAACCTGATGAAAGCCTGGCGTGTGGTGTTGTTGACGTTGTCATTCCTGCTGCTGGGCGGTTGTCTGGTGACCTTCGGTGATCCACTCCCCGCTAATCAGGCGGCGCCCAAGGCCCTGCTGGGCAATTGGAGCAGCAAAGATGCCTGGGGACAGCCGCTGAAGCTGGCGATCAGTCGCGCCGGGGGCAACACCTACAAGGCGGTGGCGCGCGCACAAGGCAAGCCGGCTGAGGAGTACGCCTTCACCGTTGCCCGCCACGGCAACCGCTGGTATCTCTCAGCCGGTGTTCCCAAGCGGCTGGGGGGCAATTTCCTGATTGGCGGTTTCGAGGTCAGCCAGGACGGCAAGGACCTGGTGATCTACAACCTCGATGTCGATCAGGTACAGCAGGCTGTACAGAAAAAGGAACTGACCGGGCGTAGTACCGAAGTGCCGGAAGACAATGGCCCCGGCGTGCTGATCGACAGCCCGACCGAGCGCGTCCTGGCCTACCTGGACGATCCGGCCAACTCCGATCTGTTCGTCGAAGTGGCGCGCTTCCAGCGCGCTGGCAAGTAATAGCCGATACAAGGAATTCGGTGTGGACGAGTACCAGCAGACTATCCGTGCGTTGTCCGACCGTATTGTCGCCGCGCAAACCCCAATTCGCGTGCTCGATGCCGTGAAGTGGGATGACAGCATCCGCCAGGGCTTTCTCAAGACCAAGGGCAAGGAGCCACCGGCGGTGGACCGAGCCTATTACCAGTCGCGGCCGCTGTCGTTCGATTCTGCTGCACTGAAAGCAGAGTTCCAGAACATCGAACGGGATATCACCCGTCAGCTCGGCCAGTTCAACCCGGTCGGGCAGATCATGCGGCGCATGTGCAAGGAGTATCGCATGGTCGTGCGCATGCTCGAAGCGCGCGGCACCGAAGACTTCGGCTTGATCTCCCAGGAGCTGTATGGCGCCGCTTCCGATGCCTTCCATGCCGGCGACCCGACCCTGGCTGACCTGGGCCTGATGCTCTCGGACTACCTGAACAACATCGATGGCCGGGGCGATCTGAAAGACGAGCCGAAGAACCTGACTGCCAAGGAGGCGGTGGATATTCTCCAGCGCCGCCTGAACAAGGTCTTCGGTGAGGCCGAAAGCACCATTCGTGTGTTCGAGTCCGACGGCATCGTCGCTGACGCTGCGGCCGGCGCCGACTACATCAAGGTGCGCGCCGATGCCATGTTCAACAGCCGCGACGTGCGCGCGCTGGAGGTCCACGAGGGGCTGGTGCACGTCGGCACCACGCTCAATGGCTTGAACCAGCCAATCTGCACCTTCCTGGCCAAGGGTCCGCCCTCGTCGACGGTGACCCAGGAAGGCCTGGCGATCCTCATGGAGGTGATTGCCTTTGCCTCTTATCCCAGCCGTCTGCGCAAGTTGACCAACCGCACCCGCGCCATCCATATGGTCGAGGAGGGCGCAGACTTCATGCAGGTCTATGAGTTCTTCCGCGGCCAGGGCTTCGAGATCGGCCAGAGCTACAGCAATGCCAGCCGGGTATTTCGCGGCTCGGTGCCAAATGGCCTGCCATTCACCAAGGACTTGTCCTACCTCAAGGGTTTCATCATGGTTTACAACTACATTCAGTTGGCCGTGAAGAAGGGCAAGCTCGAGCAGATTCCGTTGCTGTTCTGCGGCAAGACCACCTTGGAAGACATGCGCACCCTGCGCCAACTGGTCGAGGAAGGCCTGGTCGAGCCGCCCAAGTACCTGCCTGAGCAGTTCCGCGACCTCAACGCGCTGTCGGCCTGGATGTGCTTCTCCAACTTCCTCAACCACCTGAGCCTGGATCGCATTGAAGCCGACTACGCGAACATTCTCTGAGGCCAGGCGCGGCCTGCTCCTTGGCTGGTTGCTGTTGGCCCTGAGCGGTTGCAGCAGCCTGCTGTTCTATCCAGAGCCCGGCCAGCCGTTCACCCCGGAGCGGGCCAAGTTGGCCTATCGCGACGTGACCCTGACCACCGCCGATGGCGTGCGCCTGCATGGCTGGTGGTTGCCGGCCAAGGCGGGGGTCGAGGTCAAGGGAACGGTACTGCACCTGCACGGCAATGGCGGCAACCTGCCCTTGCATTTAGGTGGCAGCTACTGGCTGCCGGAGCAGGGTTATCAGGTGCTGATGATCGATTACCGCGGCTATGGACTGTCCCAGGGCACGCCGAGCCTGCCCGAGGTCTACCAGGACATCGCGGCGGCCATGGCCTGGTTGGAGCAGGCCCCTGAGGTGCGCGGCAAGCCGCTGGTGCTGCTGGGCCAGAGCCTGGGCGGCGCCATGGCCATTCATTACCTGGCGGCGCATCCCGAGCAGCAACAGCGCTTCAGTGCCCTGGTGTTCGATGGAGTGCCGGCCAGTTACCGCGCGGTCGGCCGCTTCGCCCTGAGCACCTCGTGGCTGACCTGGCCGTTACAGGTGCCGCTGTCCTGGCTGGTGCCGGACGGTGACAGTGCGATTCGCTCCATCGAGCACGTGCAGAGCCCGCCGAAACTGTTCTTCCACAGCATCGATGACAACCTGGTGCCGATGGACAACGGCATCCGCCTGTATCAGCACGCTCCACCACCGCGGGTGCTGCAACTGACCCGAGGCGGCCATGTGCAGACCTTCGCCGACCCGACCTGGCGCCAGGTAATGCTGCGCTTCATGGACGACCCCAGCCATTTCAACGGCCTGCGCCGCTTGGCCGAAGTGCCCAACTACCCTGACGAGAAGAACCAGCAATGAGTGAAGAACGCAACGCCATCCCGCTGATCCTGACCGGTGTCGGCAGCATCATCGTGACGGTTGGGGCTCTGTGGTATTACGGCTACCTGCATTTCGCCAAGCCTGAGGATGCCCTGCTGTTGCAGGACTACACCATGCTCAAGACCGTGCCCGGCGAGGATTACAAGGTGTCGTTGGACGCAGCGCCGCAGGTGGCGCAATGCGTGGATGGTGTACTGGTGTTGTTCGATACCCAGCAAAAAGGCCTGACTGGCGTGCTGGTGGACAACCGCAAGCGCGCGGTGCGCTGCATGGGCGAAGAGACGCCGCAGCAGGTTCAGTGATTGGTGAGTTGCTTGGGCATGTCCAAGTGGATGCCTCGACTCTCAGCGCTCACCCCAAAAAGCGACATCAAAGCTTAAAGCTATCCAGTGAAGATTTTGGGGCCGTTTTGCAGCCCTTCGCGGGCAAGCCCGCTCCCACAGGGATAGCGCCGCTCTAACGGTCGGCGCCGTACCTGTAGGAGCGGGCTTGCCCGCGAAGGGCTGCAAAGCGGCCCCAAAACATCAGTGAACAGCTTTACGCCGTGGTTTTCGTTCGTGCACCAAGCGTTACTGCGCTTGGCTCACGGTACGCGGTGCCACTGGCTGGTTGTCGTTGGAGATGGTCACCTCCACCCGACGGTTCTGGGCGCGGCCTGAGTTGCTGGAGTTCTCCGCTACCGGGTACTCCTTGCCATACCCCTGGGCAACGATGCGCGCTGGGTCGACGCCAGCACGTACCAGGGCCATGCGTACGGCTGCGGCGCGGCGCTCAGACAGGGTCTGGTTGTAGTTGGCCGAACCGACGCTGTCGGTGTAGCCCTCGACGATCACCTTGCGCTCAGGATTCTCCTGAAGGAACTGGGCCAGCTTGGTCACGTTGGGCAGGGCGCTGCTCTTGAGCTCGGCTTTGTTGAAGTCGAACAGCACGTCGCCGAAGGTCACCAGGGTGCCGCGGTCGGTCTGCTTGGCGTTGAGGCTGTCCTGCAGCTTTTTGATCTGTGCATCGCGGGCATCCAGGCGAGCCTGGGCGCGCTGGGCAGAGGCGTTTTTCAGCTCGCCTTCGGCTGCACGCAGGGCAATCGTCTGCTTGGCCACTTCAACCCGTTGGTTGGTCAGGTAGGCCAGTTGGTCGACCTTCTTGTCGTTCTCGCGGTCCATGTAGGCTTTGTCGGCTTTGTTCAGCCAGTCCTGGGCGTCCTTGGTTTCCAGGGCGGCCAGTTTGCTCGACTGCGGGTCGCTTTGCAGCGCCGAGAAGTTGGTGCGGGCCGATTCCAGGTTGGCGTTCGGGTCATGCGAGCAGGCGGCAAGGCCAACGCTCAGGGCCAGCAGGGCGGGGATCATGACGTAGTTGCGCATAATGTTCATCCTTTGATCAGTTACGAAGGCTCAGGGAATGCTGGGCAGGCTCATTCGGCGCTGCGCAGACCTTCCTCACGCAAGTCCTGGACGCCCTGGCGGGAGTCCTGCACGGCCTTCTGGGCCTTGGCCGCTTGCGCCTTGCGCTCGGCGACACGCGCGTCCCACTCGGCCTGTTCGGCGAGCAGCTTGGCTTCGTCGTACTTCTTGTCGTGCATGGCGATTTCGGCTTGCTTGAACTTGTCCTGCGCCGCCTTCATTTCCACGGCTGCGAACTCGGTGCCACCGGCACTGACAGCGGAGTTCACCGCCGATTGAGTCACGGCATATTGCTCACTTGGCGGCTTGCCCGCGCAACCGGCCAGTACCAGGCTGCTGCCCAGGGCCAGCGCGGCCAGCTTGAGCCCGCGCAAGTGAGTGGATGAGGTTGGCGAAGTGCGGGTCTTCATGTTGGTCAGCTCCATTGGATCACTCCTGATAACAATGTCCGTAGCAGTCCATCGCCTATTCCCTGACAGTGCGCGCATTTCAGCTGAACTGTACACAGCCAACTGTGTGCAGGGTTTTAGCGTGATGGCTATTTGGTCGGACCGGAGCGTTTTTCCAATAGTTCAGAAAAAAATACCTAGGCTTGGCAAGTATTTTTCTGACTGATCAGTCAGCGTGGTGGGCGGGGGTGTTGGTCGCGAGTGGCGGGCAAGCTTGCGCCCGCACGGCAGCGCACAGCCGTGTGGTGCGCAAGCAAAGCGTCAGTTGCCGGGCTCTTCAGCGGTGTTGCTGAGGTCATGCAAGTGACGCCGTGACAGGGCCAGGAAACGCGGGGTCGGGCCGATGTCTTCGTACAGCGGGTCGCCCTCTTCATCGGTGGCAATCACCTGTCGGCCCTGGACATAGGGGAAGCTGGCCTCCAGCTCTTCAAGGGCGCAGGCGACCAGTTCGCCGAGCAGTTCTTCGGCGGTGCGTTTGGGGTACATGTCGATCAGCGCGGCCAGTCGTGCTTCGGACTCAAGGTCCAGATGCAACACATGGCTGGTGGGGCTCAAGCTGCCGGCGGCGTTCTGTTCCCAGTGCTGGGCGAGTTCGCGGATTTTCATGGTGACCTCGTGTGGACGTCGTTTTCAGGGCCGCTGCGGCTCATCGCCGGCGAGCCAACTCCTACAAGGTCTGCGCTGTTTGTGTAGGAGCTGGCCTGCCGGCGATGGGCTGCGCAGCAGCCCCCTACGATGATGAAGCCTCAAAAGGGGCAGTTAGTGGACTGCCCTGCATTCACTTTAGTTGCTAACCCCGCCGCAGGCTTGCCTTGTGCGGGTTGCTATGGGCACTCTTGGCTACGTGCAGTTTCCTGAGCGGAGCGCGGAGCAACCGCGCCACAGAGAGGGCCTGATGACCGATATCGATGTTCGCTTGCGTGAAGATGTCCATCTGTTGGGGGAGTTGCTCGGCGAAACCATTCGCCAGCAGCACGGCGATGCCTTTGTGCAGAAGATCGAGGACATTCGCCACAGCGCCAAGGCTGATCGGCGTGGCGGCGCCGAGCAGCTGAGCTCGACCCTGGATGATTTGGCCGACGAAGAGCTGCTGCCGGTGGCGCGCGCCTTCAACCAGTTCCTCAACCTGGCCAACATCGCTGAGCAGTATCAGCTGATTCACCGCCGCGAAGCCGGCCAGCCAGAGCCTTTCGAGGCGCGGGTACTGCCCGAGTTGCTGGCGCGCCTCAAGCAAGCGGGACACAGCCATGACGCCCTGGCCCGCCAGCTGGCCAAGCTGGACATCCAGTTGGTGCTCACCGCTCATCCCACCGAAGTTGCCCGGCGGACCCTGATCCAGAAATACGATGCCATCGCCGCTCAGTTGGCTGCGCAAGATCACCGCGACTTGACCCCTGCCGAGCGCCAGCAGATTCGCGAGCGCCTGCGCCGGTTGATCGCCGAAGCCTGGCACACCGAAGAAATCCGCCGCACCCGACCCACCCCAGTGGACGAGGCCAAGTGGGGTTTTGCAGTGATCGAGCATTCGCTGTGGCAGGCGATCCCCAGCCACTTGCGCAAGGTCGACAAGGCGCTGTTCGAGGCCACCGGCCTGCGCCTGCCGCTGGAGGCGGCGCCGATTCGTTTTGCCTCGTGGATGGGCGGCGATCGCGACGGCAACCCCAACGTCACTGCCAGCGTGACCCGCGAAGTGTTGTTGCTGGCGCGCTGGATGGCCGCCGATTTGTTCCTGCGCGATATCGATTACCTGGCCGCAGAGTTGTCGATGCAGCAAGCCAGCGACCCTTTGCGCGAGCGGGTCGGTGACAGCGCCGAGCCCTATCGCAGCCTGCTCAAGCAACTGCGTGATCGCCTGCGTGCAACGCGCGCCTGGGCGCATGCATCACTGACCAGCAGCCAGCCGGCCAGTGCCGAGGTGCTGGTCGATACACGTGAGCTGATCGAGCCACTGCAGCTGTGCTACCACTCGCTGCATGAGTGCGGCATGGGCGTGATCGCCGATGGTCCGCTGCTTGACTGCCTGCGTCGGGCAGTGACGTTTGGCCTGTTCCTGGTGCGCCTGGATGTGCGCCAGGATGCTGCCCGTCATCGTGATGCCCTGTCGGAAATCACCGACTACCTAGGTCTTGGCCGCTACGCCGACTGGAACGAAGAGCAGCGTATCGAGTTTCTCCAGGCCGAGCTGAACAACCGTCGGCCGTTGTTGCCTGCTCACTTCAAGCCCCAGGCAGACACTGCCGAGGTGCTCAACACCTGCCGGGAAATCGCCGCGGCGCCTGCCGCCTCACTCGGCTCTTACGTCATCTCCATGGCGGGCGCGGCGTCGGATGTACTGGCGGTGCAGTTGCTGCTCAAAGAAGCCGGCCTGACCCGGCCGATGCGTGTGGTGCCGTTGTTCGAGACCCTGGCCGACCTCGATAACGCGGGGCCGGTGATGCAGCGCCTGCTCGGTTTGCCGGGTTACCGCGCCGGGCTGCGTGGGCCGCAGGAGGTGATGATCGGTTACTCCGATTCGGCCAAGGACGCTGGCACCACGGCGGCGGCCTGGGCCCAGTACCGCGCTCAGGAAAACCTGGTGCGCATCTGTCGCGAGCACCAGGTCGAGCTGCTGTTGTTCCATGGCCGCGGTGGCACCGTTGGCCGTGGTGGCGGCCCGGCGCACGCGGCGATCTTGTCGCAACCCCCGGGCTCGGTGGCGGGTCGTTTCCGTACGACCGAACAGGGCGAGATGATTCGCTTCAAGTTCGGCCTGCCGGGCATCGCCGAACAAAACCTCAACCTTTATCTAGCGGCCGTGCTCGAAGCGACCCTGTTACCGCCGCCGCCGCCGGAACCTGCCTGGCGCGAGGTGATGGACCAGCTTGCCGCCGATGGGGTCAAGGCCTACCGCGACGTGGTGCGGGAGAACCCCGACTTCGTCGAGTACTTCCGCCAGTCGACCCCTGAACAGGAGCTGGGCCGCCTGCCATTGGGCAGTCGCCCGGCCAAACGCCGCGCGGGTGGCATTGAAAGCCTGCGGGCCATTCCGTGGATCTTCGGCTGGACGCAAACCCGGCTGATGCTGCCAGCCTGGCTAGGCTGGGAAACCGCGCTGAGCAATGCCTTGGCCCGTGGCCAGGGCGAACTGTTGGCGCAGATGCGTGAGCAGTGGCCGTTCTTCCGCACCCGGATCGACATGCTGGAAATGGTCCTGGCCAAGGCCGATGCACAAATCGCCGAGGCCTACGACCAACGTCTAGTGCAACCCGACTTGCTCCCTTTGGGTGCGCAGCTGCGCGACCTATTGTCGCAGTCCTGCCAGGTGGTGCTGAGTCTGACCGGGCAGCCGGTGCTACTGGCGCACAGCCCTGAGACGCTGGAATTCATCAGCCTGCGCAACACCTACCTGGACCCGCTGCATCGGCTCCAGGCCGAGCTGCTGGCGCGCTCGCGCAGCCGCCAAGCCGCTCTGGACAGCCCGTTAGAGCAGGCCTTGCTGGTCACTGTGGCGGGCATTGCCGCCGGCCTGCGCAACACCGGTTAAGCGGCGCCTGGCCAGCCGCGGGTCTGGCCCAGTGCCGGGTCAGGCCTGGGGCGAGGAGGGAGGTTGCGCTGGGCGCAACCCCTGCGGCGGCAGGTCGCAAGTGGCGCTTTGCTGCAACTTTGGGACGCTTGTCTGGTCGCCGGGTGCTGTGTATCTTGAGCAGCCTTTTGACCGATTTTCTGGTCGATACCCGATTTTCCGGAATTGGCCCTGACGCCGAATCCATTGATTTGCATAAAAAAATATGAGGAGCACAAGATGCGCGTAATTCTGCTGGGAGCTCCCGGGGCCGGTAAAGGTACTCAGGCAAAGTTCATCACCGAGAAGTTCGGCATTCCACAGATCTCCACCGGTGACATGCTGCGTGCTGCCGTCAAGGCCGGCACCCCACTGGGTCTGGAACTGAAAAAAGTCATGGACGCCGGTCAGTTGGTCTCCGACGACCTGATCATCAGTCTGGTCAAGGAGCGTATCGCCCAGCCTGATTGCGCCAAGGGCTGCCTGTTCGACGGCTTCCCACGGACCATCCCTCAGGCTGAAGCCATGGTTGCCGCCGGTGTCGATATCGACGCTGTGGTCGAGATTGCCGTGGACGACGAAGAAATCGTTGGCCGTATGGCCGGTCGCCGCGTGCACCTGGCCTCGGGCCGCACCTACCACATTCAGTACAACCCGCCGAAAGTGGAAGGCAAGGACGACGTCACGGGCGAAGAGCTGATCCAGCGTGATGACGACAAGGAAGAAACCGTGCGCCATCGCCTGTCGGTCTACCACAGCCAGACCAAGCCGCTGGTGGACTTCTACCAGAAGCTCTCGGCTGCCAACGCTGGCAAGCCGAAGTACAGCCACATCGAAGGTGTCGGCTCGGTTGAGGCGATCACCGCCAAGGTCCTGGCAGCCTTGAGCTGATCCACGCCTATGCATGACAACGGCCCGCTTGCGGGCCGTTGTCGTTTATACTGGCGCTCTTTTCTCTTTGCCCCTGGAAACCCGTTCGATGACCACCCTGCTGGCCCTGGATACCGCCACCGAAGCCTGTTCCGTTGCGCTGCTGCATGACGGCAAGGTGACCAGCCACCATGAGGTGATCCCCCGCCAACACGCGCAGAAGCTGTTGCCGATGATCAAGCAGATCCTGGCTGAATCGGGCGTAGCGCTGAGCGATCTGGATGCCATCGCCTTTGGTCGTGGCCCAGGTGCGTTCACCGGGGTGCGCATCGCCATTGGTGTGGTGCAGGGCCTGGCCTTCGCCTTGGAGCGCCCGGTGCTGCCGGTATCGAACCTGGCCGCCTTGGCGCAACGGGCCTTGCGCGAGCGTGGCACGCGGCACGTTGCGGCGGCCATCGATGCGCGGATGGATGAGGTCTACTGGGGCTGCTACCAGGCCAACGAAGGTGAGATGCGCCTGCTCGGTCGCGAAGCCGTCTTGCCGCCAGAGCGTGTGGCCTTGCCAGAGGCAGGCGGTGATTGGTTCGGTGCGGGGACTGGCTGGGGTTACGCGCCGCGCCTGGCTGCGCAGGTGAGCGACAGTGATGCCAGCCTGCTGCCCACTGCCTTGGATATCCTCAGCTTGGCCGGATACGCTTGGGCACGCGGTGAGGCGATTGCCGCCGACCAGGCTCAGCCAGTCTATCTGCGCGATAACGTGGCCACGCCCAAGGCGCCTCGTTAACCGCAGTTCGTCGGCTATTTACATTCGCGCTAAACCTTTCGTGGGAACTGTGGTCCAGTTATCACAATGGCATTAGCGATGGATCTCTGATGCTGCTAAATTGCCATCATTGATCCTGAGTGTTCATTCCATGCGTATCGACGGCTTCTCTTCCCAGTCCTACCCGATCAAGCGCGCACCGCGCAAGGCGCAGGTGCGTGATGAGTCTGTCGAAGATGCCGAGCTGATCGAGGACAGCGAAGTCCCGCAGGAGGCCAGGACCCGCCGTGGTGGCGCGGGGCTGCCGGCCCGTCAGCAGGATCTGATCTTCCCGCGCGCGCGCGATCGACGCACCGCGACCGCTCTGGCCAGCTACCTGGCCACTGCCGGCTTCACCGATTGGGATATGGAAGTGCTGGGGCTGGATCTGTACATTTGATGGATGAATCCATCGCCTCTGCCTTACTTTCTCGGTTGTCCGTCCTGGAGCGAAAACGCCTGGCGCGATCACCTGTATCCCGCTGACGCCCGCGCCACTGAATTTCTAGGCCTGTATAGCCAGGTATTCAACGCGGTCGAAGGCAATACCACCTTTTATGCCCGTCCCGCGCCTTCCACGGTAGAGCGCTGGGCTCAGGTCATGCCTGCGCACTTTCGCTTTACCGCCAAATTTCCTCGGGATGTCAGCCATGCCGGTGACCTGCGTGAGCAGCTGCCATCGGCGATCGACTTCACTCGCCTGCTAGCACCTCTTGGCCCACGGGTTTCGCCCTATTGGCTGCAACTGCCAGCGGTGTTCGGCCCTGCTCGCCTGGCTGAGCTTGCGCACTTTCTTGACCACATTGGCGTACCGGTGGCGGTCGAGGTGCGTAATCCGCGGTTCTTTGCCCGTGGCGATGAGGAGCGGGCGCTGAATCGCCTGCTGCATGGGCGTGGGGTGGAGCGCATCTGCCTGGATCCGCGGGCCCTGTTCAGCTGCACCTCGCGCGAGCCGGCAGTGCTGCATGCCCAGTCGAAGAAACCCAACGTGCCAGCGCGGCCTGCGGCCTTCAGTCAGCACCCACAGGTGCGGTTCATTGGCCATCCGCAGCTTGAGGCGAACGAGCACTTCCTCACGCCGTGGGTGGGCAAGGTCGCTGAGTGGATCGAACAGGGGCGTAGCCCGTACATTTTCCTGCATACCTCGGATAACCGCCTGGCAGCGGCCTTGGCCCAGCGTTTTCATCAACGGCTGAGCGAGCGCTTGCCGGGGCTTGCGCCTTTAGCTGAATTGCCACGTGCCCCTGAGGTCGAACAACTAGGGCTACTCTGACCACTTCTCAACCTGCCGGAGCTGTAACCATGGATGTGCAAACCCTGCGAGCGGAGGCCTTCAAGGCGCTGCATGAGCGTGATGGCGCCTTTGTCATTGCCAACCCCTGGGATGCTGGCTCCGCCCGGCTGCTGGCCAGCCTGGGCTTCGAGGCGCTGGCCACGACCAGTGCGGGGTTGGCCTTCAGCCTGGGGCGGCCGGATGCCGAGGCTCAGCTGAGCCTGGACGAAACCCTGGCCAATGCCCGCTCGATTGTCGATGCCACGCCTTTGCCGGTGGCTGCGGATTTGGAGAATGGTTTCGGCGACCTGCCAGACGATTGCGCCCAGACTATTTTGCGCGCCGCTGAAGTGGGCTTGGTCGGCGGTTCGATCGAGGACGCCAGCGGTCGCCGCGAAGCGCCCATTTATGACCTCGGCCTGGCCGTGGAGCGCGTGCGCGCAGCGGTACAGGCGGCGCGTAGCCTGCCATTTGCGTTCACCCTGTGTGCCCGCGCCGAGAACCTGCTACATGGGCGCATGGACCTGGATGACACCATCCTGCGCCTGCAGGCGTATGCCGAAGCCGGCGCTGATGTGCTGTATGCCCCAGGGCTGCGCAGTGTCGATGAGGTGCGTGCGGTGGTCCAGGCGCTGGCTCCGAAACCTGTGAATGTATTGATGGGTTTGGCGGGTGTGCCGCTGAGCGTCAACCAACTGCAAGACCTGGGGGTGCGACGTATCAGCGTCGGCTCATCGCTGGCCCGGGCGGCACTCGGCGCGTTGCAGCGGGCGGCGCTGGAGATTCGCGATCAGGGCACCTTCAGCTACGCCGAGCAGGCGTTGCCGTTCGCCCAGCTCAACGATCTGTTCCGACGCTGAGCCCTGATGCGCTGGCTTGGCTGGCTGCTGTTGGTGCTGCTGCTCGCAGCGGGCCAGGCCTGGTACCTGGGCTGGCGTCCACCCGCGCAGTGGAATCCGTGGGCGGCGCTGGATGTGCGCCAGCCGCCGAACCTGCTCACGCCTTATAAACTGTCGCGTCTGCGCAAGGACCCTGCCTTATGCCAGCAGGCGCTGCAAACCTCGGTCTTGCGCTACCGAGCCCAGGCCGACAGCGCAGCGACGGCGCAATGTCCGCTGCAGAACGTGTGGCGGGTGGAGGCCGGTCAGGCGCGCTTGAGCAGTAGTTTTCTCGCCACCTGCCCGCTGGCGGTGGCCTATGCCCTGTTCGAGGCGCATGGCTTGCAACCGGCGGCGCAGCGGGTGTTTGGCCAGCCGGTGGTGCAGGTTGAGCACCTTGGCAGCTTCGCCTGTCGCAACGTCTACAACCGCAAGCAAGGTCGGCTGAGCCAGCATGCCACGGCCAATGCCTTGGATATCAGCGCCTTTCGGCTCAAGGATGGCCAGCGCATCGTGTTGGCGCAGCACTGGCAGGGTGGGGGGCAGAAGGCGGAGTTTCTCAGGCAGGTGCGGCAAGCGGCCTGCGAGAGTTTCAGTACGGTATTAGGGCCTGACTACAACGCGGCGCACCACAACCACTTTCATCTCGACATGGGGCTCTGGCAGATTTGCCGCTGAGCTCAAGCGTGGACGCGGACGTTGTTCAGCACGACAGGGCGTGCCCAGTGAATGTCGAACTCCAGCTCATTCTGCTGCTGGGCCAGGGTCGGCTCATCGAACGGTTCTGGCGCCGGGTCCAGCAGGTCCATTTCAAATTCGGCGATCGGCAGGTGCAGCGGGCGCGGCGAAGGCGCGGCGCCAGGTTCAGCTTGCGCATGGCCCTGGCTCATGACCACCGGACGCAGCCAGCTGTTGCTCAGATCGAGATCGCGTTGTTGCTCGATCAACTCGGCGGCGCTGAACGGTTCCGGGGCAGGCTCGAGCAGGTTGGCTTCAAGTTCGGCCTTGGGCAGGAACAGCGGCTCGGGTGGCTTGACCTCGGTGTCTTGCACGCTGCAAGCACGTTGGGCATCGATCAACGCCAGGGCACGGGCGCCCCCGATCGGTTCTCCGCTTTCGTTGTCGTACTGCACCAGCGCTTGGCTGACGGCGTCGGTCTCTTGCCCTTGCTGGTCGGCCAACGCCTGGGCGAAGAAATCCTGCCACAGGTGGCTGACGCCGCCGAGGGCCTGGGTATTCTGTCGACCGTAGTTGCCGACAGGCGACAGGTAGGTCAAGCCGATGGGAAGGGTATCTGACATGGCAGTCGCGCGTGTTGTGCTCTGGCAGAATAGCGGATACTGCGTGTATCGGCCGTGGCCGGCGTTTCATTAATTATTTCGGATGCGGGATCGGATGGTAGAGCAAGAGCAGGGCACAGGCATCAGGGTCGAGGCGCTGGCGCCCGAGTTCCAGGCGCAGGCGGCCGTATGGGCTGAGCGGTTGGGGTTGCCATTGGCTGACGAGGCGGCGGAGTTTGCCGTGCAAGTGGGTGTGGACGGCTTGCAGATCCAGCAGCTGGGGCCGCAGGCACCGGGTCCGGTGCGCGTCGACTTCGTCGAGGGCCAGGCGGCGCATCGGCGCTTGTTCGGGGGTGGCAATGGGCAGATGATCGCCAAGGCGGTCGGTATCGCTCAGGGGGTGCGGCCGCAGGTGCTGGATGCAACTGCCGGGCTGGGTAAAGATGCTTTCGTGCTAGCCAGCCTTGGCTGCCAGATGACCTTGATCGAGCGCCAGCCGCTGATTGCCGCGTTACTCGAAGATGGCCTGGCGCGCGGCCGTGGAGATGTCGAGGTAGGGCCAATCGTTGAGCGGATGCGTTTGTTGGTGGGCAACGCCATCGAGCGCATGCGCACCTGGCAGGGCGAGGCGCCACAGGTGATCTACCTGGATCCGATGTTCCCGCACCGCGACAAGAGTGCTTTGGTGAAGAAGGAAATGCGCGTGTTCCGGCCGTTGGTCGGTGACGACCTGGATGCGCCGGCGTTGCTCGAGGCAGCCTTGGCGTTGGCTTCGCACCGGGTCGTGGTCAAGCGGCCGCGTAAGGCGCCGATTATCGACGGGCCCAAGCCCAGTCATAGCCTTGAGGGCAAATCGAGTCGCTATGACATCTATCCGAAGAAGGCCTTGAAGGCTTAGCGCAGCGTTTGCAGATTCCGCCACTGGGGCTGCCTTGCAGCCCTTGTCGGCGGTTGCCCAGACACCTTCAGGCGGCGGATGCCAACTGAGCCATGCGTTGCAGTACCGCATGCAGGCCATTGCTGCGCGAGGGCGACAGTTGGCGCTCAAGGCCAAGCTCGGTGAACCAGGCCCCCAGCTCAAGCTGCGCCAGCTCGGCGCTATCGAGCCCCTGTACCCGGACCAGCAGCAAGGCCAGCAGCCCCCTCAGCAAGCGTGCATCGCTAGCGGCCTTGAACTGCCATTGTCCGCCTTGCTGGTTGGCGACCAGCCACACCAGGCTCTCACAGCCATGGACACGGTTGTCCTCGGTCTTTTCGCGCTCGTCCAGCGGCGCCAGTCGGTCGCCCCATTGCATCAGCAGGCGCGCTCGTTGTTCCCACCCCCGAGCCTGCTGGAATGCCTGCAGTGCTTGGCTGGCCTCGCTCGACAGGCTCATCGTAACAACTCCAGGCCCTGATCCAGCGCGTCGAAGAAGCGCTGCAAGTCGTCACTGTCGTTGTACAGGCCTAGCGATACCCGAATTGCCCCTTCCAGCCCCAACCCCTTGAGCAGCGGCATCGCGCAATGATGCCCGGCGCGTACGGCAATGCCCTGCTCGGTCAGCAGGTGAGCGATATCGGCGTTGTGCACACCGTCGACGACAAAGCTCACCAGGGCGCTTTGCGGCATGCCGAGGATACGCACGCCATCACGATCGGCCAGGCCGCGTAGCAGATGCTGATGCAGGCTGGTTTCATGGGCCTGTACGGCGTGTGGGTCGAGGCTGGCCAGGTAGTCGAGGGTCGCACCCAGGCCAATGACCCCAGCAATGGGCGGCGTTCCCGCCTCGAAGCCCAGCGGCGCCGGGCGAAAACTGGCGCCGTGATAGTCGGCCAGTTGCACCATCTCTCCGCCAAACTGCCAATGAAGCAGCTGTTCCAAGGCCTGCGGGCGCCCATACAGGACGCCTACGCCTTCAGGTCCGTACAGTTTATGGCTGGAGAACACGTAGAAGTCGCATTCGAGTTGCTGCACATCGTGGCGGCCATGCACCACGCCCTGCGCGCCGTCGACCACGGTCAATGCGCCTTGGGCGCGGGCGTGGGCGAGCAGAGCGGGGAGTGCTTGCCAGGTGCCCAGTACGTTGGACAGTTGGCTGACTGCCAGCAGGCGGGTGCGCGGGCCGATCAGTTGCAGCGCTTGATTCAGGTCGATGTGGCCCTGCTCATCCAGCGGCAGGATGACCAGGCGCAAGTTGCGCCGGCGCGCCAGTTGCTGCCACGGCAGCAGGTTGGCGTGGTGCTCCAGGGCGCTGATGGCGATCTCGTCGCCCTCGTTGAAGCCATGTTCCAGGCCATAGGCCAGCAAGTTCAGCGCTGAAGTGGCGCCATGGGTGAAGATGATCTGCCGCGAATCGGCGGCATTGAGCCAGGCGGCGACCTTGTCGCGGCTGGTCTCGAAGGCTTGGGTGGCCAGCGCACCGGGCAGGTGCTGGGCACGATGAACGTTGGCCGCGCCATGGCCGTAGTAATGGCTCAAGGCATCGAGCAGGGCCTGGGGCTTTTGCGTGGTGGCGGCGCTGTCCAGATAGGTCTGGTGCTGGCGTTCTAGAGCGGCGATGGCGGGAAAGTCGGCACGCCACGGGGAGGGCTGAAACATGATCGAGGGACCTGGAAATAAAAACGGGCCTGGCGCTAACGCCAGACCCGATCTTATCACTTCAAACCCCGCGAGGTTCTCAGTTGTGCGCGTGCAGCGCCTCGTTCAGCTCGATGGCCGACTTGTGGGTCTTGCACTCTACTGCGCCGTTCAGCGAGTTGCGACGGAACAGCAGGTCGGTCTGGCCGGCCAGGTCGCGGGCCTTGACCACTTTGACCAGTTGGTTGTTCTCGTCGAGCAGGTTCACCTTGGTGCCAGCAGTGATGTACAGGCCAGCTTCAACGGTGTTGCGATCGCCCAGCGGGATGCCGATACCCGCGTTGGCGCCGATCAGGCAGCCTTCGCCGACCTTGATCACGATGTTGCCACCACCGGAGAGGGTGCCCATGGTCGAGCAACCGCCGCCCAGGTCCGAGCCCTTGCCGACGAATACGCCAGCGGACACGCGGCCTTCGATCATGCCTGGGCCTTCGGTGCCGGCGTTAAAGTTGACGAAGCCTTCGTGCATGATGGTGGTGCCTTCGCCGATGTAGGCGCCCAGGCGCACACGGGCGGTATCGGCGATACGTACGCCGGCCGGGACCACGTAGTCGGTCATTTTCGGGAACTTGTCGACCGAGAACACTTCCAGCAGCTCGCCCTTCAGGCGCGCTTCGAGTTGCAGTTCGGCAAGCTCGGCCAGGTCGACGGCGCCCTGGTTGGTCCAGGCAACGTTTGGCAGCAGCGGGAACACGCCAGCCAGGCTCAGGCCGTGCGGCTTGACCAGGCGGTGCGAGAGCAGGTGCAGCTTGAGATAGGCTTCTGGGGTCGAAGTCAGCGCGCTGTCTTCGGCCAGCAGGGTCGCGACCAGCGGCTTGTGGCTTTCAGCCAGGCGGGTCAGCAGGGCGTATTGGGTGGCATCGACGGCCTTGAGCGCATCGGCCAGCTGGCCGGCCTGGGCGTTGGTGAAGGCGATGGCTTGGTTGCCGCCTTCATAGCCGAGGATCGGCGCGACCGCAGCGACCAGCTCGGCACTCGGGTTGATCAGTGGTTGCGCGTAGAAGACTTCCAGCCAGGTGCCCTGGCGGTTCTGGGTGCCGACACCGAAGGCCAGGCTGAACAGAGTAGTGGACATGCGATTACCTCTTGCGAAATAGGGTGGAAGCGGAGCGGACTCAGGCCAGCGCTGCGGCGTACAGGTCAGGCTTGAAGCCGACCAGGGTACGCTCGCCGAGGTCAAGCACCGGGCGCTTGATCATCGACGGCTGGGCCAGCATCAATTCGACGGCCTTGGCCTGGTCGAGGTTGGCTTTGCTGGCATCGTCGAGCTTGCGGAAGGTGGTGCCGGCACGGTTGAGGATGACTTCCCAGCCGTGCTCGTCGCACCAGCGATTCAGGCTGTCGCGGTCGATGCCTTGAGTCTTGTAGTCGTGAAATTGATAGCCGATGGCTTTTTCTTCGAGCCAGGTACGGGCTTTTTTCATGGTGTCGCAGGCTTTGATGCCGTAGAGAGTGTAAGCCATTGAATGCCTGGGGCGCCTTGGGGTAGGCGTCCCGATACTCCGTGAAGAAAAGGTGAGGGCGATTATGCGACATCGACGAGCCTGGCGCCACGGCTGGCTGCCGAGCGCGCATGGGCGAAGCGTGTCACCTGATGTCGGGTAGCATTGTGTTACATATTCTCCGCTCGCCTGCGACTATGGTGCAGCGGTGCATTATTACTGCACGCCGCTAACATATTGTTTCAATGGCGATGTTTTGCCCCGCCAGGGTTTTTCGAATTACACAGGAAGCTTGCTGATGCAGTCAGCCTATACCGTCCTTATCCTGCTGACGCTGGTAAGCGTGTCAAAACTGGTGGGGCGGATGATCCCGCTGCCTCTGCCGCTGGTGCAGATCGCGGCCGGGGCACTGCTGGCCTGGCCGAGCCTGGGCCTGCATGTGGCGCTGGAGCCGGAGTTGTTCTTGTTCCTGTTCTTGCCGCCGCTGCTGTTCGCCGATGGCTGGCGCATCCCCAAGCGTGAGCTGTGGCGTATACGTGGCCCGGTGGTTGCGCTAGCGGTGGGCTTGGTGCTGTTCACGGTGGTCGGCGCTGGCTACTTCATTCACTGGTTGTTGCCGAGCATCCCGCTGCCGGTGGCCTTCGCCTTGGCCGCCGTGCTGTCGCCTACCGATGCCGTGGCAGTCTCGGCGATTACCCAGGACCGTTTGCCTACGCCGTTGATGCACATGCTTCAGGGCGAGGCGCTGATGAACGATGCCACGGGCCTGGTGACCTTCAAGTTCGCCCTGGTGGCGGCGATTACCGGTGCCTTCTCGTTGGCCGAGGCCAGTTTCACATTCGTGCTGGTGGCGCTGGGAGGCCTCGCGGTGGGGGTTGCGCTGAGCTGGCTGATCGGTCGCCTGCGTGCCTGGATGATCGCCCGTGGCTGGGATGACCCTGCCACCCACGTGGTGTTCATGCTTTTGCTGCCGTTCGCTGCCTATGTACTGGCCGAGCGCCTGGGCGTTTCGGGCATTCTTTCGGCGGTGGCGGCGGGGATGATGCAAAGCTGGCTCGATCTGCTGCCACGCCAGACCAGCACACGTCTGCTCAATCGTAGCGTCTGGTCGCTGCTGGAGTTCGCCTTCAATGGGCTGATCTTCTTGCTGCTGGGCCTGCAGTTGCCGGACATCATCAAGGCTGTGGTCAGCCATGAGGCGACCATCTGGCCGACCCTGGCCTATCGCTGCCTCGACGTACTGGCGATCTTCGCCGCGCTGATCCTGTTGCGCTTCATCTGGGTACAGAGCATCTGGCGCGCGATTGGCGTGGTGCGCCGCTGGCGCGGTAAGCCCGAGCTGGTGCTGATGCCCACCGCTCGGTCGTGTTGGTTGCTGACGATCGGTGGCGTGCGCGGCGCGGTGACCCTGGCGGGCGTGATGTCGGTCCCGCTGCTGATGGGGGCGGGCCAGGCGTTTCCTGAGCGAGACCTGCTCATCTTCATTGCGGCGGGGGTAATCCTGCTGTCGTTGATCGGCGCCTGTATTGCTTTGCCGATCCTGTTGCGCGGTGTGACCAAAAGCCCGGACGAGCGTTTGCAGCAAGAAGTACAAGAAGCCTGGCGGCGCACGGCCGCGGCGGCCATTCATGCCTTGGAAGCCGAAGAGGTGATCGACGCCAATGCGCCGCAGGACGCCGCGCAGGCGACTTTGGCCACCGAGCTCAAGGCACGTTTGATGGCTGAGTATCGGGATGAGCTGGACAGCTACAACGACAGTGCCGAAGCGCGCGCGCTGGCTGAGCAGATGGACCTGCTGGAGCGTCGCCTGCGGGTGAAAGCACTACGGGCGCAGCGTCTGGAATTGTACAACCTGCACCGTCAGCATCTGGTAGGCGATGAGGTGGTGCGCCAGGTGCTGGGTGAGCTGGATATGAGTGAGGCGAACCTGGGGCAGGTCAAATAGGGAGAAGGGGGCCGCAAAGCGGCCCCTTGCTCGCTGCTGAAGTCAGCGCTTGCTCAGGAAGTCCCGAATCCGCTCAGCCGCCTCGATGCACTCGGCCAGCGGCGCAACCAGCGCCATGCGCACTCGGCCTGCACCTGGGTTGACCCCATCGACCTCTCGCGACAGGTACGAACCCGGCACCACGGTCACGTGCTGTGCTTGGAACAGGTCGCGGGTGAACTTGGCATCACAGCCCGGCACCTTGGCCCACAGGTAGAAGCTGCCGTCCGGACGCTGAACGTCCATTACCGGTTGGAGGATATCCAGCACCGCGTCGTACTTGGCCCGGTATTGGTCGCGGTTGGCGCGTACGTGGGCTTCATCCTGCCAGGCGGCGACGCTGGCCAGCTGGGTTTGCACCGGCATGGCGCAGCCGTGGTAGGTGCGGTACAGCAGGAATGGCTTGATGATCTCGGCGTCACCGGCGACGAAGCCCGAGCGCAGGCCCGGCAGGTTGGAGCGCTTGGACAGGCTGTGGAACACCACGCAGCGTTTGAAATCGCTACGGCCAAGCTCGGCGCAGGCGCTCAGCAGGCCTGGTGGTGGCGCGTCTTCGTCGAAGTACAGCTCGCTGTAGCACTCGTCGGCGGCAATCACGAAGTCGTGCTCATCGGCCAGGACGATCAGCTTTTTCAGGGTGTCCATCGGCACCAGGGCGCCAGTGGGGTTGCCTGGGGAGCACAGGAACAGGATCTGGCAGCGCTGCCATACCTCTGCCGGCACTGCGTCGAAGTCCGGATTGAAGCCGTTGTCTTCCAGGCACGGCAGGTAGTGCGGGGTGGCACCGGCAAGCAGGGCTGCGCCTTCGTAGATCTGGTAGAACGGGTTGGGGCTGATCACCAGGCCGTCATCGGCGCGGTTGACCACTGCCTGGGTGAAGGCGAACAGCGCCTCCCGGGTGCCGTTGACCGGCAGGATATGGCGGTCGGCATCCAGCCAGCCGGTTGGCACGCCGAAGCGCTGTTCGCACCACTGGCCAATCGCCTGGCGCAGCGCCGGCAGGCCGAGGGTGCTGGGGTACACCGCCAGCTTGTCGAGGTTGTCGGCCAGGGCCTTGGCGACGAACGCCGGCGATTCGTGCTTCGGCTCGCCGATCGACAGGGCGATGGCACGTTTGTCCGCCGCCGGCTGCACGCTGCCCAGCAGGGCGCGGAGTTTCTCGAACGGGTAGGGCTGAAGCTGGGTCAAGGCATGGTTCATCGGCGCAAGGTCTCGTCAATCGTTAGAAGGTCACGCGGGTAGGGCTGGCGTCGCTGGCCTGGCCTTTTTGCAACTGCTGGATGATCGCTTCCTGCAGGCGGCTGCACAGCTGCGGATCAGACAGCGGCTGGTTGTCGGCGTCGGTAATGAAGAACACGTCTTCCACGCGCTCGCCGAGGGTGGCGATCTTGGCGTTTTGCAGCGACAGGTCGAACTCCAGGAAGATCCGCCCGATCCGCGCCAGCAGGCCTGGGCGATCAGGGGCGATGATCTCGAGGATGGTCACCGGACGCTGGGCATCGTTGTGGATGGTCACCTGCGGGGCAAAGGTGAAGTGCTTGAGCTGGCGCGGCACCCGGCGCTGGATGATGGTCGGGTAGTCCTCGGGGTTGCGCAGGGCCTCGGTCAGGCCCTCGCGGATCTGCTTGACCCGCTGCGGGTTGTCGCCGATCGAGCCGCCGTCGTTGTCCAGGACAATGTAGGTGTCGAGGGTGAACTGGCTGCTCGAGGTGATGATCCGCGCATCATGGATGTTCAGGTTGAGCTGGGACATCGCCGCCACGGTCACGGCGAAGAAGTCGTGCTGGTCGGGTGCATAGATGAAGATCTGCGTGCCACCCTCGAATTCACGCTGGGTGGTTTCCTTGATCAGCACCAACGGGCCGCCATCGGCTGGCTGCTGCAGGATCGCATCGCTGTGCCAGGCCACGTCGGCGGCGGTGTGCTTGAGAAAGTAGTCATCGCCCAGTTGCGACCACAGTTGCTCGACGTCGTCCGGGTCGGTGCCTTCGCGGATCAGGATGTCGAGCGCGGCGCTCTGCGTCTGGCGGATCTGCTCTTCGCGGTCCAGCGGGTTTTCCAGGCCTCGGCGCAGCGCGCGCTTGGTCTCGGTATAGAGCTGACGCAGCAGGCTGGCGCGCCAGGAGTTCCACAGGCTGGGGTTGGTGGCGTTGATGTCGGCCACGGTCAGCACATACAGGTAGTCCAGGCGCGTCTCGTCGCCCACGTGCAGGGCGAAGTCGTTGATCACTTGCGGGTCGGACAGGTCCTTGCGCTGGGCAGTGGTCGACATTACCAGGTGGTTCTGTACCAGCCAGACGATCAGCCGGGTATCCCAGGTTGGCAGCTGGTGGCGCTCGCCAAAGGCCTGGGCGTCGACCGCGCCGAGTTCGGAATGATCGCCCTGACGACCCTTGCCGATGTCATGGTAGAGCCCGGCCAGGTAGATCAGCTCGGGTTTGGGCAGGCGGCCCATGAGCTTGCTGGCCAGCGGGAATTTCTCCGACACCGGGGTGTACTGCAGCTTGCGCAGGTGCTTGATCAGGTTGAGGGTGTGCGCATCGACCGTATAGATGTGGAACAGGTCATGCTGCATCTGCCCGACGATCAGGCCGAACTCCGGCAAGTAGCGGCCGAGGATGCCGTAGCGGTTCATCCGGCGCAGGTTGCGGTGGATGCCGATCTCGCACTTGAACAGCTCGATGAACAGGCTGGTATTGCGGATATCGTTGCGGAAGTTGTCATCGATCAGATGGCGATGCTCGCGCAACAGGCGCACGGTATCGGCGCGCACGCCCTTGATCTCCGGGTGCTGGGCCATCAGCACGAAGATCTCCAGCATGGCGAACGGCGTGCGTTTGAACACGTTGGGGCTGACCGCTTCTATATAGCCATCGTGCAGGCGAAAGCGAGCGTTGAGCGGTTGGGTGGTGCCACTGTCGTCGTCAGCGAGGATGACTTCCTCGAAGTGCTGGATGATCAGGTCGCACAGCTGGCTGATGCTCATCACCACCCGGTAGTACTGCTGCATGAACTGCTCGATGGCGCGCTTGGGGTTTTCATCGCTGAAGCCAAGCAACGCGGCGATGCTGCGCTGGTGGTCGAACAGCAGGCGGTCTTCGGCGCGTCCGGCGAGCATGTGCAGGGCGTAGCGCACCCGCCAGAGGAAGGCCTGGGAGGAGGCGAGCAGTTCGTTCTCGCTCTCCAGCAGGAAACCTTCGCCAGCCAGGGCGTGCAGGTTGAGCGTGCCGTACTGGCGACGGGCGACCCAGAGCACGGTCTGGATATCGCGCAGGCCGCCGGGTGAGCCTTTGACGTTGGGCTCCAGGTTGTACTCGGTGTCGTTGTACTTGTGGTGGCGGGCCTTGAGCTCGGCGCGCTTGGCCAGGAAAAACTCCTTGCTCGGCCACATGGTGGCGGTGCTGGTCACCTCGAGCATGCGCTGGCGCAGGGGCTCGGGGCCGGCAATGGTGCGGCTTTCCATCAGGTTGGTGATCACCGTCAGGTCGGCGCGGGCCTGCTCGGCGCATTCCTCGACGCTGCGTACGCTCTGGCCGACTTCCAGGCCGATGTCCCAGAGCAGGGTCAGAAAACCTTCGATGGCTTCGCGGTACTGCTCGTGTTCGGCGCCATCGAGCAGGATCAGTAGGTCGATGTCGGAGAACGGGTGCAGTTCGCCGCGTCCGTAACCGCCCACGGCGATCAGGGCGATGCCGCTAGGGTCATGCCATTGGAACTGGTTCCAGGCCTGCTGCAGGATGTTGTCGACGAACCAGGCGCGGTCCTCGATCAGTCGGCGGATCTCGCGGCCTTCGCGAAAGCGCTTGTCGAGCACCTCGCGGGCCAGGCGGATGGCCTTCTTGAAGGCAGCGATGGGGCTTGCCTTGAGCGCCAGTTCCGCCTGGAACTGGCCGCGGTCGAACAGCTCGGGATCCACCTGGGGCATCGAGTCGCTTTCCTGAAGGTATTAGGCCGACGTACGGGGGATGGTGTCGTCTTTGCGCAGGGTGAAGATTTCGTAACCGGTTGCCGTCACCACCAGGGTGTGCTCCCACTGCGCCGAGAGCTTGCGGTCCTTGGTGATGGCGGTCCAGCCGTCGCCCAGCACCTTGGTGTCAGCCTTGCCCTGGTTGATCATCGGCTCGATGGTGAAGGTCATGCCTTCCTTGAGCTCCATGCCGGTACCGGCGCGGCCGTAGTGCAGGATCTGCGGCTCTTCATGGAACACCTTGCCGATGCCGTGGCCGCAGAACTCGCGTACCACCGAGAAACCGTTCTTCTCGGCGTGTTTCTGGATCACTTCGCCAATGTCACCCAGGCGGCAGCCTGGCTTGACCAGCTCGATGGCCTTGTACATGCATTCCTGGGTGACTTGCGACAGGCGCTCGGCCCAAACCGGTACCGTACCGACATGGAACATGCGGCTGGTGTCTCCGTGGTAGCCGTCCTTGATCACGGTGACGTCGATGTTCAACGTGTCGCCGTTCTTCAAGGGCTTGTCATTGGGGATGCCATGGCAGACCACGTGGTTGATCGAGGTGCAGATCGACTTGGGGTAGCCCTTGTAGTTGAGCGGCGCCGGGATGGCCTGTTGGACGTTGACGATATAGTCATGGCACAGGCGGTCGAGCTCTTCGGTGGTGACACCGGGCTTGACGTGTTCTTCGATCATTTCCAGCACTTCAGCGGCCAGGCGGCCGGCGATGCGCATCTTCTCGATGTCTTCTGCGGTCTTGATGGTAACGGTCATTACAGGCTCTCTACGGCGCCCCATGGGGCGCGAACAAACGGGAAAGGCCGGATTCTAGCAGAGCAGGGCGTCGATCTGTCGGGATAAAGGCGCTGTTGCTGCGGTCTATTGGAGGCATTTTGGCGCGATTGGCCGCTGGCTGCAAAAGCCGCTGACGGACGAGACAGTATTCGGGTTCCGTTCGTGCGCGGTCTGTGGTATAAAATGCGCCGCTTTCCGGGAGGTCCCGGCAAGCTTAAACCCACACACGTGTCGACACGATGACCTGGGTGCCCCGAACGCTTCGGCTTCGCGGGTTGGTCATTGGGATACGTGGAGGCCCAACCCGACTTATCAAGGAACTATCATGTCCCAAGTCAACATGCGCGATATGCTGAAGGCCGGTGTGCACTTCGGTCACCAGACCCGTTACTGGAACCCGAAAATGGGTAAATACATTTTCGGCGCGCGTAACAAGATCCACATCATCAACCTGGAAAAAACCCTGCCAATGTTCAACGACGCTCTGTCGTTCGTAGAACGCCTGGCCCAGGGCAAGAACAAGATCCTGTTCGTCGGCACCAAGCGTTCCGCCGGCAAACTGGTCGCCGAGCAAGCAGCTCGTTGCGGTTCGCCATACGTTGATCACCGCTGGTTGGGCGGCATGCTGACCAACTACAAAACCATCCGCGCTTCGATCAAGCGTCTGCGTGACCTGGAAACCCAGGCCGAAGATGGTACCTTCACCAAGCTGACCAAGAAAGAAGCTCTGATGCGTTCGCGCGATCTGGAGAAGCTGGACCGCAGCCTGGGTGGTATCAAGGATATGGGCGGTCTGCCTGACGCTCTGTTCGTTATCGACGTTGATCACGAGCGCATCGCGATCACCGAAGCTAACAAGCTGGGCATCCCGGTTATCGGCGTTGTCGATACCAACAGCAGCCCGGAAGGTGTTGATTACATCATCCCAGGCAACGACGACGCCATCCGCGCCATCGAGCTGTACATGACTTCGATGGCTGACGCTGTCATCCGCGGCCGCAACAACGTTGCTGGCGGCACCGAAGTCTACGCTGAAGAAGCGGCGGCACCAGCTGCTGAGTAATTGACGCCTGGCGTCTACTTAGCACGCGAAAAGGGGGCTTGGCCCCCTTTTTGCCACCTGAAATCCTCCTGTCAGCATTAGCGCCGCATCATGTGTTTCGCAGGCGAGATGGCAGTGGATTTACAGAATTGAACGCCCGTGACGAGCGGGTGGAATGGTTGAAAAACTTTCCAAGAGGATTTTGAAATGGCAGAGATTACTGCAGCGCTGGTAAAAGAACTGCGCGAGCGTACCGGCGAAGGCATGATGGATTGCAAAAAGGCCCTGACCAAGGCCGGCGGCGACATCGAAAAAGCCATCGACGACATGCGCGCCTCGGGTGCCATCAAGGCAGCTAAAAAGGCTGGCAACGTTGCCGCTGAAGGCGCCATCGCCATCAAGGCTGACGACAAGTCCGCAGTCCTGCTGGAAGTGAACTCGCAGACCGACTTCCTGGCTCTGCAAGACGACTTCAAGAACTTCGTCGCTGAAAGCGTTGAGCAAGCCTTTGCCGAGAAACTGACCGACGCTGCGCCGCTGATCGCTTCCCGCGAAGCTGCTCGCGAAGCCCTGGTTGCCAAGGTTGGTGAGAACGTCAACATTCGTCGCCTGGTGCGCGTCGAAGGCGACGTGGTCGGTACCTACCTGCACGGTAACAAGATCGGTGTGGCAGTGGTCCTGAAGGGCGGCGACGTCCAACTGGCCAAAGAAATCGCCATGCACGTTGCCGCGTCGAACCCAGAGTTCCTGGATTCGTCGGAAATCTCCGATGAGGCCATCGAGCGCGAGAAGGCTGTCTTCCTGCAGCTGAACGCCGACAAAATCGCTGGCAAGCCTGAGAACATCGTTGAGAACATGATCAACGGTCGTATTACCAAGTTCAAAGCCGAAGCCTCGCTCAAAGAGCAAGCCTTCGTCATGAACCCGGAGATCAAGGTCGGCGAACTGGCCAAGAAAGCCGGTGCTGAAATCGTTTCCTTCACCTACTTCAAAGTCGGCGAAGGCATCGAGAAGCCAGTTGACAACTTCGCTGAAGAAGTTGCCGCTCAGCTGGCTGCTGCCAAGCAGTAAGACAGACTCCGTCTGTCGCCCCAAAGAGGCTGCCCGCTCACGCGCGCAGCCTCTTTGTCAAACCGGTGCCAGGTTTATCCGACCTGGCTCCGCTGGCGCTGAAGCAGCGCCACGCTACAGTTAGCAGGCTGTATCCAGCCCGCGCAGAATTTTCTTAAAGACGCCGCAGGAGAGACTCGCAATGGCTCAGCAGGTGAGTGGTCGCCAACCTCGCTATAAACGCATTTTGCTCAAACTTAGCGGCGAGGCCCTGATGGGCTCGGAAGAGTTCGGGATCGACCCGAAAGTATTGGATCGTATGGCCCTGGAAGTGGGTCAGTTGGTCGGTATCGGTGTCCAGGTAGGCCTGGTCATCGGTGGCGGCAACCTGTTCCGCGGTGCAGCACTCAGCGCAGCCGGCATGGATCGCGTTACTGGCGACCACATGGGCATGCTTGCCACCGTGATGAACGCCCTGGCCATGCGCGACGCCCTCGAGCGTTCGAACATCCCGGCCCTGGTCATGTCGGCCATTTCCATGGTTGGCGTCACCGATCATTACGATCGTCGCAAAGCTATTCGCCACCTCAACTCCGGGGATGTGGTAATTTTCTCCGCCGGTACCGGCAACCCGTTCTTCACCACCGACTCCGCAGCCTGCCTGCGTGCCATCGAAATCGATGCTGATGTGGTGCTGAAGGCGACCAAGGTCGACGGTGTGTACACTGCCGATCCATTCAAGGATCCGCATGCCGAGAAGTTCGATCACCTCACCTATGATGAGGTCTTGGATCGCAAGCTTGGTGTGATGGACCTGACCGCAATCTGCCTGTGCCGCGACCACAAGATGCCATTGCGGGTATTCAACATGAACAAACCTGGCGCCCTGCTGAACATCGTGGTGGGTGGCGCTGAAGGTACTTTGATCGAGGAAGGCCAAGCATGATCAACGAAATCAAGAAAGATGCTCAGGAACGCATGACCAAGTCGCTGGAGTCGCTCCAGCACGCGTTCAGCCGTATCCGCACCGGTGTCGCCCACCCGAGCATTCTGGAAGGTGTGATGGTGCCTTACTACGGCGCCGACACCCCTATCAAGCAAGTGGCCAACATCACCGTCAAGGATTCGCGCACCCTGCAGGTCGTCGCTTTCGAGCGCAACATGCTCGGCGCGGTCGACAAGGCGATTGCCAGTGCAGGTCTGAACCTGAACCCGACCAACCTTGGCGAACTGCTGCTGATCAACATGCCGCCGCTGACCGAAGAAACCCGTAAGGGCTTCACCAAGCAGGCGCGTGATGCGGCAGAAGACGGTCGTATCGCTGTGCGTAACATCCGTCGTGACGCCCTGAGCCAGCTCAAGGACCTGGTCAAGGAAAAGGAAATCAGCGAAGACGAAGAGCGTCGCGCCGCTGATGACATCCAGAAGCTGACCGACAAGTTCGTGGCCGAGATCGAAGTTGCCGTGAAGGCCAAGGAGAAGGACCTGATGGCCGTCTGAGGCCAGGGTTTTCTTCATGGATAAGACCAAGCAAGCGGCACCGTCCTCGGTGCCGCGCCACGTTGCGATCATCATGGACGGCAACAATCGCTGGGCGAAGAAGCGTCTGCTGCCCGGCGTTGCCGGTCACAAAGCAGGCGTCGATGCCGTGCGTGCGGTGATTGAGGTCTGTGCCGAGGCTGGGGTCGAGGTGCTGACCCTGTTCGCCTTCTCCAGTGAAAACTGGCAGCGTCCGGCGGAAGAAGTCGGCGCGTTGATGGAGCTGTTCTTCACGGCCTTGCGCCGCGAAGCTCGGCGCCTCAACGAGAACAACATCAGCCTGCGCATCATTGGTGATCGCTCGCGCTTCCATCCGGAACTGCAAGCAGCCATGCGTGAGGCCGAGGCTGCGACTGCGGGGAGTAATCGCTTCATTCTCCAGGTCGCCGCCAACTACGGTGGTCAGTGGGACATCGCCCAGGCCGCCCAGCGGTTGGCTCGTGAGGTCCAGGCCGGTCATCTGCGCCCGGACGACATCACCCCTGGCTTGTTGCAGACCTGCCTGTCGACGGGTGATCTGCCGTTGCCTGACTTGTGTATCCGTACCGGTGGCGAACACCGCATCAGCAATTTCCTGCTGTGGCAGCTGGCCTATGCCGAGCTGTACTTCTCCGACCTGTTCTGGCCGGACTTCAAACACGAGGCCATGCGTACCGCCCTGGCCGATTTCGCTTCGCGCCAGCGCCGCTTTGGTAAGACCAGCGAGCAGGTCGAGGCTGGAGCTCGTGCTTAATGCTTAAACAACGCATCATTACCGCGCTGATCCTGCTGCCGATCGCGCTGGGTGGCTTCTTCCTGCTCAATGGCGGGGATTTCGCCCTCTTCATCGGCTTCGTAGTAACGCTTGGCGCCTGGGAATGGGCACGCTTGGCTGGACTGATGGCCCAGCCGCTGCGCATTGCCTACGCCGCAGTGGTTGCTGGGGCGCTGATGCTGCTGTACCTGATGCCGGACCTGGCGCCCTGGGTGCTCGGCGCTTCGGTGATCTGGTGGGGGTTGGCCACCTGGCTGGTACTGACGTATCCGCGTAGCAGCGAGCTGTGGAGCAGTGCCGCTTGCCGTCTGTTGATTGGTCTGCTGGTGTTGCTGCCGGCTTGGCAGGGGCTGGTGTTGCTCAAGCACTGGCCGCTGGGGAACGGCCTGATCCTGTCGGTCATGGTGCTGGTCTGGGCCGCCGATATCGGCGCGTATTTCTCCGGTCGTGCCTTTGGCAAGCGCAAGCTGGCCCCGCAGGTCAGTCCAGGCAAGAGCTGGGAGGGCGTCTATGGTGGCCTCACCGTCAGCCTGCTGATTGCGCTGGGTGTCGGCCTGGTGCGCGAGTGGAGCATCGGCCAGCTGCTGCTGGGCTTGCTGGGCGCCGTGGTGGTAGTCATGGCCTCGGTGGTCGGCGACCTCACCGAAAGCATGTTCAAGCGCCGCGAAGGGATCAAGGACAGCAGCAATCTGCTGCCTGGCCATGGCGGCGTGCTCGATCGCATCGACAGCCTGACCGCCGCGATTCCGATGTTCGCCGTGCTGCTCTGGGCTGCTGAATGGGGTGTCATGTGAGCCGAGTGCAACGCATTACGGTGCTGGGTGCCACCGGCTCGATTGGCCTTAGCACGCTGGATGTGATCGCCCGTCATCCTGAGCGTTACCAGGTGTTCGCCCTGAGCGGTTACTCGCAGGTGGATGAGTTGCTGGCCCTGTGCTTGCGTCATCGCCCGGTCTACGCCGTGGTGCCGAGTGCCGAGGCTGCTAGCCGTTTGCGTGCAGGTCTAAGTGCCGCGGGTAGCGCCACCGAAGTATTGGAAGGCGAGGCAGGGCTGTGCCAAGTGGCCGCCGCGAGCGACGTGGATGCGGTGATGGCGGCGATTGTCGGCGCTGCCGGCCTGCGGCCAACCCTGGCGGCGGTCGAGGCGGGCAAGAAGGTCTTGCTGGCCAATAAAGAAGCCCTGGTGATGTCCGGCGCGCTGTTCATGGACGCCGTGCGGCGCAGTGGCGCGGTATTGCTGCCCATCGACAGCGAGCACAACGCCATCTTCCAGTGCCTGCCGGGCAATTATGCCCAGGGCTTGAGTGCTGTGGGGGTGCGACGCATCCTGCTGACCGCCTCTGGTGGGCCGTTCCGCGAGACGTCGGCAGCCGAGCTTGAGCACGTCACTCCAGAGCAGGCGTGCGCGCATCCCAACTGGTCGATGGGGCGCAAGATTTCCGTCGATTCGGCGAGCATGATGAATAAAGGCCTGGAGCTGATCGAAGCCTGCTGGCTGTTCGATGCGGCGCCAGCCCAGGTGGAAGTGGTGGTGCATCCCCAGAGCGTGATCCACTCGCTGGTGGATTATGTCGATGGCTCGGTGCTGGCCCAGTTGGGCAACCCGGACATGCGCACCCCCATCGCCAACGCCCTGGCCTGGCCGCAAAGGATCGACTCCGGGGTTGCCCCACTGGATCTGTTCGCGGTAGCTCGCCTGGACTTCCAGGCTCCCGACGAGCAGCGCTTCCCTTGCCTGCGCTTGGCGCGTCAGGCTGCCGAGGCGGGTAATAGCGCCCCGGCGGTACTCAATGCGGCCAATGAAGTGGCGGTCGAGGCATTTCTCCAGCGGCGTATCCGCTTCCCGGAGATCGCGGGTATGATCGAACAGGTGCTCGACCAGGAGCCGGTGGTGTCATTGCCCTCGCTGGATGCGGTGTTTGCCGCCGACCAGCGTGCCCGGGAGCTGTCCCGTGAATGGTTGCGGCGTCACGCTCGCTGATGCGTAGTGGCTCCAGAGTTGTGCTGAACGTCATTCGGAGATGGATATGACTGCGCTCTACATGATTATCGGCACCCTGGTGGCGCTGGGTGTACTTGTCACTTTCCATGAGTTCGGCCACTTCTGGGTGGCCCGCCGTTGTGGGGTCAAGGTGCTGCGCTTCTCGGTCGGTTTCGGCACGCCGCTGCTGCGCTGGCATGACCGCCATGGCACCGAGTTCGTCGTCGCGGCGATTCCGCTGGGTGGCTACGTCAAGATGCTCGACGAGCGCGAGGGCGACGTGCCGCCTGCGCTGGTCGATCAATCGTTCAATCGCAAACCGGTCGGGCAGCGTATCGCCATCGTTGCCGCCGGACCTATTGCCAACTTCCTCCTGGCCATCGTGTTCTTCTGGGCCCTGGCCATGCTCGGCACCCAGCAGGTGCGCCCGGTGATTGGTGCCGTTGAGCCGGCGAGCCTGGCCGCTTCTGCTGGCTTGGTCGCAGGTCAAGAGATCGTTTCGGTTGACGGTAAGGCGACCAATGGTTGGTCAGCGGTCAATCTGCAGCTGGTGCGGCGTCTTGGCGAAAGCGGTGTGCTGCGTGTTGGCGTTCTCGATGAAGGCGCCACAGCCGAGCGTCAGCACGAGATCAAGCTCGATCAATGGCTCAAAGGCGCGGATGAGCCTGACCCGATCCAGTCGCTGGGCTTGCGCCCATGGCGTCCAGTGATCAGCCCGGTGCTGGCCGAGATCGATCCGAAGGGGCCGGCTGCGGCTGCCGGGCTCAAGACCGGTGACAAGCTGCTGAGCCTGGATGGCGTTGCCCTGAACGACTGGCAACAAGTGGTCGACAGTGTCCGTGCCCGTCCCGAGGCCAAGGTGCAATTGCGCGTCGAGCGTGACGGCGCGGTGCTGGATATCCCGGTGACCTTGGCCCGTAAAGGTGAAGGTCAAGCCTCCGGTGGCTACCTCGGGGCTGGCGTCAAAGGTGGCGAATGGCCCGCCAACATGCTCCGCGAAGTCAGCTATGGGCCGCTCGAAGCGGTGGGCGAGGGCCTCTCGCGTACCTGGAACATGAGCATACTGACCCTTGAATCGCTGAAGAAAATGCTGTTCGGGGAGCTCTCGGTAAAAAACTTGAGCGGACCGATAACCATTGCTAAAGTGGCGGGCGCTTCAGCCCAGTCGGGCGTTGGGGATTTCCTGAATTTCCTGGCCTACCTGAGCATAAGCCTGGGGGTTCTTAACCTGCTGCCCATTCCAGTACTGGATGGGGGGCATTTGCTGTTCTACCTGATCGAGTTGGCGCGCGGTCGTCCGCTGTCGGATCGGGTGCAAGGTTGGGGGGTCCAGATCGGTATCAGTTTGGTCATAGGGGTGATGTTGCTCGCCCTGATCAACGATCTGGGTCGACTATAAAAGCTTCGCATTGCGAACCTGCCGCCCTTTCGCGGCAGGTTGTTTATTGCCAGTTGGAATAAAAGGACTTCATGAAACGTCTGCTGCTAACTGCGGTCCTCTCCGCACTGATGATCGCTGAAGTTCACGCCGAGTCCTTCACCATCTCCGATATTCGTGTCAACGGCCTGCAGCGGGTGTCCGCCGGCAGCGTGTTCGGCGCCTTGCCCCTGAACGTGGGCGATCAGGCCGACGACCGTCGCCTGGTGGATTCCACCCGCTCGCTGTTCAAGACCGGCTTCTTCCAGGACATCCAGCTGAGCCGCGACGGCAATGTCCTGATCATCAACGTGGTCGAGCGCCCGTCGGTGTCGAGCATCGAGATCGAAGGCAACAAGGCGATCAGCACCGAAGACCTGATGAAAGGTCTCAAGCAGTCGGGCCTGGCTGAAGGCGAAATCTTCCAGCGCGCCACCCTTGAAGGTGTGCGTAACGAGCTGCAGCGCCAGTACGTGGCCCAGGGCCGCTACTCGGCTGAAGTCGACGCCGAGGTGGTGCCGCAGCCGCGCAACCGCGTTGGCCTGAAGATCAAGATCAACGAAGGCACGGTCGCTGCCATCCAGCACATCAACGTGGTGGGCAACACCGTGTTCGATGATGAAGAACTCGGTCAGCTGTTCGAGCTCAAGACCACCAACTGGCTGTCGTTCTTCAAGAACGACGACAAGTATGCTCGCGAAAAACTCTCCGGTGACCTGGAGCGCCTGCGTTCCTACTACCTGGACCGCGGCTACATCAACATGGACATCGCTTCGACCCAGGTATCGATTACCCCGGACAAGAAGCACGTGTACATCACCGTCAACATCAACGAAGGTGAGAAGTACACCGTTCGTGACGTGAAGCTGTCCGGCGACCTCAAGGTGCCGGAAGACCAGGTCAAGTCGCTGCTGCTGGTGCAGCCTGGCCAGGTGTTCTCGCGCAAGGTGATGACCACCACGTCCGACCTGATCACCCGTCGCCTGGGTAACGAAGGCTATACCTTCGCCAACGTCAACGGCGTACCGCAACCGAACGATGAAGACCATACCGTCGACATCATGTTCGTGGTCGACCCGGGCAAGCGTGCCTACGTCAACCGCATCAACTACCGCGGTAACACCAAGACCGAAGACGAAGTGCTGCGTCGCGAAATGCGCCAGATGGAAGGCGGCTGGGCGTCGACCTACCTGATCGACCAGTCCAAGACCCGTCTGGAGCGCCTGGGCTTCTTCAAGGAAGTCAACGTCGAGACCCCGCCAGTGCCAGGCACCGACGACCAGGTCGACGTCAACTACAGCGTTGAAGAGCAGGCTTCCGGCTCGATCACCGCCAGCGTCGGTTTCGCCCAGAGCGCGGGCCTGATCCTCGGTGGTTCGATCAGCCAGACCAACTTCCTCGGTACCGGTAACAAGGTGTCGATCGGCCTGACCCGAAGCGAATACCAGACCCGCTACAACTTCGGCTTCGTTGACCCCTACTGGACTGCCGATGGCGTCAGCCTGGGTTACAACGCCTTCTACCGCAGCACCGACTACGATGACCTCGACGTCGACGTAGCCAGCTACGCAGTAGACAGCCTGGGCGCCGGTGTCAGCATCGGTTACCCGATCAGCGAAACCTCGCGTCTGACCTATGGCCTGACCGTACAGCAGGACAAACTCAAGACTGGCCGTTACACCGTTGACGAGATCTTCGACTTCGTCGAGAAGGAAGGCGATAACTTCCTCAACTTCAAGGCGTCGGTCGGTTGGTCCGAGTCGACCCTGAACAAAGGCGTGCTGGCAACCCGTGGTCATTCGCAAAGCCTGACCCTGGAAACAACCGTGCCGGGCAGCGACCTGTCGTTCTACAAGCTCGACTACCGCGGCCAGCTGTTCAAGCCAATCAACAACGACTACACCCTGCGTCTGCACACTGAGTTGGGTTACGGCGACGGCTTCGGCGGCACTTCCGGCCTGCCGTTCTATGAGAACTACTACGCGGGTGGTTTCAACTCGGTGCGTGGCTTCAAGGACAGCAGCTTGGGTCCACGTAGTACGCCAAGCCGTGGTGCGGGCGTTACCGGCAACCAAGGCACTGTCGCCGACCCGGATCAGGATCCGCTGCCATTCGGTGGTAACGTCCTCGTCCAAGGTGGTGTCGAGTTGCTGTTCCCGCTGCCGTTCGTCAAGGACCAGCGCTCGCTGCGTACTTCCGTGTTCTGGGACGTGGGTAACGTGTTCGACACCAATTGCGGCTCCAAGCCTGATTGCGAGAAAGTCGGCCTGTCTGGCCTGGCCAGCTCGGTCGGCCTGGGCGTGACCTGGATTACGGCCTTGGGCCCGCTGAGCTTCAGCCTGGCGATGCCGATCAAGAAGCCGGACGAAGCCGACACCCAGGTGTTCCAATTCTCTCTGGGCCAGACCTTCTAAGGTCGGCCCTTGCTTAACGACAACGGTTTATTCAGGAGTGCATCGTGCGTAAGTTGACTCAAATGGCCGTTATGGCCGCGGCGCTGGTCGCCACCCCGGCTTTCGCCGAAATGAAAGTTGCCGTGCTGAACTACCAGATGGCACTGCTCGAGTCGGACGCTGCGAAAAAGTACGCAGTGGATGCGGAGAAGAAATTCGGCCCACAACTGACCAAGCTCAAGAGCCTGGAAAGCAGCGCCAAGGGCATCCAGGACCGTCTGATCAAGGGCGGCGACAAGATGCAGCAGCAAGAGCGTGAGCGCCTGGAGCTCGAATTCAAGCAAAAAGCACGTGACTTCCAGTTCCAGTCCAAGGAACTCAACGAAGCCAAGGCCGTTGCCGACCGCGACATGCTCAAGCAGCTCAAGCCTAAGCTGGACGGCGCTGTGGAAGAAGTGATCAAGAAGGGTGGCTTTGACCTGGTGCTCGAGCGCGGCGCAGTGATCGATGTCAAACCGCAGTACGACATCACTCGCCAAGTCATCGAGCGCATGAACCAAGCCCGTTGATATGACCCTGACCATGACGCTCGGCCAACTGGCCGAGGCGCTCGGCGCCACCCTCAAGGGGCCCGAGTCGCTGCAAATCACCGGCCTGGCCACCTTGCAGGAGGCCGGTCCCGGGCAGTTGAGCTTCCTGGCCAATCCGCAGTACCGCAAGTACCTGGATAACGCCCAGGCTGCGGCGGTACTGCTCAAGGCCGCGGATGCCGAAGGTTACGCGGGCAATGCGCTGATCGTTGCTGATCCTTACCTTGCCTATGCACGCATCTCCCATCTGTTCGATCCCAAGCCCAAGGCTGTGGCGGGTATTCATCCCAGCGCCGTGGTTGCCGAAGATGCCCAGGTGGACGCCAGCGCCAGCATCGGCCCGTTCGCGGTGATCGAGAGTGGTGCGCAGATCGCGGCCAACGTAACCGTCGGCGCGCACTGCTTCATCGGTGCTCGCTGCGTGATTGGCGAAGGTGGCTGGTTGGCGCCGCGGGTCACGTTGTATCACGACGTGACCATCGGCCAGCGCGTGACCATTCAGTCCGGCGCCGTGATCGGCGGTGAAGGCTTCGGCTTTGCCAACGAGAAGGGTGTGTGGCGCAAGATCGCCCAGATCGGCGGCGTGACCATTGGCGACGATGTCGAGATCGGTGTGAACACTGCGGTCGACCGCGGCGCGCTGTCGGACACGCGCATTGGCGACGGGGTCAAGCTGGATAACCAGATCCAGATCGCCCACAACGTGCAAATTGGCGACCACACCGCGATGGCGGCCTGTGTCGGCATTTCTGGCAGCACCCGCATCGGCAAGCATTGCACCATCGCCGGCGGCGTCGGCATGGTCGGTCATATCGATGTGTGCGACAACGTATTCGTCTCCGGCATGACCATGGTTACCCGTTCGATCACCGAGCCGGGTGGCTATTCTTCGGGTACCGCCATGCAGACCTTGGGCGATTGGCGCAAGAGCGCGGCGCGCATTCGTCAGCTGGACGAGATGGCCAAGCGTCTCCAGCAACTGGAAAAACGTGTCGATACCGTGACCTCAGGTGGCCAGCCGACATCAGAAGGCTGATACCATTTCCTGAGCAAGAGTGAACCGTCGCTAGCTGGCTCCTCTTTGGATTGCAAAAGGAGCGTGTGGTCAGCACCTGCGCTCCCTATTCTTATTACAGGCTTCCCCCCGAAATGATGGACATCAACGAGATTCGCGAATACCTGCCTCACCGTTACCCGTTCCTGTTGGTGGACCGTGTGACGGAGCTGGACTTCGAGGCCCAGAGCATTCGTGCCTACAAGAATGTCAGCATCAATGAGCCGTTCTTCAATGGCCATTTCCCCGCGCATCCAATCATGCCGGGCGTGCTGATCATCGAGGCGATGGCCCAGGCGGCCGGGATTCTCGGATTCAAGATGCTTGACGCCAAGCCTGCCGATGGCACGCTCTACTATTTCGTCGGCTCCGACAAGCTGCGTTTCCGTCAGCCGGTACTGCCGGGCGATCAACTGGTGCTGGAAGCCAAGTTCCTCAGCCGCAAGAGCATGATCTGGAAGTTCGAGTGCCGCGCCCTGGTCGATGGCAAGCCAGTCTGCTCGGCTGAAATTACCTGCGCGGAACGTTCCCTATGAATTCGATTGATCCGCGGGCGATCATCGACCCTTCGGCCAAGCTGGCCGATGGCGTCGAGGTGGGCCCCTGGTCGATCGTAGGGCCCGATGTCGAAATCGGGGAGGGCACCGTCATCGGCCCGCACGTTGTGCTCAAAGGGCCGACCCGGATCGGCAAGCACAACCGCATCTACCAGTTTTCCTCGATTGGTGAAGACACCCCTGACCTCAAGTACAAGGGTGAGGCCACGCGCTTGGTGATTGGCGACCACAATGTCATTCGCGAAGGCGTGACCATCCACCGTGGCACTATCCAGGACCGCGCGGAAACCACCCTGGGCGATCACAACCTGATCATGGCCTATGCCCACATCGGCCACGACAGCGTGATCGGCAATCATTGCATCCTGGTCAATAACACTGCCCTGGCGGGCCATGTGCACGTTGGCGACTGGGCGATCCTGTCTGGTTACACCCTGGTGCATCAGTACTGCCATATTGGCGCGCATGCGTTTTCTGGCATGGGCACCGCGATCGGCAAAGACGTGCCAGCCTTCGTCACCGTGTTCGGCAGCCCTGCCGAAGCGCGCAGCATGAACTTCGAGGGTATGCGTCGTCGTGGTTTCAGCGATGAAGTGATCCATGCCTTGCGACGCGCCTACAAGACGGTCTATCGCCAAGGCCTGACGGTTGAAGACGCGCTCAAAGAGCTCGAAGAGCTCGCCAGCCAACACCCTGAGGTTGCGCTGTTCCGTGAGTCGATCGTGAATTCCGCTCGCGGCATCACCCGCTGACATGGGCCAGCTCTGCGTAGCGTTGGTCGCGGGCGAGGCCAGCGGCGACATTCTTGGCTCGGGCTTGATGCGTGCGCTCAAGGCGCGTCATCCCGAGGTGCGGTTCATCGGCGTCGGCGGTCCGTTGATGGAAGCCGAAGGCATGCAGTCGTACTTCCCCATGGAGCGCCTGGCGGTGATGGGCCTGGTGGAAGTGCTGGGGCGCCTACGCGAGCTGCTCAAGCGCCGCAAGGCCTTGATCCAGACACTGATCGCCGAGAAGCCGGATGTGTTCATCGGCATCGATGCGCCGGATTTCACCCTCAATATCGAACTCAAGCTGCGTCAGGCCGGAATCAAGACCGTGCACTACGTCAGCCCTTCGGTGTGGGCGTGGCGGCAGAAGCGGGTGCTGAAGATCCGTGAAGGTTGCGACCTGATGCTGACGCTGCTGCCATTCGAGGCGCGGTTCTACGAAGAGCAGGGCGTACCGGTGCGCTTCGTCGGTCATCCGCTGGCCGATACCATCCCGCTGGATGCTGATCGACAAGCCGCGCGCGCTGAACTTGGCTTGAGCGCGGGGCCACTGGTCGCGTTGATGCCGGGCAGCCGCGGCGGTGAAGTCGGCCGTTTGGGCGCGTTGTTCATGGATGCCGCCGAGCGCCTGCGCCAGTTGGTGCCGGGGGTGCGCTTCGTGCTGCCATGCGCCAATCAGGCGCGTCGCGCCCAGGTTGAGCAGATGCTCGAAGGCCGCGACCTGCCGTTGACCTTGCTTGACGGTCAGTCGCACCAAGCGCTGGCAGCCTGCGACGCGGTGTTGATCGCTTCGGGCACGGCGACGCTGGAGGCGATGCTGTACAAACGGCCGATGGTAGTCGCCTATCGCCTGGCACCGTTGACCTACTGGATCCTCAAGCGCCTGGTGAAGAGCCCGTACGTGTCGTTGCCCAACCTGCTGGCTCAGCGCCTGTTGGTGCCCGAACTGCTGCAGGACGCTGCGACCAGCGAGGCCCTGGCGCAGACCCTGGCCCCACTGGTGGCCGATGGCAGCCAGCAAACCGAAAGCTTTGATCAGATTCACCGCACCTTGCGTCGTGACGCCTCGAACCAGGCGGCAGAGGCGGTGCTTGCCTTGCTGGAGCAACGCTAGATGCAGATGGGACTGGATTTCAACCTGGTCGAAGAGCTGGTCGCCGGTGTCGATGAAGTCGGTCGCGGCCCGCTGTGCGGCGCGGTGGTCACCGCTGCGGTGATTCTTGACCCCAAGCGGCCGATCCTGGGCCTGAACGACTCGAAGAAGCTCACCGAGGCCAAGCGCGAGGCGCTGTTTGACGAAATCTGTGAAAAGGCCCTGGCCTTTTGCATTGCTCGCGCCGAGGTCGAAGAGATCGACCGCCTGAACATTCTCCAGGCGACCATGCTGGCCATGCAGCGCGCGGTCGAGGGCTTGAGCATCACGCCGAAACTGGCGCTGATCGACGGCAATCGTTGCCCCAAGCTGGCCGTGCCAGCGGCGCCGGTGGTGCAGGGCGATGCCCAGGTGCCGGCGATCGCTGCGGCGTCGATTTTGGCCAAGGTCACCCGTGATCGGGAGATGAGCGCGTTCGAGCTGATCTATCCGGGTTATGGGATGGGCGGGCACAAGGGGTATCCGACTCCGGTGCATCTGGAAGCGCTGGCACGGTTAGGGCCAACGCCGATTCACCGGCGCTCGTTCGCGCCGGTGCGTGCGGCTTGGGAGGCGCGTGAGGGCGTCTCTACCTCGCTGATCTGATCCGCTTATTGGGGCCGCGCAGCGGCCCCAATTGTTTCACCGCGCCACTCAATCTTTGCCTGTTGCGGTACAATCCCGCGCTTGTTGTCTTGCTCTGCTATAGGACCCTCCATGTCGGTTTCCTTCGTTCACCTTCGCGTGCACTCCGAGTTCTCCCTGGTCGATGGCCTGGTGCGGATCAAGCCGCTGGCCAAGGCCTTGGCCGGGATGAACATGCCGGCGGTGGCGATTACCGACCAGAGCAACATGTGCTCGCTGGTGAAGTTCTACAAGAACGCCATGGGCGCCGGGATCAAGCCGATCTGCGGCGCCGACCTGTGGCTGGCCGGTGCAGACCCGGAAGCACCGCTGTCGCGCATCTGCTTTTTGGCCATGAACCCCAAGGGCTATCGCAACCTCACCGAGCTGATCTCGCGCGGTTGGGTCGATGGTCAGCGCAATGGCCTGGTGATCATCCAGCGTGACTGGATCGCGCCGGCCAGCGAAGGGCTGATTGCCCTGTCTGCGGCCCGCGAGGGTGATATCGGCATGGCCTTGCTTGGCGGTCGCACCGATGACGCCGAGGCGTTGCTGCGCGACTGGATGGCGATGTTCCCTGAGCGCTTCTATGTCGAGGTGCAGCGCACCAATCGTGCCGGCGACGAAGAGTACCTGCACGCTGCCGTGGCCCTGGCCGACCGGCTGGGTGCGCCGCTGGTGGCAACCAACGATGTGCGCTTCATCAAGCAAACCGACTTCGATGCCCACGAGACGCGCGTCTGTATCGGCGAGGGTTGGACCCTGGACGACCCACGTCGTCCGCGCATGTACAGCGACCAGCAGTACCTGAAAAGCCCGGAAGAGATGGCCGAGCTGTTCAGCGACCTGCCGGATGCCATCGCCAACACCGTCGAGATCGCCAAGCGCTGCAACATCCAGGTGCAGCTGGGCAAGCACTTCCTGCCTGACTTCCCCACGCCCAACGGCATGGGTATCGACGACTATCTGCGCCATGTTTCCCATGAAGGCCTGGAAGAGCGCCTGACGGTCATCCTGCCCAAGGACACCACTGAAGATTACGAGGCCAAGCGCCAGGTCTACCTCGACCGCTTGAAGTTCGAGCTGGATATCATCATCCAGATGGGCTTCCCCGGTTACTTCCTGATCGTTATGGACTTCATCAAGTGGGCCAAGAACAACGGCGTGCCAGTAGGTCCAGGCCGGGGTTCGGGTGCAGGCTCGCTGGTTGCGTATGTGCTGAAGATTACCGACCTCGACCCGCTGGCCTACGACCTGCTGTTCGAGCGTTTCCTCAACCCGGAACGGGTATCGATGCCCGACTTCGACGTCGACTTCTGCATGGACGGTCGGGACCGAGTGATCGAGTATGTGGCCGATGCCTACGGGCGTAACGCGGTCAGCCAGATCATCACCTTCGGCACCATGGCGGCCAAGGCAGTGGTGCGCGACGTTGCGCGGGTGCAAGGCAAGTCCTATGGCCTGGCCGACCGTCTGTCGAAGATGATTCCGTTCGAAGTCGGCATGACCCTGGAGAAGGCCTACGAGCAGGAAGAGATCCTGCGTGACTTCCTCAAGGGCGACGAGGATGGCCGCGAGATCTGGGACATGGCCCTCAAGCTCGAGGGGGTTACCCGGGGTACCGGCAAGCACGCCGGTGGTGTGGTTATCGCACCGACCAAGCTCACTGATTTCTCGCCCATTGCTTGTGACGAAGAAGGCGGCGGCCTGGTAACCCAGTTCGACAAGGATGACGTCGAGGCTGCTGGCCTGGTGAAGTTCGACTTCCTCGGCCTGCGGACCCTGACCATCATCAAGTGGGCGATGGAGACGATCAACCGTGAGCAGGCCAAGAGCGGCCTGCCCGACCTGAATATCGACTTCATCCCACTGGACGACAAGAAGACCTACGAGCTGCTGCAAAAGGCCGAAACCACGGCGGTGTTCCAGCTCGAATCGCGCGGCATGAAAGAGCTGATCAAAAAGCTCAAGCCCGACTGCCTGGAAGACCTCATCGCACTGGTGGCGCTGTTCCGCCCAGGCCCGCTGCAGTCGGGCATGGTGGATGACTTCATCAACCGTAAGCATGGTCGCGCCGAGCTGGCCTACCCGCACCCGGACTACCAGTACGAAGGCCTGCAGCCGGTGCTGGCACCGACCTACGGCATCATCCTGTATCAGGAACAGGTGATGCAGATCGCCCAGGTCATGGCCGGCTATACCCTCGGTGGCGCCGACATGCTGCGCCGAGCGATGGGTAAGAAAAAGCCCGAAGAGATGGCCAAGCAGCGCGGGGGCTTCATCGAAGGTTGTGCCAACAACGGCATCGATGGCGACTTGGCGGGGAACATCTTCGACCTGGTCGAAAAGTTCGCCGGCTACGGTTTCAACAAGTCGCACTCGGCGGCCTATGGTCTGGTTTCCTATCAGACCGCCTGGCTCAAGACGCATTACCCGGCGCCGTTCATGGCTGCGGTGCTGTCGGCGGATATGCACAACACCGACAAGGTGGTGGTGCTGATCGAGGAAGTGCGCAGCATGAAGCTGCGCCTCGATGCGCCGGATGTGAACATGTCCGAGTTCAAGTTTACGGTCAACGACGATGGCCGCATCATCTATGGCCTGGGCGCGATCAAGGGCGTCGGGGAGGGGCCGGTGGAAGCGATCGTCGAGGCGCGGGCCAAGGGCGGGCCGTTCAAGGACTTGTTCGATTTCTGCGAGCGTATCGACCTCAAGCGAGTCAACAAGCGTACCCTCGATGCGTTGATCCGCAGTGGTGCGCTGGACCGTCTCGGCCCGCACTTCCATGACGAGATCAAGGCCTACCAGGCCAACATCGACCGCAACCGGGCCGTGCTGCTGTCGGCACTGGAAGAAGCGGTGAAATCGGCCGAACAGACCGCGCGTACGGCCGACAGCGGTCACGTCGACCTGTTTGGCGGGCTGTTCGTCGAAGAAGATGTCGACGTCTACGCCAACCACCACAAGGTCCGTGAGCTGACCCTCAAGGAGCGCTTGAAGGGCGAGAAAGACACCCTCGGCCTGTACCTCACCGGTCACCCGATCGACGAATACGAAAGCGAGATCCGCCGCTTCGCCCGCCAGCGCATCATCGACCTCAAGCCGTCCCGTGAAGTGCAAACGGTGGCCGGCATGATCATTGCTCTGCGGGTAATGAAGAACAAGAAGGGCGACAAGATGGGCTTCGTCACCCTCGACGACCGCTCTGGGCGGATCGAGGCCTCGCTGTTCGCCGACGCCTTCATGGCCGCGCAAGCGCTGTTGCAGACCGATGCGATGGTAGTGATCGAAGGCGAGGTCAGTAACGACGACTTCTCCGGCGGCCTGCGCCTGCGGGTCAAGCAAGTGATGACCATGGAAGATGCGCGCACGCGGCTGGCCGAAAGCCTGCGCCTTAAAGTGGCGCATGACGCCCTCAAGGGCGATCGGCTGAGCTGGCTGGGTGAATTGATCACCCGCCATCGCGGGGGGTGCCCGATCACCCTGGAATATACCGGCAGTGATGCCAAAGCCATGTTGCGCTTTGGCGACGAATGGTCAATTGACCCAGCCGATGGCCTGATTCAGGCCCTGCGTGACCAGTTCGGGCGTGAGAACGTCTTCCTGCAATACCGCTAAAGCGACGAATTTTAATCTCGACCTGAACGCGCCTGATCCCTTAAGGTAGGGCGCCAAACGGATCAACCGGCCGGCCGCCTGGCCGTAGACCCAAGACGGATGCCTATGAACCCGAATTTCCTCGATTTCGAACAGCCGATTGCCGACCTGCAAGCCAAGATCGAAGAGCTGCGCCTGGTCGGTAACGACAACTCGCTGAACATCAGCGATGAGATTGCCCGTCTGCAAGACAAGAGCAGCACCCTCACCGAAAGCATTTTCGGCAATCTGACCAGCTGGCAGATCGCCCGCCTGGCACGTCACCCGCGTCGTCCTTATACCCTGGACTACCTGCAGCACATCTTCACCGAGTTCGAAGAGCTGCACGGTGATCGTCACTTCTCCGATGACGCCGCCATCGTAGGTGGTACTGCGCGTCTGGATGGCAAGCCGGTGATGGTCATCGGTCACCAGAAGGGCCGTGAAGTCCGTGAGAAGGTGCGCCGCAACTTCGGCATGCCGCGTCCGGAAGGCTACCGCAAGGCCTGCCGCCTGATGGAAATGGCCGAACGCTTCAAGATGCCGATCCTGACCTTCATCGATACTCCGGGCGCCTATCCAGGTATCGACGCCGAAGAGCGCAACCAGAGCGAGGCGATTGCCTGGAACTTGCGCGTCATGGCCCGCCTGAAGACGCCGATCATCGCTACCGTGATCGGTGAAGGTGGTTCGGGCGGCGCACTGGCCATTGGCGTGTGCGACCAGCTGAACATGCTGCAGTACTCCACCTACTCGGTGATCTCGCCGGAAGGTTGCGCCTCGATCCTGTGGAAGACCGCCGACAAGGCTGCCGATGCCGCTGAAGCGATGGGTATCACTGCCGAGCGCTTGAAGAGCCTGAACATCGTCGACAAGGTCATCCAGGAGCCGCTGGGCGGCGCCCACCGCGACCCTGCGAAAATGTCCGAAAGCATCCGTGCCGACCTGGTCGAGCAGCTGGATATGCTCGGCAAGCTCGATAACGAAGCCCTGCTCAAGCGCCGTTATGATCGCCTGATGAGCTACGGTCTCTGATCTGCTGGGGGCCGCTTTGCGGCCCTTCGCGGGCGAGCCCGCTCCCACAAGGTTAGCGAGGTGCTCGAGGCAAGCGCTAATTCTGTGGGCCTACAGGTACAGCGCGCTCTCAAGTTCGGCGTTATCCCTGTGGGAGCGGGCTTGCCCGCGAAGGGCCGCAAAGCGGCCCCAGTGCGCTACCAGGCGGGAAACCGATGATCAAGTTAGCTCTGTCTCCATGGCTGAACAGCGCAAACTGGTACGTCGCCTTCTCCGGTGGCCTGGACTCCACTGTCCTCCTGCACCTTCTGGCTGACTACGCCAGCACTCACGCCACACCGCCCTTGCGCGCCATCCATGTCCACCACGGCCTGCAGCCTGCTGCCGACGGCTGGCCCGCCCATTGCCAATCCATCTGCGACAGCCTGGCTATCGAGCTGCAGGTTATCCACGTCCAGGTCGCTCCCGGCGCCAGCCTCGAACAGGCAGCCCGTAATGCGCGCTACAAGGCCTTCATCGATACCCTCGGCCCAGGCGATGTGCTGTTCACCGGGCAGCACCGCGACGACCAGGCTGAAACCTTGCTGTTTCGCTTGTTGCGCGGGGCAGGGCTGCGCGGTCTGGCCGGCATGCCCGCATCCCGGCCGGTAGGGCAGGGTCGGCTGGTCAGGCCGCTGCTGAACCTGTCGCGCAGGCAGCTTCAAGCGTATGCCGAACACGCCCGGCTGGCCTGGATCGAAGATCCCAGTAATGGCGATACCACGTTCGCGCGCAACTACCTGCGCAGGGAAGTATTGCCACTGCTACATCAGCGTTGGCCGCAGGCTGAGCAGAACCTGGCGCGCAGTGCCGAACACCTGAGCGAAGCGCTGGGCTTGCTGGACGAGCTCGCTCGCGATGACCTTGCTGGCGCCGAGCAAAGTGCATCGACGCCATGGCAGGGCTTGGATTCACTGGCCCTGGATGCCTTGCGGGCGTTGTCAGTCACTCGTCAGCGCAACGCCTTGCAGTATTGGCTCAGTGCGCGCACGCGGTTACCCGACGCACGGCACTGGGTAGGCTGGGAGGCCCTGCGTGATGCCGCTGTCGATGCCCAGCCAGTGTGGCGTCTGACCGACGGTGTGCTGCAGCGCAGCCATGGCCGCATCTGGTGGCTGAGCGGCGACTGGCTCCAAACTCCTGAGGGTACCCAGCCATGGGCTGATCCCAGCAAACCGCTGCACCTGCCAGGCAATGGCAGCGTGCGCCTGTGCAGCGCTCCACCCCTGCAAAACCTGCATATCGCCTATCGCCAGGGCGGTGAAGTGCTGGAGCTGGCCGGGCGAGGCCGGCGCGATCTCAAGCGCCTGCTCAACGAGCAGCAGGTCCCGCATTTCCTGCGTTCACGCTTGCCTTTGCTGTATCAGGGCGAGCGTTTGCTGGCAGTGGCCAATTTGCCTGCACTGGGGCAGGGCGACTGCCAGTTGCATTGGCAGATGCCGACGAACGCGCAAGGTTTGAGCTGAAGGGTACATTCCGGTAGACTACCCTCCCTTCTTGATACAACTTCTGTGGCTTCATCGAAAACACAGCAGTTGCCGATTACCAAGCAGTTTTTTGCTGGGCTGATTTCTTAAAATGACGAGCGAGCTCCATGCCGGGGAAACCCCTGGTCTGTACAGACGCGGCAGTTTTTCGAGATGCACTGTGATTGACGCAGGTGATCGGGGGCTTCGGCCTTCCTTCGCTTTCTCCGGCGGCGCTGGCCGCTTTAACGCAGACTTCTAGGGTTTTTCATGACGCGCTACATATTCGTCACGGGCGGTGTTGTTTCTTCATTGGGGAAAGGCATTGCCTCGGCTTCCCTGGCGGCCATCCTGGAAGCGCGGGGCCTGAAGGTCACCATGCTCAAGCTGGATCCGTACATCAACGTCGATCCGGGCACCATGAGCCCGTTCCAGCACGGTGAGGTGTTCGTCACCCACGACGGCGCCGAGACCGACCTTGACCTGGGCCACTACGAGCGGTTCATCCGCACCACGATGACCCAGAACAACAACTTCACCACCGGCCGTATCTACGAGCACGTGCTGCGCAAAGAGCGCCGTGGTGATTACCTGGGCGCGACCATCCAGGTCATCCCGCACATCACCGACGAGATCAAGCGTCGCATCATCAAGGGCGCCGGCGATGCCGACGTGGCCCTGGTGGAAATCGGCGGTACCGTGGGTGACATCGAGTCGCAGCCGTTCCTCGAGGCCATCCGCCAGCTGCGCGTCGAAGTGGGCTCCAAGCGCGCCATGCTGATGCACCTGACCCTGGTCCCGTACATCGCCACCGCTGGCGAGACCAAGACCAAGCCGACCCAGCACTCGGTCAAGGAGCTGCGCTCCATCGGCCTGCAGCCTGACGTGCTGATCTGCCGCTCCGACCACCCGGTCGACGCTTCCTCGCGCCGCAAGATTGCACTGTTCACCAACGTTGAAGAGCGTGCGGTGATCTCCCTGGAAGACGTCGACACCATCTACAAGATCCCAGGCGTACTGCATGCCCAGGGCCTGGACGACTTCGTCGTCGAGCGCTTCGGCCTGCAGTGCAACGGTGCCGACCTGTCCGAGTGGGACAAGGTGGTAGACGCCAAGCTCAACCCAGAGCAGGAAGTCACCATCGCCATGGTCGGCAAGTACATGGAACTGCTCGATGCCTACAAGTCGCTGATCGAAGCGATGAGCCACGCCGGTATCCAGAACCGTACCAAGGTCAACCTGCGCTACATCGACTCCGAAGACATCGAGAACCAAGGCACCAGCCTGCTCGAAGGCGCTGACGCCATCCTGGTTCCGGGTGGTTTCGGTCTGCGCGGCGTCGAAGGCAAGATCAAGGCTGTGCAGTTCGCCCGTGAGAACAAAGTGCCATACCTGGGCATCTGCCTGGGCATGCAGGTCGCCGTGATCGAGTTCGCCCGTAACGTCATGGGCTGGACCGACGCCAACTCCACCGAGTTCGATCGCAACAGCGGTCATCCGGTGGTTGGCCTGATCACGGAGTGGGCCGACAACACCGGTACCGTCGAAACCCGTACCGAGGCCTCCGACCTGGGCGGCACCATGCGTCTGGGTGCACAGGAATGCCAGCTCAGCGGTAACTCGAAAGTCCATGACTGCTACGGCAAGGATGTGATCGTCGAGCGTCACCGCCACCGCTACGAAGTCAACAACAACCTGCTGCCACAGCTGGTCGATGCTGGTCTGGTGATCTCCGGTCGTTCCGGCGACGGTGCGCTGGTCGAAGTGGTCGAGTCCAAGGATCATCCATGGTTCGTCGCTTGCCAGTTCCACCCAGAGTTCACCTCGACCCCGCGTGACGGCCACCCGCTGTTCAGTGGTTTCGTCAAGGCAGCTCTGGCGCAGAAGAACAAGGCCTGATCCATGACCCAGAAGATCATTCGCGTCGGTAACATCGAGATCGCCAACGACAAGCCGTTCGTCCTGTTCGGCGGCATGAACGTGCTGGAATCGCGTGACCTGGCCATGAAGGTCTGCGAAGAGTACGTGCGGGTTACCGAGAAGCTCGGTATCCCCTACGTGTTCAAGGCGAGCTTCGACAAGGCTAACCGTTCCTCGGTCACCTCGTACCGTGGTCCTGGCATGGAAGAAGGGCTGAAGATCTTCGAAGAGATCAAGCAGACCTTCAATGTGCCGGTGATCACCGATGTCCACGAACCGTACCAGTGCGAGCCGGTAGCCAAGGTGTGCGACATCATCCAGTTGCCTGCCTTCCTCTCGCGGCAGACCGATCTGGTGGTGGCCATGGCCAAGACCGGCGCGGTGATCAACATCAAGAAGGCCCAGTTCCTCGCACCGCAAGAGATGAAGCATATTCTCAACAAGTGCGTCGAAGCGGGTAACGACCAGCTGATCCTCTGCGAGCGTGGTTCGAGCTTCGGCTACAACAACCTGGTGGTCGACATGCTCGGCTTCGGCATCATGAAGCAGTTCGAGTACCCGGTGTTCTTCGACGTGACCCACGCCCTGCAAACCCCGGGTGGTCGCGCCGACTCCGCCGGTGGTCGCCGTGCGCAGGTTACCGACCTGGCCAAGGCGGGTATGAGCCAAGGCCTGGCGGGCTTGTTCCTGGAAGCCCATCCGGATCCGGACAACGCCAAGTGCGATGGCCCGTGTGCCCTGCGTCTGGACAAGCTGGAGCCGTTCCTGGCTCAGCTCAAGCAGCTGGACGACCTGGTGAAAAGTTTTCCGACGGTAGAAACCGCGTAAAGCTCATTTCTCGGGTAAAGTACCGCCCGTTCTACCCCTGACCTTCCGGTCAGGGGCTCCCCCTTCGCCAGGCCTGCCCTCTGCATATTCGCCTGGTGAAAGGCTCGAATTCCCTAAGCTGCGTTGTTTTCGTCAATTCTGGAGTGCTTACAACAATGGCAAAGATCGTCGACATCAAAGGTCGTGAAGTTCTCGATTCGCGTGGCAACCCCACCGTGGAAGCCGATGTACTGCTCGACAACGGCATCATCGGCAGCGCTTGCGCGCCGTCCGGTGCTTCCACCGGCTCGCGCGAAGCGCTGGAGCTGCGTGATGGCGACAAGAGCCGTTACATGGGCAAGGGCGTGCTGAAAGCCGTTGCCAACATCAACGGCCCGATCCGCGACCTGCTGCTGGGCAAGGATCCACTCGACCAGAAAGCCCTCGACCGCGCCATGATCGAGCTGGACGGTACCGAGAACAAGGCCAAGCTGGGCGCCAACGCTATCCTGGCTGTGTCCCTGGCTGCCGCCAAAGCCGCCGCCCAGGACCAGGACCTGCCGCTGTACGCGCACATTGCCAACCTCAACGGCACCCCTGGCCAGTACTCCATGCCTGTTCCGATGATGAACATCATCAACGGTGGTGAGCACGCCGATAACAACGTCGACATCCAAGAGTTCATGGTTCAGCCCGTTGGCGCCAAGACCTTCTCCGATGGCCTGCGCATGGGCACCGAAATCTTCCACCACCTCAAAGCTGTGCTCAAGGCCCGTGGCCTGAACACTGCCGTCGGTGACGAAGGCGGTTTCGCGCCGAACCTGACCTCCAACGAAGATGCCCTGGCCGCTATCGCCGAAGCTGTCGCCAACGCTGGCTACAAGCTGGGTACCGACGTGACCCTGGCCCTGGACTGCGCCGCCTCTGAGTTCTATGAAGACGGCAAGTACAACCTGTCCGGCGAAGGCAAGTCGTTCGACGCCGAAGGTTTCGCTGACTACCTCAAAGGCCTGACCGAGCGTTTCCCGATCATCTCGATCGAAGATGGCCTGGACGAGTCCGACTGGGCTGGCTGGAAGATCCTCACCGACAAGATCGGCGAGAAGGTGCAACTGGTCGGTGACGACCTGTTCGTGACCAACACCAAGATCCTCAAGGAAGGTATCGAGAAGGGCATCGGTAACTCGATCCTGATCAAGTTCAACCAGATCGGCTCGCTGACCGAGACCCTGGAAGCTATCCAGATGGCCAAGGCCGCTGGCTACACTGCGGTCATCTCGCACCGTTCGGGCGAAACCGAAGATTCGACCATCGCTGACCTGGCCGTGGGTACCGCTGCTGGCCAGATCAAGACCGGTTCGCTGTGCCGTTCCGACCGCGTCTCCAAGTACAACCAGCTGCTGCGCATCGAAGAGCAACTGGGCGCCAAGGCGGTGTACCGTGGTCGTGCCGAGTTTCGCGGCTAAGCAAGAGATGGTAAAAAGGCAGCAGCCGAGGATGTCTGAACGTTCGTACTGAACCCTCAGACACCTCCTACGGGGTTTCTGTCGACGAAGCCTGGCCTTGGCCAGGCTTCGTGCTATCGGGAGCCTCGTGGCTGCGGCCTTTTAACCCTGGATACTTTGATGCGCAGTCCTTATTGGTTGTTTCTCATCTTGCTCCTGTTGCTCGGTGGCCTGCAGTACCGCCTTTGGGTCGGCAGCGGCAGCCTTGCGCAAGTGACCGAGCTCAAGCAGCAGATTGACGAACAGCATGCCGAGAACGAGCGGCTGCTGGAGCGTAATCGCGTGCTCGATGCAGAAGTCCTGGAGTTGAAGAAAGGTATGGAGACCGTGGAGGAACGGGCCCGTCATGAATTGGGGATGGTCAAGGAGGGCGAAACCCTCTACCAGCTGCCGCAAAAATGACCCCATTACTACCGGCTTTCTGGGCCGTGATTCCCGCGGCGGGCGTCGGTGCCCGAATGGCTGCCGATCGGCCCAAGCAGTATCTGCAATTGGGTGGGCAGACCATTCTCGAGCATAGTCTCGACTGTTTCCTCGGCCATCCTGCGCTCAAGGGCGTGGTGGTCAGTATTGCTGACGATGATCCTTACTGGCCGGGCCTGCCTTGCGCCAGCGATGCGCGCATCCAGCGCGCTGGCGGCGGGCGCGAAAGGGCTGACTCGGTGCTCAATGCCTTGTTGCTGTTGCATGCCCAAGGGGCGGCGGACGGTGACTGGGTGTTGGTGCATGATGCTGCGCGGCCAAACCTGGCCCGTAGCGATCTGGACCGGCTGCTGGCGGAGCTGGCGGATGATCCGGTGGGTGGCTTGCTGGCAGTGCCGGCGCGCGACACGCTCAAGCGAGCCGATGGCGATGGCCGGGTCAGCGCTACGGTTGATCGCAGCACCATCTGGCAGGCATTTACCCCGCAGATGTTCCGGCTCGGCGCGTTGCATCGGGCGTTGGCCGAGTGCCTGGTGTCTGATGTGGCGGTGACTGACGAGGCCTCGGCCATGGAATGGGCGGGGCTGGCACCGCGCCTGATCGAGGGGCGCAGTGACAACATCAAGGTTACCCGCCCGGAAGATCTGGAGTGGTTGCGCCAGCGTTGGGCTTCTCGCCGCTGATTGCCCCCAGAGCGAGGCATCGCCTGGCAACGTGGGAGCTTCATCTGCTTGCTTAGTGGCTGGCGTACTCCGGCAATTGCCCCAACCCTTGCTTCAGATAATCCACCAACCGCCGCACTTTCGGCGACAGATGCCGCTGCTGCGGATACAGCGCCCACACTGCCGTGTTGGGCGGCTGATGCGCCTCAAGCAACGACACCAGCGCACCACTGTTCAAGTGCTCGAGCACGTAGTAGTCGGGCAGCTGACACAAGCCCATCCCCTGCAGCGCCGCATCCAGCACCGCCTGGCCACTGTTGCAACGCCAGTTGCCTTGCACTCGCTGGCTGAATTCGCGCCCGTCCTGCTTCAGCGCCCAGATATCCGAACTGCCGATCAGGCAATTGTGTCGCGCCAGCTCAGACAAACTGTGCGGTCGACCATACCGCTCCAGGTAGCCCGGCGAGGCGCACAGGAACATCCGCCGCGGCGCCAAGCGGGTGGCAACCAACCTTGAGTCCTGCAAGCGGCCCAGGCGGATCGCCAGGTCCATGCCCTCATGCAGCAAGTCCAAGGTGCGGTTGCTCAGTTCCACTTCCACCCGTAGCTGCGGATACAGCGCCATGAAGCGCGTCACCAGTGGCACGATGAAACGTTCGCCATAGGCCACCGCGCAGGTCATGCGCAGCAGGCCCTTGGGCTCGCTGGCCAGGTCGCCCATGGCCCGCAGCGCTTCTTCGCGGCCATCTTGCAAGCGCTGGCAATGTTGCAAGAACGTCTGTCCCGCTTCGCTCAGAGTGACCCGGCGGGTACTGCGATACAGCAGGCGGGTCTGCAAGCGTTCTTCCAGGCGGGCGATCTGCCGGCTGATATGAGAGGAGGAAATCCCCAGGCGTTCGGCGGCTGCGGTGAACTGGCCCGACTCGGCCACCGCGACGAATTCGTCGATGCCTTCCCAGCGATTACTCATCGATTATCCCTATATGGCAATAATGTTTTGTCTTTGCCTGGATTATTCATCAAACAGTGGTGAATTACACTGGATGAATCGAATCGACCCTCTGTCTGGAGACCCTGATGATCAAGTCCCGTGCTGCCGTAGCCTTCGAGGCCAAGAAACCCCTGGAAATCGTCGAAGTCGACGTGGCCATGCCCAAGGCCGGTGAAGTGCTGCTGCGCGTGGTCGCCAGCGGTGTCTGCCATACCGATGCCTACACCTTGTCTGGCGCCGACCCGGAAGGCATCTTCCCGTCGATTCTCGGCCACGAGGGCGGGGCAATCGTCGAGGCAGTGGGCGAGGGCGTCACCTCGCTGGCAGTCGGCGATCATGTCATCCCGCTGTACACCCCCGAGTGCGGCAAGTGCAAATTCTGCCTTTCCGGCAAGACCAACCTGTGCCAGGCCATCCGCGCTACCCAAGGCAAGGGCCTGATGCCGGACGGCACTACCCGCTTCTCCTACAAAGGCCAGCAGTTGTTCCATTACATGGGCACCTCGACCTTCTCCGAGTACACCGTGCTGCCGGAAATTTCCGTGGCCAAGATCCAGAAAGAAGCACCGCTGGAGAAGGTCTGCTTGCTCGGCTGTGGCGTCACCACCGGCATTGGCGCCGTGCTCAATACCGCCAAGGTCCAGCCCGGTGACACGGTGGCAGTGTTCGGCCTGGGCGGTATCGGCCTGTCGGCGATCATCGGTGCGGTGAAGGCCAAGGCTTCGCGGATCATTGCCGTCGATATCAACCCAAGCAAGTTCGAGATCGCCCGTCAGCTCGGCGCCACCGACTGCGTCAACCCCAAGGACTACGACCGTCCCATCCAGGAAGTCATCGTCGACCTCACCGACGGCGGCGTCGATTACTCGTTCGAATGCGTGGGCAATGTCCAGCTGATGCGTGCGGCGCTTGAATGCTGCCACAAGGGCTGGGGCGAATCGGTGATCATTGGTGTCGCCGGTGCCGGCCAGGAAATCGCTACCCGTCCGTTCCAACTGGTGACTGGTCGCGTCTGGCGTGGTTCGGCGTTCGGTGGCGTGCGCGGTCGCAGCGAGCTGCCCAGCTACGTGGAAATGTCCGAGAAGGGCGAGATCCCGCTGGATACTTTCATCACCCACACCATGGGCCTGGAGGACATCAACAAAGCCTTCGACCTGATGCATGAAGGCAAGAGCATCCGTAGCGTGATCCACTTCTGAGGTCAGCCATGAGCCTGGAAAACATCTCTTGCCAGAAGAGCTTCGGCGGCTGGCACAAGCGTTACCGGCATCACTCCAAGGTCCTGGGCTGCGACATGGTGTTCGCCGTCTACCTGCCACCGCAGGCAGAGCAGGGCGCCAAGCTGCCGGTGCTGTACTGGCTCAGCGGCTTGACCTGCACCGACGAGAACTTCATGCAAAAGGCCGGCGCCCAGCGCCTGGCCGCTGAGCTGGGCTTGATCATCGTCGCCCCCGATACCAGCCCGCGTGGCGAACAGGTGCCGGGTGACCCGGACGGCGCCTGGGACTTCGGTCTGGGGGCAGGTTTTTACCTCAATGCTACCCAGCAGCCCTGGGCCCAGCACTACCGCATGCATGACTACGTGGTAGAGGAACTGCCAGCCCTGGTCGAGGCGCATTTCCCTGCCTCCGATCAGCGCAGCATCAGTGGCCATTCGATGGGCGGTCATGGTGCATTGGTGTGCGCCTTGCGTAACCCTGGGCGGTACCGTTCGGTATCGGCGTTTTCGCCGATCAGCAATCCGATGGATTGCCCGTGGGGCGAGAAGGCGTTCTCGCGTTATCTGGGTGAAGACCGTGCGCGCTGGCGGGAGTGGGATGCCAGTGTGCTGCTGGCCGAAACGCCGGCCGGACAGTGTCCGCCGCTGTTGGTGGATCAGGGCGATCGCGATGATTTTCTCGAGAAGCAGCTCAAGCCTGAGGCGTTGGAGCAGGCGGCGCGCAAGGCTGGTCATGAGCTGGTGTTGCGCTTGCAGCCGGGGTATGACCATAGCTACTACTTCATCGCCAGCTTTATCGATGAGCATCTGCGCCATCATGCCGTGGCTTTAGGCCAAGTCTGAAAATAATTGGGGCTGTGCTGCGGTCCCAAAAGCATACGCCCAAGGTGGTTCAAAGCAGGTAGAATCCCGCCCTGACTTAATCAGGGCGTTTTTCTATGCGTATTGGCCATGGCTACGATGTGCACCGTTTCACCGACGGTGATTTCATTACCTTGGGTGGGGTGCGTATCCCTCACAAATACGGCCTGCTGGCCCACTCCGACGGCGACGTGGTGTTGCACGCCTTGAGCGATGCACTGCTCGGCGCAGCCGCGTTGGGCGACATCGGCAAGCACTTCCCCGATACCGATCCGCAGTTCAAGGGCGCCGACAGCCGGGTGCTGCTGCGCCATGTCGTTGGCATCGTCCAGGCCAAGGGTTGGAAGGTCGGCAACATCGATGCCACCATCGTCGCCCAGGCGCCGAAGATGGCCCCGCATATCGAAACCATGCGCCAATTCATTGCCCAAGACCTGCAGGTTGAACTCGACCAGGTCAACGTCAAGGCCACGACCACCGAGAAGCTCGGTTTCACCGGCCGTGAGGAGGGTATCGCCGTGCACGCGGTCGCCCTGTTGCTGCCAGCATGACCGAACTCGAACTGCTCGGCCCCCGGGCCTCTGGTGCGGCGCTGGGTAGCGCAGTGCTCAAGGCCGTGGCCGAAGACTTCCAGGTCGACGAAGTGCTCGACATTCCGTTGTCTGGCCAGGGTGAGCACTTGTGGCTGTGGGTCGAGAAGCGTGACCTGAACACCGAGGAAGCCGCTCGCCGTCTGGCGCGCGCCGCTGGCGTGCCAGTACGTTCGATCAGTTATGCCGGCCTCAAGGATCGCCAGGCCCTGACCCGCCAGTGGTTCAGCCTGCATCTGCCGGGCAAGGCCGACCCCGACCTGACGCGCGCCGAAGACGACACCCTGCGTATCCTCAAGCAGGTGCGCCACCAGCGCAAACTGCAACGCGGCGCCCACTCGGCCAACGGTTTTTCCCTGCGCCTGACTGCCCTGGCAGCTGATCACGCGGCGCTGGATGTGCGTCTGCAGCAGCTCAAGGCTCAAGGGGTGCCCAACTACTTCGGCAGCCAACGCTTCGGCCATGCGGGCGGCAACGTGCATGATGCGCAGCAGTGGGCTGCGCGTGCTGCCCTGCCTGAGCAGCGCAATGTCCGCTCACGTCTGCTTTCAGCTGGGCGTAGCTACCTGTTCAACCAAGTGCTGGCCGCGCGGGTCGCCGATGGCAGCTGGCAGCAGGCACAGGTTGGCGATCTGCTGGCCTTCACCGACAGTCGTAGCTTCTTTCCTGCGGGTGAGGCTGAATGTTCCGATCCGCGCTTGGCCATTCTCGACCTGCATCCGACCGGCCCGATGTGGGGCGAAGGCGCCTCGCCCGCCGGCGGTGCGACCGCCGAGCTGGAGTCGAGCATCGCTGAACGGCATGCCGATCTGTGCAATTGGCTGGCACGAGCGGGCATGAGTCACGAACGGCGCATCCTGCGGCTCCCTATTGGCGGCCTGACGTGGCATTATCCCGAGCCTGATATCCTGCAACTGGAATTCGTCCTGCCGGCCGGATGCTTCGCCACCGTGGTGGTGCGCGAGCTTGTCGATCTGGTGCCGGTAGGGCAGACGGACAGCCCATGCGTATTCTGATTTCCAATGATGATGGTGTTACCGCACCCGGCCTTGCCGCGCTGCATGCTGCGCTGGCCGATTATGCCGAGTGCGTGGTGATCGCCCCGGATCAAGACAAAAGCGGCGCCAGCAGTTCGCTGACGCTGGACCGCCCGCTGCACCCACAGGTGCTGGCCAACGGTTTTATCAGCCTTAATGGCACGCCGACCGATTGTGTGCACTTGGGGCTCAACGGCCTGCTGCCGCAGACGCCTGACATGGTCGTCTCGGGTATCAACCTGGGCGCGAACCTGGGCGATGACGTGTTGTACTCAGGTACAGTTGCTGCGGCCCTTGAGGGGCGCTTCCTGGGGGGCACCTCGCTGGCGTTCTCGCTGCTGTCGCGCGCGCCAGACAATCTGCCGACTGCGGCCTACATCGCCCGGCGCCTGGTCGAGGCGCAGTCGCGTCTGCAACTGCCAGCACGCACCGTTCTCAATATCAATATCCCGAATTTGCCGCTGGAGCACATCCGTGGCATCCAGCTCACCCGCCTCGGGCATCGAGCGCGGGCGGCGGCACCGACCAAGGTGGTCAATCCGCGCGGCAAGGAAGGCTACTGGATAGCCGTGGCCGGTGACGCCGAAGACGGCGGGCCGGGGACAGACTTCCATGCGGTGATGCAAGGCTATGTGTCGATCACCCCATTGCAGCTTGACCGCACCTTCAACGATGCCTTCGAGCAGCTCGATGGCTGGCTGGAGGGCGTGCTCTGATGCGCGAACAAGACGATCTGCTGCGCCGCGGTATCGGCATGACCTCCCAGCGTACCCGGGAGCGGTTGATCCAGCGCTTGTGCGAGGAGGGCGTCTCGAACCCCAAGGTGCTCGAGGCCATTCGCCGTACGCCGCGTCACTTGTTCGTCGATGAAGCGCTCGCCCATCGGGCCTACGAGGACACCGCGCTGCCGATCGGGCATAACCAGACCATCTCCCAACCCTTCATGGTTGCGCACATGAGTGAGCTGCTGCTGGAGGCGGGGCCTCTGGACAAGGTGCTGGAGATCGGAACTGGCTCGGGCTACCAGACCGCGATCCTGGCGCAACTGGTGGAGCGCGTGTTCTCGGTGGAGCGGATCAAGGTTCTGCAAGACCGGGCCAAGGAGCGCCTGCTTGAGCTCAACCTGCGCAACGTGGTGTTCCGCTGGGGCGACGGTTGCGACGGCTGGCAGGCGCTGGCGCCGTATAACGGCATCATCGTCACCGCGGTTGCACCTGAGGTACCCCAGGCGTTGCTCGATCAGCTGGCGCCCGGTGGACGCTTGGTGATCCCGGTGGGGCCGGCAGGGGAGACCCAGCAACTGATGCTGATCGTGCGCGAGGAGCATGGCTTCTCCCGACGGGTGCTCGGTGCGGTGCGCTTCGTGCCCCTGCTCAATGGCCCGCTGGCTTGATCCACACCGAATATTTACCGCGCTGACGAATTCTTGCCGCGTGGCTGTGTCTATCTGGCGGGGTGTCCGTAAGTCCTGAAGCGGCGTCGGATCTTTCTCCAGCCCACCCAATGGCCGTGGGCTCGGTTATAATTGAAACAATATTGCATTTCGTTTCGTCATATCGGTTTTCGGCACCATGAGGGGAGCGCGGGTGGGTCACACAATCAGTCTGCAGCGCAAGGATCGGTCGGGTTTCAAGCTCCTGCTGGTTGCACTGGCCATGGGCACCCTGCTGGCGGGCTGTTCCAGCACCGGCTCGAGCGGCGCGCGGGTGGTCGACCGCAACAACGCGGCGCCCAAGCGCCCGACCGTGACGTCGGGGCAGTACATCGTCAAACCGGGCGACACGCTGTTCTCGATCGCCTTCCGCTACGGTTGGGACTACAAGGAGCTGGCCGCACGCAACAATATCAGTGCGCCGTATACCATCCGCCCGGGGCAACCGATTCGTTTCAGCAGTGGTTCGACCGGTAGTACCACAGTGGTCTCCAGCCCTTCTTCGTCGAGCAAGACCACGGTCATCCGGCGCCCGGTTGGGACCACCACAACGCCACCCGCGAGCAGCGGTAAACCCGTTGTAACAACCCCGGCAACCACTACCCCAGTGGTCACCACAGTGCCTGCCGCAGAGCGTACAGCCGGTGGTTGGACCTGGCCGGCCAACGGCGTGCTGATTGGAAAATTCGCTTCAAACGGTAGTTTGAATAAAGGCATTGATATCGCCGGTGATTTGGGACAGCCTGTTTTTGCTGCGTCTGGTGGTGCAGTGGTCTACGCCGGGAGTGGCTTGAGGGGCTACGGCGAACTGATCATCATCAAGCACAGCGATACCTACGTCAGTGCCTACGGTCATAACCGCAGGCTTTTGGTTCGGGAGGGGCAGCAGGTCAAGGCAGGGCAGGCTATCGCTGAAATGGGGTCTACGGGCACTGATCGGGTTAAGCTGCATTTTGAAATTCGCCGCCAGGGCAAACCCGTCGATCCGCTCCAGTTCTTGCCACGTCGTTGATCGTTGTACCCGGCCTGTTCCTTGGATGTAGAGGGGACAGGCTCCAGCGCTGCCAGGGAATCAGGCGTCGCTAGAGTCTGAGTTCGAACTCAGCAAAGGACTATAACAATGGCTCTCAGTAAAGAAGTGCCGGAGTTTGACATCGACGATGACCTCCTCCTGATGGAGACGGGCATCGTTTTGGAAACGGATGTGGTGTCAGACGAACCTGCTGTACCTTCGGTTCGGACCAAGGCCAAACAGGCCTCGTCGCTCAAGCAACACAAGTACATCGATTACAGCCGGGCGCTTGATGCTACCCAGCTGTACCTGAACGAGATCGGCTTCTCGCCGCTGCTCTCCCCCGAAGAGGAAGTGCACTTCGCACGCCTCTCGCAAAAAGGCGACCCTGCCGGTCGCAAACGCATGATCGAGAGCAACCTGCGCTTGGTCGTGAAAATCGCCCGCCGTTATGTGAATCGTGGCTTGTCGTTGCTCGACCTGATCGAGGAAGGCAACCTGGGCTTGATTCGCGCCGTGGAGAAATTCGATCCGGAACGTGGTTTCCGTTTCTCCACCTATGCGACCTGGTGGATTCGCCAGACCATCGAACGGGCGATCATGAACCAGACCCGTACCATTCGCCTGCCGATCCACGTGGTCAAGGAGCTCAACGTTTACCTGCGTGCTGCGCGGGAGCTCACGCAAAAGCTCGATCACGAGCCGTCCCCGGAAGAAATCGCCACCCTGCTGGAGAAGCCGGTCGCTGAGGTCAAGCGTATGCTTGGGCTTAATGAGCGGGTGTCGTCGGTGGACGTTTCACTGGGGCCGGATTCGGATAAGACGCTGCTCGATACCCTGACGGATGATCGACCTACCGACCCGTGTGAGTTGCTGCAGGATGACGACCTGTCGCAGAGCATTGACCAGTGGCTGGGAGAGTTGACCGACAAGCAGCGTGAGGTTGTGGTACGTCGGTTTGGGCTGCGGGGGCATGAGAGCAGTACGCTGGAGGATGTGGGGTTGGAGATTGGCCTGACTCGGGAGCGAGTGCGGCAGATTCAGGTTGAAGGCCTGAAGCGGCTGCGGGAGATTCTTGAGAAGAATGGGCTGTCTAGTGAGTCGTTGTTTCAGTAAGTAGTGTTTTTTGGTTTTACGGTTTGTTCGCTAAGCGCCCCGATAATCTCGGGGCGTTTTGTTTTGCGGGGAGTTTGAGTTTCTTGAGTTCTTGAATCGGGAGCTTATCCATTCTTTGTGGCGACGCCACTGGCCCCTTCCGCCTTTACGGCGGCTTACTTTTCTCTTGGGAAAAGTAAGCAAAACCGCCTGCTCCTGCATCCGGCCCTACGCTGCGCTTCGGGTCCCCTCACTCCGGGCTTGCTCCCGGGAGGGCCGCGCTGTACGGCCCCTCCTGGGCCGCAGCGCTTGACGGCCATCCATGGCCGTCACCTCCCTTCGCAAGCCCTCCGCTCGGCCTACTGACGTCGCGAAGTTAGTGGCGGCGCCTGGGCTGGCGTTATCTGGCGATAGTGGCATCTGCGCTGGATACTCCGGCCTCTTCGCGGGCAAGCCCGCTCCCACAGGTAGCGCACTGTTCTCCCGGCTGGCGGTGAGCCTGTGGAAGCGGGCTTGCCCGCGAAGAGGCCTGAACAAACAACACAAAATAAAAATTCGATACTTGGCTTTGGCTTTGGCTTTGGTTTCTGCGAGAGCGTAGCGATGCGCCTGCTTTTGATCTTAGTGCGCGCAGGTTCAGACGCTACAGATTCGCGACGTCAGGAGGCCGAGCGGAGGGTTTGCGGAGTGAGGTGACGGCCATGGATGGCCGTCAAGCGCTGCGGCCCAGGAGGGGCCGTACAGCGCGGTCCTCACGGGAGCAAGCCCGCAGCGAGGGAACCCGAAGCGCAGCGTAGGGCCGGATGCAGGAGCGAGCGGTTTTGCTTACTTTTCCCAAGAGAAAAGTAAGCCGCCGTAAAGGCGGAAGGGGCCAGTGGCATCGCCACAAACAATGGATAAGCCCGCAATACCAAAGCCCAAAGCCCCCAAAGCATCCCCATTTGCAAGTAAAGGAATGTGTCGACTGCTACCCCAGTTGCATCCCGTGTAAGAAATTGCTCACACATGCTGTAAGTCATCGACCTACGGGTCAGTAAATCATTGTCCTTTTCAAACCTATCCGTTTCCTAACCAATTGAAAGTTAATGATTTATTAAATATGAAGAAGTGTTTCCGTAGTAACGTTTTGAAAGCTGCCACGCTTGTCTCCCAAAATGAAATCGCTAGTATTCGAACTGTGCCGACGGACAGGCACAGGCCCTCAGGAAGAAGGCCAAGGACATCGCAGGAAAGCGATTCATCAGGACGATGTTTGGGACAAACAGGGACTACGGAAAAAATGTGGGCGGGTCAAACCGCCCCTTTTTTTTGCCTGCCGTTCAGTGCCAGAGCAATCCTCACCCAGCTTCCAGAAAACGCCCAAGCTCAGCCTTGGGCGTTTTCGTTGCTGATCAAATCCCAGGCAATAAAAAAGGCGGCCCTAAGGCCACCTTCCTTGAACCGAAACGCCAAGCGTATCAGCGTTCCAGATCAGCAATCTTACCGGTCTTGCCATCCCACTCTTCAGCATCCGGCAGCGCGTCTTTCTTCTCGGTGATGTTCGGCCAGATCTCCGCCAGTTCGGCGTTGATCTCGATGAAGTTCTCCATGCCCGCAGGCACTTCGTCTTCCGAGAAAATGGCTTGAGCCGGGCACTCTGGCTCGCACAGTGCACAGTCGATGCACTCGTCCGGGTGGATGACCAGGAAGTTCGGGCCTTCATAGAAGCAGTCCACCGGACAGACTTCAACACAGTCGGTGTACTTGCACTTGATGCAGTTGTCGGTGACGACGAAGGTCATTTCTAATTTTCTCCTCAGGCAACGGCAGCGTGCCCTTCCTTGCAGGGCAGCGCGGTTCACAGGTATGTGGCTGCAGGCCAGGCTAATAACCTGCAGCACCAGCAAACCGCGCGGGATTCTACCAGCTTGCGCAGGCGGCCGTTATAACAGGTTCTTCAGTTGATATAGCATTTCGATAGCTTGGCGCGGCGTCATGTCGTCCAAGTCCAGCTTGCCCAGCTTCTCGATGACTGGGTGAGGCAGGCTGGCGAACAGATCGCTTTGGTGCGGCGCTTGCGGCTCGCCCTTGGCGGCCTTGGTCACCGGCGCCTCATGCGGCAGGCTGGTCGTTTCCAGGCGGCCCAGGTGCTCGCGGGCACGCTGGATCACTGGCGCCGGGACACCGGCCAGCTGCGCCACGGCCAGGCCGTAGCTCTGGCTGGCAGGGCCAGGCAGCACATGGTGCAGGAACACGATGCGCTCATTGTGCTCAGTGGCGTTCAGGTGCACGTTGGCCACCAGCGGCTCATTCTCCGGCAGTACGGTCAGCTCGAAGTAGTGCGTGGCGAACAGCGTATAGGCACGCAGCTGCGCCAGGCGCTCGGCAGCGGCCCAGGCCAGCGACAGGCCATCGAAGGTACTGGTGCCGCGACCGACTTCATCCATCAGCACCAGGCTGCGGTCGGTGGCGTTATGCAGAATGTTGGCGGTTTCGCTCATTTCGACCATGAACGTCGAGCGCCCGCCGGCCAGGTCGTCGCTGGAGCCGATACGGGTGAAGATGCGATCGACCAGCGACAGCTCGCAGCGCGCCGCCGGGACGAAGCTGCCGATGTGCGCCATCAGCACGATCAGCGCGGTCTGACGCATGTAGGTCGATTTACCGCCCATGTTCGGGCCGGTGATGATCAGCATCCGCGTGCCATTGTCCAGGCCCAGGTCGTTGGCCACGAACGGGGTGGTCAAGACTTGCTCGACCACCGGGTGGCGGCCTTGCTCGATACGCAGGCATGGCTCGTCGACGAAGCTTGGGCAGTTCAGGTCCAGCGTCAGGGCGCGCTCGGCCAGATTGCTCAAGACGTCCAGCTCGGCCAGTGCCGCGGCGCTGTCCTGCAACGGCGCCAGGTGGCCGATCAGGGTTTCCATCAGCGCATCGTAGAGCATCTTCTCGCGCGCCAGGGCACGGCTCTTGGCCGACAGTGCCTTGTCTTCAAACGCTTTGAGCTCTGGGGTGATGAAGCGCTCGGCGCCCTTGAGGGTCTGGCGGCGAATGTAGTCCCCAGGGGCTTGCTCGGCCTGCTTGGTCGGAAGTTCGATGAAGTAGCCGTGCACGCGGTTGTAGCCGACCTTGAGGTTGGCCAGACCCGTGCGGGCTTTCTCGCGTGCTTCCAGGTCGATCAGGAACTGGCCGGCGTTCTCGCTCATGGCCAACAGCTCATCAAGTTCGCTGTCATAGCCGGTCTTGAGCACGCCACCGTCACGGATCACCGCTGGCGGATTGTCGACGATCGCTCGTTCCAGCAGGCTGGCAAGTTCCGGGTAGGTGCCAGTAATCGCGGCCAGGCGGGCCAGGTGCGGCGCCTCCAACTCTGCCATGGCGTTTTGCAGCTCGGGCAAGGCGCCAAGGGCATCGCGCAGGCGGGCAAGGTCACGAGGACGCGCGTTGCGCAGGCCGATTCGGGCGAGGATCCGTTCCAGGTCACCGATTTCCTTGAGCTGCGGCTGCAGTTTCTCGTAGCGGTAGCCATCGAGCAGGCAACGGATCGAATCCTGACGCGCTTGCAGCACTTTCAGGTCGCGTAGCGGGCGGTTCAGCCAGCGGCTCAGCAAACGGCTGGCCATGGCGGTCTGGCAGCGGTCGATGACCGACTGCAGGGTGTTGTCGCGACCACCGGCCAGGTTGATGTCCAGTTCCAGGTTACGCCGGCTGGCACCGTCGAGCACGACCGTGTCGTCCATGCGCTCGTGGCGCAGGCTGCGCAGATGGGGCAGGGTGGTGCGCTGGGTTTCCTTGGCGTAGCTCAGCAGGCAGCCAGCCGCGCCAATGGCCAGGGTCAGCTTGTCGCAGCCAAAGCCTTTGAGGTCCTTGGTCGCGAACTGCTGGCAGAGGCTTTTACGTGCCGAATCACGGTCGAAGTCCCACGGTGCACGACGGCGGCAGCCTGGGCGCTTCTCGGCCGGCAGATCGCGCGGCCAGTCATCGGGGATCAGCAGCTCGACCGGGTTGATCCGCTCAAGTTCGGCCAGCAGGTTTTCCCAGCCTTTGATCTCCTGCACGGTGAAGTTGCCGCTGGTGATGTCCAGCACCGCCAGGCCGAACAGTCGCTCGTCACCGAGCAAGGCAGCGATCAGGTTGTCGCGGCGCTCGTCGAGCAGTGCTTCGTCACTCACCGTACCCGGGGTGATGATGCGCACTACCTGACGCTCGACTGGGCCTTTGCTGGTAGCCGGATCGCCGATCTGCTCGCAGATCACCACCGACTCGCCGAGCTTGACCAGCTTGGCCAGGTAACCTTCCGCCGAATGAAATGGAATCCCGCACATCGGGATCGACTGGCCGGCCGACTGACCGCGTGCGGTCAGGGTGATGTCCAGCAGTTTGGCGGCTTTCTTCGCGTCTTCGTAGAAGATCTCGTAGAAATCGCCCATGCGGTAGAACATCAGCTGGTCCGGATGCTGATTCTTCAGCTTCCAGTACTGCTGCATCATCGGTGTGTGTGCGGAGAGATCAGACATTCGGGGCCTTACAGCGGGTGATTCGGTTGGCGATTTTCAAACCGGCAATGGTACAGGCTTTTTTCCAGCGCTGCAGGAGGTTGGGGTAGGGCAAATCTGCGCAGGCAATGATTAGCTGCGATGGCCATAGAGGTGCTGGAGCAGGAGCAGTTCGAACACCACCACTAGCGTGCACAGCATGATGAATCCCGGGCTGAATACCCGACGTGGATGGTTCGATGAGTAGTCATCGAAAACTTGTGGGCTGATCATCCAGCACACCAAGGTAACCAGAATCAATTTGATGGCGGTTCCTAGCCATCTATGCACTTTATGCATGTTCAACGCGGGCGCTCCTGTCTGCGTTTCAGCTCGGACGCGACGTTAGCGAGTGGCGAGGGAGGGATGCAAGTTTTTTGCCCATCAGCATCGATTGCATTTCAATTGCGCTGGCTGCATTATGCATGTTATGCAAAAACGCAACGTAGCCTCCGTACTCAGAACCTTGCTCGACCGCCACGGCCTGTCCCCGACGGAGCTGTACCGGCGCACGGGCGTTCCCCAATCCACCCTGTCGCGGATTCTCAGCGAGAAGATCGTCGATCCTTCGGACAAGCACGTGTCGAGGATCGCCGAGTATTTTGGCGTGAGCACCGATCAGTTGCGTGGCCGTGTCGAGCTGGGCGAGTCGCGTGAAGCGGCGCAACCGGCCCATGGGCATGCCGAGCTCAGTGACATCAGCCTGTGGGACGATGAAACCCCCGTCGAGGATGACGAGGTGTCGGTACCTTTTCTTCGTGAGGTCGAATTGGCAGCAGGATCAGGAAGATTCGTCATCGAGGAAAGCGAGCGCGCGCGCCTGCGTTTCGGCAAGCGCAGCCTACGCCACAACGGCGTGCAGTTCGATAATGCCAAGTGTGTGACAGTGCGCGGCAACAGCATGCTGCCAGTGCTGCGCGATGGCGCCACGGTGGGGGTCAATACCGGCAAGTGCTCGATCGGTGACATCGTCGACGGCGACCTTTATGCCATCAATCATAACGGCCAACTGCGGGTCAAGCAGGTCTACCGCCTGCCCACCGGGATTCGGCTGCGCAGCTTCAACCGCGATGAGCATCCCGACGAAGACTACAGCTTCCAGCAAATGCAGGAGGAGCAGATCAGCCTGCTCGGCCATGTGTTCTGGTGGGGCATGTATGCTCGCTAAATAACCTGCTCGACAGAAAACCCGCCTAAGCGGGTTTTTTTTCGCCTTGTGAAAACTCCTACAACCTGCGCGACGCATAGCTTGCATGCATATCAGCAAATTCGCGTGCATAGAAATTTGAATAAATGCATTGACTGCATATGCATCAATGCATAATCTGTGTCTCAAGCCGGTCAGCAACCGGTTGTTACACAGGCAGCGATGAACAGGCCTCAACTGTTCAGAGGGTTGGCAACTGGCCCGGGTGTGCAGCGTAAAGCACCACGAACAGTTATCCGGCGGGCAGGCGGCCGCGGTCGGAGTCACCAATTTGAAGCGTAACCGTGCGGCGTCACCAGTCGTGGCCGGCGGTTTGCCAACGCATTACTGAAAAGCCTGGCGGGCCGGGCTTTTTGGAATGCCGCGATCAACGGTAATCGATCCGCCGGCAGTTGCCGGCGGGCATCACACAGGAGACAGGACAGTGACGAACGAGCAACAAGCGTTGCTGGAGATGCCGCTCTGGCTGGTAATCGTCCTGGCATTGCTGGGGGGTATTTCTGGCGAAATGTGGCGCGCCGACAAAGCTGGCGCCCGCGGCTGGTCGCTGGTGCGGCGGCTGGCGCTGCGCTCTGGGGCATGCATGGTATGTGGGGTATCCACCGTGATGCTGCTGTATGCCACCGGCATGTCGATCTGGACGGCTAGCGCCTTTGGCTGCTTGACCGCCATGGCCGGCGCCGATGTCGCCATCGGCCTTTACGAGCGCTGGGCAGCGAAGCGACTTGGGCTGCGCGACGCATCCCCCACGGACGAGCGGTAGGAGCGCATGGCATGAGCGAATTGACCACTTTATATGCGGCGTTGACCGCCACGATCCGTGAGGCGATGCCCGAGCTGGCGTCAGTCGATGCACATTCAACCCTAGGCAATAACCCCGATTTGCCGGCGCTGCGCCATGGCATCGTGCGCATGACAGCTGACGCTGCGCCGCGCGATGGACGCTCGGTGCTGATCGCCAGTTTCGAGGCTGACATTACCGCCGACACCCTCAACCCTGAGGCTCGCCTGCAAGGCAGCCTGCTGGCGGCGCAATTGATGGACCTGTTGCGCCAACAGTTCTGGGGGCTGGATTTCGTCGAAGCCAGCCGCAATGTGCAAGCACAGTTCGAAGCGGGCGATTGGAAAGTGCGCTGGGATCAGCCGGTGCTGCTCGGCGAGCCCCAATGGCCCTGGCCGGATCAGCCCGCAGGTAGCTTGCTGCTGGGCATCGATCCAGATACCGGGCCTGGTAATCAGAGCCGCTATTTCGCCCCGGAGGACCTGGCATGAGTTACGCCAGTGCCATGCACGATCGCATGCTTGCCAGCTTGCTGATCCCATGCCGGGTGGTAGCGGTCGACCTGGCGGCAGCGCGAGTGCGGGTTGCCGACGGCAGTGGCTGGACTAGCGCTTGGCTGCGCTGGCATTCCCTCGCCGCTGGCAAGGCTCGGCATTGGCGGGCGCCGAGCCTGGGCGAGCAGGGCGTACTGGTCAGCCCCAGCGGGGAGCCGGCCCAGGGTACCTTCGTGCCAGGCCTGTATGGCAATGCGGGCAGCCCGCCGGATAACCGCGATCACGTGGCGGCGTGGTATTTCGACGATGGCGGCTCGCTGGCCTATGACTGGCAAGCGCGTCGCTACGACATCCACCTGCCCAGTGGTAACGCCACGGTCACAGTCGGCGCCAGCACCGTACAGGTCAGCGATGGCGCCATCACGCTCGATGCTGCAGCCATCACCCTCACCGGCAGCGTCGCGATCAACGGCCCGCTGCAGGTTAGCGGCGATATCCACGGCAGCGGCCGGATCATCGATACGGCCGGGAATACGGCCAATCACAAACATTGAACGAAGCCCGCTGCTGCGGGCTTTTTCATATCAGGAGGCAACTATGAAACTCCATCAGCATGCGCCTGCCTGTGCAGGCTGGTCCGCGGCAGGAGGTGCCCCATGATCGGCATGGACCGCCGCAGCGGCCAGCCCTTGGCCGGCATCGCTCACCTTCGCCAATCGATCGACGACATTCTCACCACCCCGCTTGGCAGCCGCCGCATGCGCCCCGAATACGGCAGCCAATTGCGTCGCTATGTCGACATGCCGGTCAACGAAGGCTGGAAGAGCGCCGTGCAAGCCGAGGTCGCTCGTGCCCTGGGCCGCTGGGAACCGCGCCTGAAGCTTGAGCGGGTCAAGGTGGTAGCGGTACTCGATGGCCAGGTCAGCCTGCTCCTGAGTGGCCGCTACCTGGGCGACGAAGCCCTGCTGGAGGTGAGCGTATGAGCCAGGTAGACCTCTCCCGCTTGCCCGCACCGCAGCTACTCGAAGACCTTAACTACGAAGACCTTTACCAAGCTGACCTAGAGACCTTCCGCGCCCACCTGGGGGATGACTGGACGGCGCAGCTCGAAAGCGATCCGGTCACCAAGCTGCTGGAGGTCGGGGCTTATCGCAAACTGCTCAACCGGGCGCGTATCAACGATGCGGCCAAGGCGTTGTTGCTGGCCTATGCGCAGGGCAGTGATCTGGACCAGCTGGCCGCTAATGTCAGTTTGCAGCGCCTGGTGATCCAGGCGGCAGACCCGACACGTGTGCCGCCTGTAGAGGCGCAGCTTGAGTCCGACGATGCCCTGCGCGAGCGGGTGCAACTGGTCTACGAAGGGCTGACCACGGCAGGGCCGCGCAACAGCTACATCTTGCATGCCCGTAACGCGTCGGGGCTGGTCGCTGACGCGACCGCCGAGAGCCCGTCGCCGGCTGTCGTCGATGTCACGGTGCTGAGCCTGGATGGCAACGGTGTCGCCAGCCCTGAATTGCTGGCAGATGTTGCGGCCTATTTGAACGACGACGACATTCGCCCCGTGGCTGACCGGGTCAATGTGCGCAGCGCCGAGGTGCTGGCGTATCGCATCGATGCTTTGCTGTACATGGCTGACAACGGTCCGGAATCAGAGGCGATCCTTGCCGAATGCCAGCGCCGCTTGCAGGCCTGGATCAACCCACGACGACGCCTGGGCTTGGAAGTTGCCCGCTCCGGTATCGATGCCCAGTTGCATATCGGCGGTGTCAGCCGGGTCGAACTGGGCAACTGGACCGACATCCGTCCGAGCAAGGCCCAGGCCGCCTGGTGCACGGGTTTTTCACTCAAGCGCGGAGGCTGATATGCATAGCCTTCTACCGCTCAATCGTTCGCCCCTGGAGCGGGCCATCGAGGTGGCCGGGGATGAGGACCTCATGGTCGACCTGCGTTTGCTCTACAACCCCGACAATTGCCCATCACACCTGCTCTATCAGCTGGCCTGGGCGTGGTCGGTCGACCGCTGGGACGATAGCTGGAGCGACACCATCAAGCGTTCGGTGATCCGCTCGGCGTTCTTCGTCCACGCCCACAAAGGCACCCTCGGCGCACTCAGGCGGGTGGTCGAGCCATTCGGCTATCTGATCGAGGTAGAGGAGTGGTGGCAGGCCGAACCCGCAGCAGTGCCCGGAACCTTCGCCTTGAAGATCGGCGTGTCCGACGCAGGCATCAACGAACAAACCTATCAGCAGCTGTCGTCGCTGATCGATGACGCCAGGCCCGTCAGTCGACATTTGACCGGCCTGGTCATCAGCCTCGAAAGCCGCGGCGCTTTTCATGTCGGCTGCGCATGCCAAGAAGGCGACGAGCTGGACATCTACCCCTTGGCGGCACGTGACATAGACGTTATTGGCGTCATCGGTCGCGGTGGCCGCGAACATTCAATCGATACCTTGGACATTGCACATGGTTGACCAGAATTCACAGTTCTACGCCATTCTCACCAATGTGGGGGCGGCGAAGCAGGCCAACGCGGATGCCTTGGGCATCGCGTGGAAAATCACCCAGATGGGCGTCGGCGACGCCAACGGCACCGATCCGACGCCAAGTGCCAACCAGACCAAGCTGCTCAACGAATGGCGCCGGGCGCCGCTGAACCAGCTCAAGGTCGACGACAAGAACAGCGCCATCATCATCGCCGAGCAGGTTATTCCTGCCGATGTCGGTGGCCGCTGGATCCGCGAGATCGCGCTGTATGACGCCGATGGCGACATGATCGCCGTGGCCAATTGCGCACCGACTTTCAAGCCGCTGTTGAGCCAGGGATCGGGTCGTACCCAGATCGTGAGGATGAACTTGGTCGTCAGCAGTGCCAGCAATGTGCAACTGAAAATTGATCCCAGCGTGGTGCTGGCCACCCGTGAATGGGTGACAGAAGAGTTGGCCAGGCAGGACTTCAAGCATTCGGTGCTGGCTGCGACCACTGCGGCTATTACCTTAAGCGGATTGCAGGGTATCGACGGGGTTGCGCTGCCAGCTGGCGCGCGGGTTCTGGTGAAGAACCAGGCTGCCGCGAAGGACAATGGCCTCTACCTCGCCGCTAGCGGCGCCTGGACACGCTGCAGCGATGCTGACAGTTCCACCAAGGTCACTCCGGGGCTACTGGTGCATGTCGAACAAGGCAGCGTCAATGCCGATAGCGCTTGGCAACTGGTAACTGACGGCCTTATTTCCGTAGGCGTAACCGCGCTGGCGTTCGAAATGGCCTACGGCCGGAGCGGCGTCGCGGCAGGTACTTATCGTAGCGTCACGGTGGACAAGTATGGCCGCGTGGTGGCGGCCAGCAACCCGACTACGGTCGCAGGTTACGGGCTCACAGACGTCTACACCAAGGCGCAGGTCGACGCGTCCTTGGCACTCAAGGCCGACCTTGCCTCTCCCATCTTGAGCGGTGCACCGAAAGCCCCGACAGCGGCGATCGCTAGCAACGACACGAGTATTGCCACTACCCAGTTCACGCAACAGTTACTGGGCTCTTTGGGTTGGGGCAGTGTAGGAGTATCCGGCAGCAATCTACCTGCCGGGTCCAATCTCAACAGCATGACTACCCCAGGTTCCTACGGGCAGACGGCCAATGCCAACGCGACCCTGGCCCTGAATTATCCCGAGGCAGTCGCCGGCACCCTGTTGGTGCAATGTGCCAGCCCGGCGATTTGCAGTCAGCTCTACACCACCTACAACAGCGGCCGGGTCTACAGCCGCTCGTGCTACTCCAATGTCTGGTCGGCCTGGGCGGAATTGAGCATCACCGATTCGCCCGCCTTGCGCGGCGCGCCAACGGCGCCGACAGCGGTGAAAGGCACCAATACCCAGCAGCTGGCAACCACCGCTTTCGTCCAGGGAGCGATTGCGGGCCTGGTCGACTCGGCTCCGGGCACCCTCGATACGCTCAAGGAGCTGGCTGCGTCATTGGCCAACGATCCGAACTTTGCTACCACCATGACCAATGCCCTGGCGGGCAAACAGCCTTTGGATGCAACGCTGACCGCCCTTGCCGGCTTGAGCTCAGCCGCTGACCAACTGATCTACAGCACGGCGGCCGACACGTTCGCCATGGCGCCGTTGTCGGCGTTCAGCCGCACCTTGCTCGATGACGCCAATGCGCAGGCGGCGCGTACTACCTTGGGCGCAGCGCCAACAACACACACACATGCCATCAGTGAAGTGGTCGGCTTGGCCGCTGCGGTGAATGCCGCCAGTGGTTTAGCCCAAGGAGCGACAAACCAGGACCCTAATCTTGCGGTCAACCAGGTCATCCTCAGTAATCATGCCAATACGCCCGACCCAGTCTGGTACTGGCACATAACGACAACCTTCTACTCGACGATTGCTTCGACTTCCAACCGCAGCCAGCTGGCGATTCAGTATTCCGGTGGCAGTGCAGTGTATGCCCGTAGCCAATACAACAACCAATGGACTGCCTGGGCCAGGCTCGACAACGGTGTCCCCCCAGGCAGCATCATCCATGTGGCAGGCAATACGCCGCCAGTTGGCTACATCAAGGCCAATGGTGCTGCGGTGGGTCGAGTGCTCTATGCCGGGTTGTTCGCCCAGATCGGTACGACGTTCGGCGCAGGTGATGGCAGTACCACGTTCAACCTGCCGGACTTGCGCGGCGAGTTCATACGAGGCGTCGATGACGGGCGCGGGCTGGACGCCGGTCGAGGCCTGGGTTCGGTACAGGCTGGGCAGAACCTCAGCCATACCCACGCAGGTTCTGCCGCGGCGGCAGGTGCGCATACCCACGCCATCAGCGGTACCGCCCTGGCCGCCGGCGAGCATAGCCATACCGCGCCTCGTGCGCAGAACAACAACGTCGGTGGTGGCTCGCCCAACTTCACCACCGCCAACTTGCAGAACGGCACGACCGCAGCCACCAACCCGGCCGGTGCCCATACCCACACTATTTCCGGCACCGCTGCCAGTGCCGGTGACCACAGCCACGTGGTGACGATCGGTGCTAGCGGTGGCAATGAAGCACGTCCGCGCAACATCGCGCTGCTCGCATGCATCAAATACTGACGAGGTAAACATGGACGCACCTACGACCTATAACGCTCATCCTGAAACCCTGGAGTACATTGGCCAAGGCCTGGCTGATCCCGATCCGCTGGAGGAGGGCAACTGGCTGGTGCCCGCACTCGCCTTCGCCGACTCCCCGCCAGCCTCCAGCCCCGGCTTTGCGATAGTGCGCAACAGGCAAACTGACACCTGGGAGTTGGTTCAAGACAATCGTGGCACCGTCTATAGCACTGCCACTGGCGATGCCCAGGAGTATCTGCTGTTGGGTCCGCTGCCAGACACGCTGACCCGCGAGCCTTTCCCAGGCCCGCTGCACACTTGGAATGGCAGTGCCTGGGTGGCCGATGTCGATGCACAACGTGACAAGGCCGTGGCCCTGGCGCTGGCCTTGCGCGACAGCAAGCTGGCTGAGGCAGCGATCCGTATCGTGCCACTGGAAGATGCCGCCGATGTTGGCGAAGCGAGTGAGCAGGAGCTTGCCGCACTGCTTGCCTGGAAGCGCTATCGCATCGAGCTCAACCGAGTGAACCAGCAAGCCGATTACCCCTTGGCCATTCGCTGGCCGGTCAGTCCTGACCAGGCGATTGCCTCCACCACCAACCCACCTCAATAACCTCCTGCCTGGGTAGAAGGTTCGTTTTTCTGCACCCCATCCAGACCCCGCATCGCGGGGTCTTTTCATATCTGGAGTACTAACACATGAGTGGATTCTTCCACGGCGTCACCGTTACTAATGTCGATACCGGCGCGCGCAGCATTGCGCTGCCTTCTTCGTCGATCATCGGCCTGGTCGACACCTTCAGCGAAGGCGCTGGCATCAGCGCCAAGGCCAACGAGCTGGTGCTGATCACCAGTGAGCGCGAAGCGGTCGCGGCATTCGGCCAGGACGCCGCCATCACCAAGGCCTGCCGGGCAATCTACAGCCGCGCCAAGGCCGTCATCGTCGCCTGTGGCGTAGCCAAGGTCGAAGACGCAGCCGAGCAGACCGCAGCCATCATCGGCGCGGTTCAAGCGGACGGCAAACGCACCGGCCTGCAAGCGCTACTCGACGGCAAGAGCCGCTTCAACGCCCAGCCACGCCTGCTGGTGGCGCCCCAGCACAGTGCCGTCGAGGCCGTTGGCACCGCGCTGGTCGCTCTGGCCGACAAACTGCGCGCCATCGCCATCATCGATGGGCCGAACACCACCGACGAGGCGGCCATCGCCTACGCTGGCAACTTTGGCGCCAAGCGAGCCTTTTTGGTCGACCCAGGCGTGCGTTACTGGGACAACGACGCCGAGGCCACCGTCGATGCACCAGGTTCGGCCTGGGTCGCCGGCCTGTTCGCCTGGACTGACAGCGAATACGGCTTCTGGGCCTCGCCGTCGAACAAGGAGTTCGTCGGTATCACGGGTACCCGCCGTCCGGTGGAGTTCCTCGATGGCGACGACAGCTGCCGCGCCAACCTGCTGAACAACGCCAACATCGCCACCATCATTCGCGACGACGGCTTCCGCCTGTGGGGTAACCGAACCCTGTCCAGCGACCCGAAATGGGCTTTCGTCACCCGTGTGCGGACCATGGACATCGTCATGGACGCGATTCTCTACGGCCACAAATGGGCAGTCGACCGGGCGATCACCGCCACCTACGTCAAGGACGTCACCGAGGGCCTGCAGGCCTTCATGCGCGACCTGAAGAACCAGGGCGCGATCATCAATTTCGAGGTCTACGCCGACCCTGAACTGAACACCGCCAGCCAACTGGAGCAGGGCAAGGTGTACTGGAACATCCGCTTCACCGATGTCCCGCCTGCCGAAAACCCCAATTTCCGCGTCGAAGTCACCAACCAGTGGCTGACCGAAGTCCTCGATTCCGCCGCTTAAGGAGCGCATCTACATGGCAATGATTCCCGAAACCCTGGCCAACCTGAACCTGTTCGTCGACGGCGTCAGCTTCCAGGGCGATGTACCCAGCCTGACCCTGCCCAAACTCACTCTGAAGATGGAAGAGCACCGCCCCGGCGGCATGGATATGCCGGTCGAGATGGACCAGGGCATGGAGAAACAGGAAGCCGCGTTCACCACGACCGGTGTGCGCCGCGAAGCCCTGAAGTTCTTCGGCCTGGCCGATGCCAGTGCCTTCAACGGCACCTTCCGCGGCGCCTTCAAGGGCCTCAAGGGCAAGATCAATCCAGTGGTGGTCACCCTGCGTGGCTCGCTCAAGGAAGTCGACATGGGCGACTGGAAATCTGGCGACAAGGCCGAGATCAAACACAGCGTCGCCGTCACCTACTACAAACTCGAAGTCGATGGCCGCCTGGTCTACGAGATCGATGCCCTGGGCATGAAGCGCGTGATCGACGGTGTCGACCAACTGGCCGCGCAACGTGCAGCCCTTGGCCTGTAAGGAGAACCGACATGGCTCAAGCGAAAAAGCTTCCGCAATGGCTGACCCTGAACGCTGAGCGGGTGACGGTGCGCTTGTCTCGTGCCAGCGAAGCCAACGGCGTGCAGGTCGACAGCCTGTCGCTGCGTGCGCCGACTGTGCGTGACATCCGCAATGCCCAAGCGGGTGGCGCGGGCGATGACGAGCAGCGTGAACTGAACCTGTTCGCCTCGCTGGCCGAGGTCGGCGTCAAGGACCTCGAAGGCCTGGCCCTGAAAGACTACAGCCGCTTGCAGAGCGGCTACTTTCGCCTGGTGCAGGACGACGAGCTTTGACCCGGCCCGGCAGAAAGCCGCTGCCAAGCGGCTGGCCAAGGAGCTGAACTTTTCCGCGAGCGAAATCATGACCATGTCGCACAGCGACATGGTCTGGTGGCTTTCGGAGTAAAAGGAGGAACGGATGGCCGATACACAAGTATCCGCGCTCGGCACCGCCGTCACGCTTGCTCAGACTTTGGGCATCACCTTCGACCTGCTGCGCCAACGGCTGGCGCCGCTGCGCAAGCAAGCGGATAGCATCCGCCTAGGGCGGATCAGCTCAGAGGTGTTTCGCCTGGGGCTTGAACTGGACAAGACCGGTCAAGTGGAGGGTGCGCTAGCGATTGATCAGGCTCAAACGCACGAGGCGCAGATCGACAGGCTCGAGCGGGAGGCCGCTGCCGTCGAGCGCTTGCAGCGCCGCTACCAGATCTTGGCACGCCAGGCGCTGATTGCGCCTGGCCCGTGGCAGATCCCCATGCCGCTGCCTGTAGCGACCCAGGCCAAGGCAGCACATGCAGCAACGTCTGCTCCCGCCTCAGCGCCGAAGGATGGCACTGCGACGACTGCCAAGCGCACGGAGCAGCCCCTGGTGGGGTCAAGCTTCGAAGCCCTCAAGACCGGACTGACCTTGTCTGCTGCCACGGGCGCCGCAGTCGCCGCTGGTTGGGGAGGGTACGAGGCGTACCTGCAGCTTTCACCTGATCAACAACAGCGAGCCACAGAAGCGGTAAAAAGCAGGCGCAACATGGCTGCGGCTTCGGCAAGCTTGAAGGTCGTTGACTCGTTGACCTTTGCTGAAAACGGCAAAGAGACCGCCAAGGGGATTGGCGGCGCACTGGGTGAGTTGGGCGGCAGCCTGCTAGGCGCCGCACTGGGTGGCGTGATTGGCAAGAAAAAGGCTGACGACATCGGCGAGTTGGTCGGCGGCTACGTCGGGGAGAAGCTCGGTGGCATGGCCGGTGAAAGTCTCTACGGATTTTTTGCTGGCAAGGATTCGCCAGAGCCAGAGCCAGGCCCAGGAAAAGTGCCGACAACGCTTTCCCGGGGTGCTGGAGGACAGCAAACGGATGCACCCGGACTGGCAATAGAAGAAGAGGAAGAGGAGGAAGAGTTCGAAGACCAAGAGGGCGGCCAAGAGCAGCAACGGGCGCAGAACTCCACTTCGATCACCGCGCTTGCTCAACCGCCAGTAAGCGTCTTCGCAGATGCTACCCCTACCGGTGAGGCTAACCGAAACAACGCTTCAAGCACCCCACGGCTTGGCTCTGCTGCGCCAAACCGGCTTGCGCAGATGGGCAGCGATACTGCCGCTGGCGACATCATCCCGGCGCAATCTATGAAACAAACCCATGCGTCCAGGAACCCTGGTGCAGGCAGCCAATCTCCTGTGTCAGGCCAGTCATCGATGTTCAAGGCGGTCAGTGGCGCGAGCCCCTTGGCAAAAGGATTGCTCAAGCGTGTCCCAGGTGGCGCTCTGGTGGATGCGGGTCTGCAGATTGCCCAAACCTTCAGCAGTGAAGGCAGCTCGCAAGAAAAGCTCGAAGGTTACGGCACTGCCGTGGGTGGGCTGGGTGGCACCCTGGCCGGCGCCGCAGCTGGCGCCGCCATCGGCTCGGTAGTGCCGGTCATTGGTACGGCGATCGGAGGCCTGATCGGTGGGGCGCTGGGCAGCATGGGCGGAGAAAGCGTCGGCGGCTGGCTGGCCAGAAACGTGTCCATGGGTTTCAGCCAAAATCCACCAGCCACTGTCAGCGAGCAGCGCCAGGCACCTACCTCCGTGGGTGAAGCGGCGCGCAGGCTGGATACCGCCACTGAGCAGCCATCGATACCCGCTTCGACAGTGCCGACTCCAGCAACCAGCCCCCGCCCGCCGATCAATCAGCAGTTCACCTTCACCGCCAACATGCCCCTGACGTTGAACACCTCCCTCGATGACCCCTCGGTGCTCCAGCAAATGGAGGCAATTGCCCGGCGCACCCTGAGCGAGTTGATGGAGCGGGCGCAGTCGGTGCAGTTGGCCGACACCCCCCACGTTGCCTGAGGACGCTTCATGACTTACCTGCAACAGCTACAAGCCGGGCTATATGCCTTGGTCAAGGCGGGGGAGGCTGGGCGCCAGCGTGCCGATGCCATGCTTGACCCGCTCAACCAGGCCATCGACCACGTGCAGAGTGCGGCCTCAGATCTTGAAGGCCTGCCGGTAGTCGGGCCGGCTATTGGACTGCGGCTGCAGCGCACCTTGCGTGCGATCTCCGCAGCCCAGGCCAGGGTCGACAAGGCGATTGGCAAATACGACCAAACGCTGGGCGTAGTACGCCAGGTGCGTGAGCGCATCGATACCTTTGCCGAACATGCGGGCAAGGCGGGAGCGGCGATTCGTCGGGTGGTGGGCGAGGTACGTACGACGGTCAGTGACGCGCTGTCGACCTTGGGCTTTGCGCCTGACACCACACCCGCAGCGCAGGCGATCAAACCGTTTCCCCACCTGCTGGTGCTGCAACCACTCAAGCCTGGCGCTGCACCGTACTACTTCAACCTCGATACCGCCGCGTTCGATCAACTACGCCGGCAGACGCGTTTTCGCTGGGCCGGCCAGGAGCGCCTGAGCCGCGACAACGCGCAGCAGGCGGTCAGCCGCGGCGAGGAGACCATCAGCATTCGTGGTGCGATCTTCCCTGGTTTCAAAGGTGGCCTGGGCCAGCTGCAGACCTTGCGCGGTATTGGCCGCCAGTTGCTGCCGCTGTCGTTGATCACCGGCTACGGCGAGGTGCTTGGCACCTGGTGCTTGACCAGTATCGAGGAAGACCAGGCCAGCTTGCTGGCCGGCGGTATTCCACGCAAACAAGGATTCTCACTGGAGTTCGTCAGCTATGGCCAAGACCTGCATGACGTCTGAGGGCGATCTGCTCGATAGCCTCTGCCACCACTACTACGGCCATCTCAATGGCACGCTGGAGGCCGTGCTGGCCGCCAATCAGGGCCTGGCGGACGAGGCCCAACCGTTTCGCGCCGGTGTGCTCATCCTGCTGCCAGCCTTGGCGGCGCAAACCAGCGGCACGCTGCTGCTGTGGGATTGATAGAGGAGTCTTGTCATGCAACCGATCTTTCGCATCGTCGCCGATGGTCACGACATCACCGCACTGATCAACGACCGCCTGCTCCTGCTGCGCACCACGGATAAACCGGGCATGGAATCGGACGACTTCGAGTTGCGCATCGATGCCCGTGATGGCGCCGTGGCCCTGCCTGCGCGGGGTGCCTCGATCGAGGTGCAGTTGGGGTACGCGGGACAGCCACTGACTCGCCTGGGCCGCTACACGGTCGACGAGGTAGAACTGTCCGGCCCGCCCGACAGCCTGGTGATCCGTGGCAAGGCCAGTGACCTGTGCGGCAGCGGCAAGACCATTCGCAGCGGCAGCTGGGAGTTCGTCTCAGTGCAACAGATCGTCGCCCAGATCGCCGCGCGCAACGGCTGGCAGGCGGTGTGTCCGGTGCTCAGCCACGTCGACCGGGTCGATCAATACAGCGAGTCGGATCTCAATTTCATCACCCGCCTGGCACGGCTGTACGACTGCACCGCCAAGCTTGCCAACGGCCAACTGCTGGTGCTTCCCCGCCAAGCCGGGCAGAGCGCCAGTGGCAAGCCACTGGGGGTGGTTACCCTTGAGCGCAGCGCGGTCAGCCAGTGGCAGTTCAGGCTGGATAACAAGCACGCCCACAAAGCGGTGCGCACCCGTCACCAGGACAGTGCCAGCGGCGCCCTGCAAGTGGTCGAGCTGAACAACAGCGAGGTGCCGCCGGGTGATCAGCCGGTGCACACCGATCGCCATGTCTACCCCAACCGCAACGCTGCCGAGCAGGCCGCCAAGGCACGCCTGGCCAGCTTCAATCGCGCCACTGCCAGCGTGCGCCTGGACATGCCCGGGCGCACCGACTTGTTTGCCGAGCGCAGCATCGAGGCCACGGGCTTTATCGCCGGGCTAGATGGCCTGTACCTGATCGAGTCGGTGGAGCAGGTGTTCACCAGCTCAGGCTGGCGCACCACGGTGCAGTGCAATGGTGGCAAGGCGGGCAAGGCGCAGGCCAAGGGTGCGGCGTCGCGGCGGACCGCCTCGGTCAAGGCTTAGTACGTACCCTTGCACGGGTTTCCCTGTGCCCATGGTGATCAACCCTGGCTATTGTCGAGCGCATTCAAGTCACATCATCAGCCCAGGCTGGGCTTGGGCTTTGTTCGTTGTTGTCCACCAGGAGGTACCCCATGCTCACGGAGAGCCAACTCAAACAGATTTATCCTCTCGTCGGCCAACGAGCCGGCGCGTTTCTCGCACCACTCAACGAGGCCATGGCCCGTTGGGAGATCAATCATCCCAAGCGAATTGCCGCGTTTCTCGCCCAGGTTGGCCATGAGTCCGGCCAGCTGCGTTACGTAAAAGAGCTGGGGAGCGATCGCTATCTGGCACGCTATGACACCGGCAGCCTGGCCCTGCGCCTGGGCAATACGCCCCAGGCCGATGGCGATGGCCAGCTGTATTGCGGCCGTGGCCTGATCCAGGTCACCGGGCGCAACAATTACCAAGCCTGCAGCCGAGCCCTGTTCGGCGACGAGCGCTTGCTGGCACAACCGCAGATGCTCGAGCAGCCACGCTGGGCCTGTGAGTCGGCGGCCTGGTTCTGGCATTCACGCGGGCTCAATGCGCTGGCCGATCGCGGTGAGTTCAACCGCATTACCCGCCACATCAACGGCGGCCTCAATGGCCTGGATGACCGCCTCAAGCTGTGGGCGCGTGCCCGCGAGGTGCTGTGTTGAACCGTGTGCAGTTCGGGCTGTACGCGCTGCTGGTTGTGTTCTGTGTGGCGCTGGCCTGGCAAGTCCAGGCCTGGCGTTATGGCGGGCAACTGGCGCAGCAGGCCCAGCGGAATGAGCAGCAGCTGCGCGAGCAGGCGCTGCTGATCAATCGCCAGTTGCTGGCCGAGCGTGACCAGCGCCTGGGGCTTGAACAACGCCTGCATGACAGTGAATCGAGACATTTCCAGGAGCTTGCCGATGTACAGCAGACTCAAGTACGCCTGCGTGATCGCCTTGCTACTGCCGATCTGCGCTTGTCGGTCCTGGTCGAGCGCGACGCCGCCTGTGCCGGCGTGCCTGCCACCGCCGCCCCCGGCGGCATGGATCATGGCCCCGTACGCGCCCGACTTGACCCGGCGCATGCTCGAAGAATTATCGCCATCAGCGACGACGGTGATCGCGGACTGATCGCCCTGCGCGCCTGTCAGGACTACATTCGGGGCTTGCAGCACTGATCAGTCTTGCGCGTCGAACATTGGCACGCGCCTGGGGCCTTCATCCTTGCGCTTCAATTGACAAGGCCTCGGCGGGCGATACCATGGCGCGCCCTAATGACGTTCGCGTAAATACGCTGTGCGTGCGTCGCTTGGTTTGCGTGTAATGAACAGGATGTCATGAAGCCCAACACCCAGGCTGTATCGCTCAATCGCGCCCAGTGGCTGATCATTGTCACCAGCGCCTTGCCTATCTATGCCATTGCGCTGTGCTTGCCTACCCAGGCCCACGCCCAGGGCGAGCTGGCGCTGGTGCTGCAGCAGGTTCTGGAGCAACACCTGCTGGGCCGGGTGGGGCCTTGGTCGTCCAACTTTCCGCTCCAAGCCATGGCCATCGGCAATTACATCGCGCTCGCCGCACCGCTGTTTGCCGTCGTTCTGGCACTGCTGTTGTGTCGATCCGTTGGCGCATTGCCGGCCCGGCTGCCCGTCCTGGCGTGGCATCGCTACCTGCTGATTTACGTGGGGTGGGCCTTGTTGGTCGGCTTCATGATTCACTACAACTACTTCACCTATGTCGACTTCGCCCAGCATCGCGCCAAGTTCCGTCTGTTTGGTCGCCACCCACTCCTATTCGCGGTGTTTGCCTCGAGCATGCTGCTGGCGCTCGAGTACTTGCTGTTAATCAGTTACCTGCTTTTCATTCATTTTCCGGCCCGCTGGCTGGCGCAGCGTCTGGGCAAGATCTCGCAGTAACCAGCCCGGAAACTGTCTGCTAGGGTAGTGGCTAATCTTCACAGGAGCCCGTCATGGACCCGATCACTGTTCTTTCCGCCCGTCTTGGCGAGCACATGCGCCGCCTCAATGCCCAGGTGAGCACGGCTGAGTCGTGCACGGGCGGTGGCATCGCCGAGGCCATCACGCGTGTCTCCGGCAGTTCGGCCTGGTTCGAAGCAGGTTATGTGACCTATTCCAATCGACAGAAAACCCGCCAGCTGGGCGTGCCCGAGGTGTTGTTCGGCCAGGTTGGGGCGGTCAGCCAGGAAGTGGTCGAGGCCATGGTGCGTGGCGCCCAGGCCGCCAGCGGGGCACGCTTTGCCGTGGCGGTCAGCGGCGTGGCCGGGCCCGACGGCGGCTCACCGGCCAAACCGGTAGGCACCGTATGGCTGGCCTGGGCCGACGGCAGCCGTGTATGCAGCGAGCGCCGCCACTTCGACGGCGACCGCGAAGCGGTGCGCCGACAAACGGTGATCGCCGCGTTAGACGGCTTGTTACAGCTTGGTGCCGAGTAATTCGACAACAGGGGTTTGCGGAAATGCATCCCTGTGGAATAATACTGGCTACTTATACAGTTATTCCGGCCATACAGGGCCAGTCGATCACGTGAGGATTTCAATGGACGACAACAAGAAGCGCGCCTTGGCTGCGGCCCTGGGTCAGATCGAACGCCAATTCGGCAAAGGCGCAGTCATGCGCATGGGCGATCAGGAACGTACCGGTATCCCGGCTATCTCCACTGGCTCGCTGGGGTTGGACATCGCCCTGGGCATTGGTGGTCTGCCAAAAGGCCGTATCGTCGAGATCTACGGCCCGGAGTCTTCCGGTAAAACCACGCTGACTCTGTCGGTCATCGCCGAAGCCCAGAAAAATGGCGCTACCTGTGCCTTCGTCGACGCCGAGCATGCCCTCGATCCTGAATACGCCGGCAAGCTGGGCGTCAATGTCGACGACCTGCTGGTCTCGCAGCCGGACACCGGCGAGCAAGCCCTGGAAATCACCGACATGCTGGTGCGCTCCAACGCGGTTGACGTGATCATCGTCGACTCCGTGGCTGCCCTGGTACCCAAGGCCGAGATCGAAGGCGAAATGGGTGACATGCACGTGGGCCTGCAGGCCCGTCTGATGTCCCAGGCGCTGCGTAAAATCACCGGTAACATCAAGAACGCCAACTGCCTGGTCATCTTCATCAACCAGATCCGTATGAAGATCGGCGTGATGTTCGGCAGCCCGGAAACCACCACCGGTGGTAACGCCCTGAAGTTCTACGCCTCGGTGCGCCTGGACATCCGCCGTACCGGCGCCGTCAAGGAAGGCGACGAAGTGGTGGGTAGCGAAACCCGCGTGAAGATCGTCAAGAACAAGGTCTCGCCGCCATTCCGCCAAGCTGAGTTCCAGATCCTCTACGGCAAGGGCATCTACCGCAACGGCGAGATTATCGACCTGGGTGTTGCTCACGGCTTCGTGGAGAAATCCGGCGCCTGGTACAGCTACCAAGGCAACAAGATTGGCCAAGGCAAGGCGAACGCGGCCAAGTACCTGCAAGAGAACCCGGCCATCGGTGCCGAACTCGAGAAGCAGATCCGCGACAAGCTGCTCAACGTCGGTGCCGTTGCCGCTGCAGGCAAGGCTGCTGCCGCTGATGCCGGTGCGGATGACCTGGCTGACGCCGAAGCGGGTTATTGATCTACCGCTATGTCCGTCGTACTCGACACCCCCGTCGCCGTCCGACGGACAGCCATGGACCTGCTCGCACGTCGCGAGCATGGTCGGGTCGAACTGACGCGCAAACTGCGTCAGCGCGGCGCTTCGGATGAGTTGATCGAGCCCGCGCTCGATCGGCTCGCCGAAGAAGGGCTGCTCAGTGAAGCCCGTTATCTCGAGAGTTTCATTTCCTATCGCTCCAACGCCGGTTATGGCCCCGCACGTATTCGTGAGGAGCTTGGCCAGCGTGGTCTGGATCGAGGCGATGTTGAACAGGCCCTGCGCGAAAGCGGAGTGGACTGGGCGGCCCGCTTGCAGGATGTCTGGCAGCGCAAGTTTGCCGGGCAGCGTCCCGTCGATCCGCGCAGTCGTGCCCAGCAGACACGCTTTCTCGCCTACCGTGGGTTTTCCATGGAGATGATCGGCCGCCTGTTGAGCGGCCGAGATTTGGATGACTACTAGTTTGCTGCTTGGCTGACTTTAAGCGCTTCCCGCGCCCTCTGGGTGGTATGCATCGGCTGCGGTTTGGCCCAGTTCTCTGGCAGGTTGATGAAGTCCACCAGCTCCCGTAGGCGACCTTGATCACGGCCGTTGAAGGCGAACGTGAGCCGAGTCAAATGGCTGTAGTTGCCCACCTCATGTTCCACGTTGGTATCTGGCTGTTGGTGGTATTTGCCACTCAGGCGCAGGTCAGCGAATCCCTCCTGAATGTCGTACAGCGCCGCTTCGCTGAGCGGATGGTGCATGCGGACCACGAACTGATTTTTCAGCCAGCGGCTTGAGTGATAGTTGCTGTAGAACTGGTTGATCTCTTCCACTGCCTCATCGGCACTGTGCACCAGGCGCACCAGCTTGAGGTCGGTGGGAAGGATGTAGCGGTTCTCCTCCAGTTGTCGGCTGATGAAGTTCAGACAGTCTTGCCAGAAGCTGCCACCTGGGGAATCGAGCAATACCACTGGCACCAGCGGGCTCTTGCCGGTCTGGATCAGGGTCAGCACTTCCAGCGCCTCATCGAGCGTACCGAAGCCGCCCGGACACAGTACCAAGCCATCGGCCTCTTTGACGAAGAACAACTTGCGGATAAAGAAGAAGTGGAACGGCAGCAGCTTGTCGGTGCCATCCACCGTCGGGTTGGCGTGCTGCTCGAAGGGCAGGGTGATGTTGAACCCCAGGCTGTGCTCACTGCCAGCCCCCTCGTGGGCGGCAGCCATGATGCCGCCGCCGGCACCGGTAATCACCATCAAATCCGAACGGGCCAAGGTTGCCCCCAGCTCGCGTGCCAAGGCGTACATCGGATGTTCAATAGGGGTACGGGCAGAGCCGAACACGGTGACTTTGCGCCGCCCGCGGTAGCGTTCGAGGATGCGGAAAGAATGATCCAGCTCGCGCAGGGCCTGCAGGGTGATCTTGGCGTTCCAGCGATTGCTGTCGTCATGGGCCATGCGCAGGATGGTCAGCATCATGTCGCGGTACAGCGGCAGGTTGGCGCTGGTAGGTGCAACCAGTTGCAGTTGCTCGTCGATCTTGCTCAGGTCGATCCCGTTGTCCCTGAAGTGTTTGAACAGAAGCTCATTGGGTTGGTAAGGCATTCAACGTCTCCTTCTGCAGCAAAACCTCTGACCGGGCCGATGGTGATGCCCGGCCGCGACACTGCGTGTGTCGCTGGCTGCTGTGGCTCGAGTGTGCCCCTCGAGCGTTGCAGTAGGCCTTCAAGGCCATGATGCAGTGGTGGTAAGTCCATCTCGTTGTTGTACTGCAAGTAACGCAACGCCGCGTGCCCGGCCATGCTCGCCGGAAATTCGCAGGTGTTGGTTATCAATCTAGACGCTGGCGCATGATCGTGCCGCAATGGCTGGCTGATCGCCGCTGGTCGGATGGCCTCCAACCGCTGTGCGGCTTTGGTTAACTGGGGGCAGAGGGCTCGATGCGGGAGGTGGCCACATGCATCGTTTGGTCATCGAAGTGGATCAGCAGTTGTACAAGCTGCTGGAGAACGCGGCCCGGGCTCATCACCTGAGCCTTGAAGCAGAATGCCGGCGCAGGTTGGGTAGCGGCGAAGTACATTCGCGCTACCTTCAGGCCTTGTTGGCTGAGTTGCGCGCCGAGGAAGAGCAGCGGCGCGCCAAGTGAAGCGATCAGATGGCCTGGATCACTTGCTCTTTTTGCTGCCAGCCGCGCAGCTGGCGGCATCGAACGCTTGATCCATGACCGGGCTGTTGCTCTTGTACACGGTAAAGCGATAGACCAGCACTGCGCCTTTGGACAGCAGGTTGCGATAGCCGTTGTTCCTGCACACGCTGTCGCCGAGCTGGCTGCGCACCTGTTGCGGGTTGGACTGCATGCGTTCGGCATGTTCCTGACGCACGCTCAGGTGATTGACTAGCGCCTTGCCTTCAACGGTGTAGCCCTGATCGAGGATGTCTTCGTTGATCGCACGCGGGGTGCCAACGCTGCTTTCCTTGGCGACCTTCTGCAGCAACTGGTTCAGCTCGTAGTCCTGCTTGGAAGCCGCCTGGGCCGCCAGGGGCAGGGTGAGCAGAAGGCTCAGGGTCGGGACGATAAGACGCAGCATGAATCTCTCCTGGTTCGATGACTGGCGCTTTGACCTGCGCCGGCGGGCGGCGTTCCATCAAACCTCGCCTGCGCGGGGTTAATCCAGGCCGCCAAAGCGCCAATTATAAGGGAGCCGCTGGCACACCTGCACGGCAAATGACCTGCGCTCTGGTAGACTGTCGCTTTATTCGCCCCGAGTTGTCGAAGTGTCCATTCCTTCCCTGTCCCCAGGCTTGCCGTCATGAGTCACGCGGTCGCGCGCCTGCGCGCCGAGCGTCTGGCGCGCAGCATCAAACCCTTCGTTGCGCGTGGTTCGCGAGCGGTACGCTGCAACGATTGCCGAGTGATCGCCAGCCATTGCCTGTGCGCCTTGAAGCCCAAGGTCAATGCCAATGCTGGCGTATGCCTGCTGATGCATGACACCGAGCCACTGAAGCCGACTAACACCGGTTGGTTGATTGCCGACCTGGTCGAAGACACCTCGGCCTTTGGCTGGCAGCGCACGGCGGTCGACCCAGGCTTGCTGGCGCTGCTCGATCAGCCGCAGTGGCAGCCCTACATCGTCTTCCCTGGCGAGTTCGTCGCCCAGGAGCGCGTGGTCAGTGAAGTCAGCTTGGCGCCGGGCAAACGGCCGCTGTTCATCTTGCTCGACGCGACCTGGACCGAGGCGCGCAAGATGTTTCGCAAAAGTCCCTACCTGGATCGCTTCCCGGTGCTTAGCCTTGAGGCCGAGCAGATGTCGCGCTACCGCCTGCGCCGCTCCAAGCGCGATGACCACTTCTGCACCGCGGAAGTGGCGGCGATGTGCCTGGATCTGGCAGGTGATGGCCAGGCCTCGCAAGCCCTGGATGCCTACCTGGATGTGTTCAGCCTGCATTACTTGAGTGCCAAGCGCCATTTGCCGCTGGACATGCAGGATGACCCTCATCAACGTTTGCATACCTTCCTATAGTCCAAGGGGCAGGGATGGCATATTGGTTCATAATGACCACGCTGGCAGCCAGGGTGGGCGGGTACGGCGGGCTTGACCACCCGGACCGTGCTCGGCATTCTTGGCGCCGTTTCGGGCACGACGAAGCTGCTGTTACCCCGGACTTCGCCGTGCCTTACCGGCCGGCGGCCCTGCCGTTCGCGCCTTGAGTTGCCTGTCAGGCGGCGCACCTATCCCTCACGCGCCTGGCACAGAACAGGATCAACAGATCGATGGCCACTTACGAAATCCTGATTGCCGATGACCACCCGCTGTTTCGCAGCGCCCTGCGCCAAGCCGTTACCCTCGGCCTTGGCCCGGATGTACGCCTGGTAGAAGTGGCGAGCATCGCCGAGCTGGAAACCCGCCTGACCGAAAAGTCCGACTGGGACTTGGTCCTGCTCGACTTGAACATGCCGGGGGCCTATGGCTTCTCCGGGCTGGTCCTGCTGCGCGGGCAGTACCCGCAGATTCCGGTGGTGATGGTGTCGGCCCAGGAAGAAGCCGCGGTGGTGGTCAAGTCGCGCGAGTTCGGCGCCAGCGGCTTCATTCCCAAGTCGAGCCCGCTGGAGGTGATCCAGGACGCCGTGCAGAAGGTGCTCGACGGCGAGGTGTGGTGGCCGCCGCAGGCCTTTGACAAGGTCGATGTCTCGGCTGAAGCCAAGGCCGCCAGCGAGGGCCTGGCCAGCCTGACTCCGCAGCAGTTCCGCGTGCTTACCATGGTCTGCGAAGGTTTGCTGAACAAGCAGATCGCCTATGAGCTGAGCGTCTCGGAGGCGACCATCAAGGCCCACGTGACGGCGATCTTCCGCAAACTCGGCGTACGTACCCGGACCCAGGCCGCGCTGCTCTTGCAACAGCTTGAATCAGTTGCCAGCAGCTAAAGCGCGCGAGCTTCACGCTTTTTTGACCCGTATTCCTATAGCCTGCTGGCCTTTCATCGGTGAAGTGACGCACATGTCGCCATTCAAGGGCCAGACCGGCCTCAAACGTATCTTCAATGCCGCCGGCTATTCGCTGGACGGCCTGCGCGCGGCCTTCAAGGGCGAAGCCGCTTTCCGCCAGTTGGTCCTGCTCAATGTGCTGCTGATTCCGACCGCCTTCTGGCTGCCGGTCAGCCGCGCCGAGCGAGCCATCATGATCGCCGTGTGCATGCTGGGCTTGGTCGTCGAGTTGTTCAACTCTGCAGTTGAGGCTGCTATCGACCGCATCTCGCTGGAGCGCCACCCACTGTCGAAGAATGCCAAGGACATGGGTAGCGCTGCGCAGCTGGTGTCACTGGTCATGGTGGCGCTGGTCTGGGGCGTGATCCTGCTCTAGGCGATTGGCGGCAATACGATCTCGTCACTACGCCTTACCCCGGCGGTGAAGCTGCGGCACAGTTCCAGGAACTCGCGCATGGCGGAAGTCTGGTACTTCTGCTTGTGCCAGATGAAGTAGAACTGGCGCGACAGGTCTAGCTCGGGCGTTTCCACCGGCACCAGGCTGCCGCGGCGGAACGCATCGCGCAGGGCCAGGCGCGAGATGCAGCCGATACCCAGGCCCGACTCGACGGCGCGCTTGATCGCCTCGGTGTGCTCCAGCTCCAGGCGGATATTGAGGTTGGCGCGCTGGTGGCGCATTTCCTGGTCGAAGGTCAGGCGGGTGCCGGAGCCCTGCTCGCGCAGGATCCACGCTTCCTGGGACAGCGTTTCGATGTCCGCCCGGCCGAGCTTGGCCAAGGGATGCTGCGGCGCACAGAACACCACTAGCTCGTCCTCGACCCAGGGTTGCACTTCAAGATCGGGGTGGTTGCAATCGCCTTCGATCAGACCCAAATCAATTTCGTAGTGGGCTACCTGTTGCACAATGTGCGCAGTGTTTTGCACATGCAGCTTGACCTGGCTTTCTGGGTGCACCTGCATGAAGCTGCCGATCAGCAGGGTAGCGAGGTAGTTGCCGATGGTCAGGGTGGCGCCGACCGAGAGTGAGCCAAAGCCGGACTTGCCATTGAGCAGGTCTTCGATCTCCTTGGCCTGGTCGAGCAGGGCAACGGCCTGGGGCAGCAACTGATGGCCCAGGGCGTTGAGGCTCAGGCGTTTACCGGCGCGGTCGAACAGCTGGCAGCTGGACTGGCGCTCCAGTTCGGTAATCGAGGTACTAGCGGCCGATTGCGACAACGCCAGCACACCGGCGGCTTTGGACACGCTTTGATGCTGAGCCACGGCGACGAACACTTGAAGCTGGCGTAAGGTGAATCGCATATCTATATAACCGATAAGACATATCTTGATAATCCATTTAACAGATATTGTCGCTGCCCCTAAACTATCGCGCAACTGTGCGCTTGGTCCGCGCTGCGTATTTCTTCAGGAGTCACCTTAGATGAGCAACATGAACCACGAACGTGTCCTCAGTGTTCACCACTGGAACGACACCCTGTTCAGCTTCAAGTGCACCCGTGATCCGGGCCTGCGCTTTGAGAACGGTCAGTTCGTGATGATCGGCCTGCAGCAGGAGACCGGTCGTCCGCTCATGCGCGCCTACTCCATCGCTTCGCCGAACTGGGAAGAGCATCTGGAATTCTTCAGCATCAAGGTGCCTGACGGTCCGCTGACCTCCCAGCTGCAGCACCTGAAGGAAGGCGACGAGATCATCATCAGCAAGAAGCCTACCGGCACGCTGGTTCTCGATGACCTGAACCCGGGCAAGCACCTGTACCTGCTGAGCACCGGCACTGGCCTGGCGCCGTTCATGAGCGTCATCCAGGACCCAGAAACCTACGAGCGTTTCGAAAAGGTGATCCTGGTTCACGGCGTACGCTACGTCAACGAAGTGGCGTACCGCGAGTTCATCACCGAGCACCTGCCGCAGAACGAGTTCTTCGGCGAGGCGGTGCGTGACAAGCTGATCTACTACCCGACCGTGACCCGTGAGCCGTTCGAGAACCAAGGCCGTCTGACCGACCTGATGCGCAGCGGCAAACTGTTCAGCGACATCGGCCTGCCACCGATCAACCCGCAGGACGACCGCGCCATGATCTGCGGCAGCCCGAGCATGCTCGACGAAACCAGCGAAGTGCTCGACAGCTTCGGCCTGAAGATTTCGGCGCGTATGCGTGAGCCGGGTGACTACCTGATCGAGCGTGCTTTCGTCGAGAAGTAAGGCGAAAGCAGCAAAAGAAAACGCGAGCCTTGCCTCGCGTTTTTTTATGCCTTAATTGTGCTGCCTGCACTGGCCCCATCGCGGGACAAGCCCGCTCCCACGTTGGTTGCAGCGCTCGTGGGAGCGGGCTTGCCCCGCGATGAGGCCAGTACAGGCAGCGGATCAGCAGTCGAGCGCTACTTCCAGCACCCGAATCCGATCGGTCTGCGGATAATGCCAGCGCACCTGCACATCCCAGAACTTGACCCCATACACCCGCTCAACCGGCGGCACTTGATAGGCCGGGCGCGGATCTTGTGCCAGGCACTGCTCGATCAGCTCCACCAGTGGCTCGCCGAGGCGCTGGGCATGCTCGCCTGCCTGAAGCAGGGCACTGTCGGCCCAGTCCACGGCAATCGCCACAGGGGCGCTGTCGGCCATCAGGTTGCTGGCGCCGCTGACGCTGTCGGCGTAGGGCACGTACGGTTTGATATCCAGCACCGGGGTGCCGTCGAGCAAGTCGATCCCCGACAGCAGCAAACGCCCCGGTTCAACACCCTCAAGGCGGACCACCGACTGACCGATGCCATTGGGGCGATGGGTGGCGCGAGTGGCGAACACGCCCATGCTCTTGTTGCCGCCCAGGCGCGGCGGACGCACCTTCAGCCGCGGTTTGTCTTCCAGGGCCTGATGGAACAGGAACAACAGCCAGACGTGGCTGACCTGTTCCAGGCCCGCCACCGCATCGCCCTGGTCGAACGGCGGCAGCAGCTCCAGCACGCCACGCGCAGCCGGGGCCAGCTGTGGCTGGCGCGGGATGGCGAACTTCTCCTTGAAGCAGGAGCGCACGATGCCGACGGGCGAGACGGTATGCTGCATGACCACTCAGCCGCGCACGCGCAAAGTCAGGCCCTTGAGGAAGTTGCGCAGCAACTGATCGCCGCAGGGGCGATAGTTCTCATGGCCGACCTTGCGAAACAGCGCGCTGAGCTCAGGCTTGGTCACCGGGAAATTAACCGACTTGAGAATGGCGTGCAGGTCTTCTTCCTTGAGCTCGAACGCCACCCGCAGCTTCTTGAGGATGGTGTTGTTGGTCACCGGCAGCTCCAGTGGCTGCGGCGGGCGGCTGTCATCGCGGCCACGGCGATGAATCACCAGGCCATCGAGAAAGTGCGCCATGACCTCATCTGGGCAGCGCACGAAGCCGGGTTCTTCTTCCTTCTTCATGTAGCTGGCGACTGCCTCGGTGGACACTGCCAAGCCAGACAACTCGATGACCTTGGCGATCTTCGGGTCATTGAGCTTGAGCATATAGCGCACGCTGCGCAGGACGTCGTTGTGGTTCATTGCGGCAAATCCTGTTCAATGCCGCGCACAGGCTGCGCGGCGGTATCGCTTAGAAGCGTTCGGTAACGGCGACGTAGCGCCATTGGCCCAGGGGCAACTTGCCCATCGACACACCGCCCAGGCGGATCCGACGCATGCTGACGATCTCCAGCCGCAGGCTGGCACACAGTTCGCTGATCTGGCCGGGCTGGGGGTTCTTCAAGGCCAGCCGCAGGTGGGTTTCGTTCTGCCAGCTGGCCTTGGCCTTGGGCAGTTCGCGGTCATTGCGGGTGATGCCCCGGGCCAAGCGCTCCAGCGCTTGCGGGGTGGCCTCGCCACGTACCTCGATGATGTATTCCTGCTCCAGCTTGCGCAGGTCTCGTTCGATCTTGCCGGATACCCGCCAGTCCTGGGTGAACAGCTGCAGGCCAGTCGCCCCGCGCTCCAGCGGCGCGACGCAGGCCAGCCGAGCAAAGTGGCCGTGCAGCGGCCGCACGTCCTGGCTGTGGGCTTGGCTGAGGTTGTCCATGCCAATGCTGGCGCGGGCGCTTTCAGCGTCCATACCGGCAGGCTGGTTGATCAGCAGGGTGACCGGCTCCAGCGCCTCGGCGCGGGCGCCAGGGAGCAGGGCGACCTGCTGGCCGTCGATCTTGAACTGGGGCTGTTCGACCACCACGCCATCGACTGTCACCCAGCCGCCCTCGATGTACTGCTCGGCCTCGCGGCGGGAGCAGCCGAGTTGCTCGATGAGGCGTTTGGACAGGCGCACGGGTTCAGACATGGAGACGATTCGCTAAAGGCAGGGAAAGACCGGCCATTGTACCTGCCAAGACGTGCTTGGGGCTGGGAATCTGTGCCATTTGCCCTGTTTCCTAACGGGGTTGCTCGCGTTTGCGCGGATGCAATTGCAGATGCAGCAGAGGGTAGGGCTGGCCCAAACCATCGGTAGCCGAGCGTCCGACAATTTCGAAGCCTTCATGCAGGTAGAAGCCCAGCGCTTGCGGGTTCTGCTCATTGACGTCCAGCCGTTCGGCGTTCAGCTCATCGATGGCGTAGTGCAGCAGACGCTTGCCGACGCCTTTGCCACGCTGCTCGGGGGCGACGAAGAGCATATCGACGCGGCCGTTGGCCACCCCGGCAAAACCAAGGATGCGCCGGGCGTGGTCTTTACAGCAGATCAGCATTACCGCATCCAGGTACTGACGCAGGACATGCTCACGCAGTAGCAGGATGTAGGCATCGGGCAGGAAGTCATGGGTGGCGCGAACCGAGGCTTCCCAGACTCGAACCAGCTCGGGGTAGTCGCTTACATGCGGGGTTTGCAGCGTCAATGCCGAGCGCATCCCTGTGATCCTCCGAGTGCGTTGTCTCGATCGCAGCCTCTGCGGGAGGCGGCAGGCCTGGCGGCCCTCTCATGAACCATAGATGCAAAAAAAAGCCCCGCCAGTTGGCGTACGCTGCTCACTCAAGACATGTGTCGTCTGCTTTGGGGCCGCTTCGCAGCCCTTCGCGGGCAAGCCCGCTCCTACAGTGATTGCGCTGTTCTCTGATCAAGCGCTCTACCTGTGGGAGCGGGCTTGCCCGCGAAGGGCTGCAAAGCAGCCCCAAAACCTTAAGTGAACAGCATTACGCCAGTTGGCGGGGCTCGCGGTGGGAAAATGCCTCAGACAGGCTCAGCCCACATATCGTATTCGTCGGCATCGACTACGCGGCAACGGACCTTGTCGCCGGGCTTGAAGCCATGGTCGCCATCGATGAACACGCTGCCATCGATCTCAGGGGCATCGAAGAAGCTGCGGCCAACCGAGCCCTGTTCCTCGACCTCATCGATCAGCACTTCGATCTCTTTGCCAATGCGCATCTGCAAGCGCGCGGCGCTGATCGCCTGTTGATGGGCCATGAAGCGCTCCCAGCGGTCTTGCTTGATGTCGTCCGGCACTTCGTCCAGGCCCAGGTCGTTGGCCGGGGCGCCTTCGACTGGGGAGTACTGGAAGCAACCAACGCGGTCGAGCTGGGCTTCGGTCAGCCAGTCGAGCAGGTATTGGAAGTCTTCTTCGGTTTCGCCAGGGAAGCCGACGATGAAGGTCGAACGGATCACCAGCTCAGGACACTGCTCGCGCCAGTTCTTGATTCGCGCCAGGGTGCGGTCTTCGAACGCTGGGCGCTTCATCGACTTGAGCACTTTCGGGCTGGCGTGCTGGAACGGGATGTCCAGGTACGGCAGGATCTTGCCGGCCGCCATCAGCGGGATCACGTCGTCGACGTTGGGGTAGGGGTAGACGTAGTGCAGGCGCACCCAGGCGCCCAGGCTGCTCAGGGCCTCGCACAGCTCGAGCATGCGCGTCTTGACCGGGCGGCCGTTCCAGAAGTCGGTCTTGTACTTGACGTCGACGCCATAGGCGCTGGTGTCCTGGGAGATCACCAGGATCTCCTTGACGCCGGCCTTGACCAGGCGCTCGGCCTCGCTCAGCACTTCACCTACCGGACGGCTGACCAGCTTGCCGCGCATCGATGGAATGATGCAGAAGCTGCAGCTGTGGTTGCAGCCTTCGGAAATCTTCAAGTAGGCGTAGTGACGTGGGGTCAGCTTGACGCCTTGAGGTGGCACCAGGTCGATCAGCGGGTTGTGGTCCTGGCGCGGCGGCACCACTTCGTGCACGGCGTTGACTACCTGCTCGTACTGCTGCGGGCCGGTCACCGACAGCACGCTTGGGTGCACGTCACGGATACTGCCTTCCTCGACACCCATGCAGCCGGTGACGATGACCTTGCCGTTTTCCTTGATCGCTTCGCCGATCACTTCCAGCGACTCGGCCTTGGCGCTGTCGATGAAGCCGCAGGTGTTGACCACCACTACGTCGGCGTCCTCGTAGGTCGGCACGACTTCATAGCCTTCCATGCGCAGCTGGGTCAGGATGCGCTCGGAATCGACCAATGCCTTCGGGCATCCGAGAGAGACAAACCCTACCTTCGGCGTGGTAGGAGCGGGGGTGGTGGACATAGCTAACCTCGGCATTGAAAGCGGTTGCCCTGGCAATGGCGAGGGCAATCCCGACGGGCGCTTTCGGCGCCTCTGATCAAAAAGTGCGCAATTCTAGCGAGCGCAAGGTCGCTTGACCAGCAGAAAAGCGACGAACGCTGCGCTAAGCTTTGCGCCATTGCCTGCCGGTATCTACGACGTATCTGCGATGCCCTGGCAGGCGTGCCAATTCTATCGGTCCGACGAGGCCATCTGCGGGAGTGGTCGATGGTTCAGGCAAGCAGTCACGCCGAAGGCGGGCAGGGCGCGGCACGGCCGCTGAGCCTGCTGGTGGCAGCTGTTGGGGTGGTCTACGGCGATATCGGTACCAGCCCGCTGTACACCCTCAAGGAAGTCTTCTCCGGCGGTTACGGGGTGCCGGTCAACCATGATGGGGTGCTGGGCATCTTGTCGTTGATCCTCTGGTCGTTGATCTGGGTGGTGTCGGTCAAGTACGTGACCTTCATCCTACGTGCCGACAACCAGGGCGAAGGTGGCATCATGGCCCTGACCGCCTTGGCCCGGCGGGCTTCGGCGCCGTATCCGAAGTTGCGCATGCTGATGGTCGGCTGTGGCCTGATCGGCGCCTCATTGTTCTATGGCGACAGCATGATCACCCCGGCGGTGTCGGTGTTGTCGGCGGTAGAGGGGATGGGGCTGGCCTTCGATGGCATTGACCATTGGGTGGTGCCGATTGCCGTGGTGGTGCTGGTGGCGCTGTTTCTGGTGCAAAAGCACGGCACGGCGAAGATCGGCATTCTGTTCGGCCCGGTGATGGTGACCTGGTTCCTGGTCCTGGCGGCGTTGGGCCTGCATGGGATTTCCCACAGCCCGGAAGTGCTCAGAGCCTTCGATCCGGCCTGGGCGGTGCGCTTCTTTATCGTGCATCCCGGCATGGGCGTGGCGATCCTTGGCGCGGTGGTGTTGGCGCTGACCGGTGCCGAGGCGCTGTATGCCGATATGGGCCATTTTGGCCGCAAGCCGATTGCTCGGGCTTGGTTCATCCTGGTGCTGCCGGCACTGGTGCTGAACTACTTCGGTCAGGGCGCGCTGTTGCTGCACGATCCTGAGGCAGCACGTAACCCGTTCTATCTATTGGCGCCGTCCTGGGCACTGCTGCCTTTGATCGGGCTGGCCACCCTGTCCACGGTAATCGCATCTCAAGCGGTCATTTCCGGGGCCTTCTCGCTCACCCGCCAGGCGATTCAGCTGGGCTACATCCCGCGCATGCAGATCCAGCACACCTCCAGCGATGAGCAGGGGCAGATCTATATCGGCGCAGTCAACTGGGCACTGATGGTGGCGGTCGTGCTGCTGGTGATCGGTTTCGAGTCGTCCGGCGCGCTGGCGGCAGCCTATGGCGTGGCAGTCACCGGCACCATGCTGATGACCACGCTGCTGGTTTCGACGGTGATGCTGTTGTTGTGGAAGTGGCCACCGCTGCTGGCGGTGCCGATCCTGTTGGGGTTCTTGTTGGTCGACGCGCTGTTTTTCACCGCCAACCTGCCCAAGGTCGTGCAGGGTGGCGCTTTCCCGGTGCTCGCCGGCAGCGTGCTGTTCTTGCTTATGACCACTTGGAAGCGCGGCAAGCAAATTTTGGTGGAGCGCATCGATGAGGCGGCGCTGCCGTTGCCGGTATTTATCAGCAGCATTCGTGTGCAGCCGCCGCATCGGGTCGAAGGCACGGCGGTGTTTCTGACCGCGCGGCCGGATGCAGTGCCGCACGCGCTGTTGCACAACATGCTGCACAACCAGGTACTGCATAGCCAGGTGGTGCTGCTGACGGTGGTCAGTGAGGACCGCCCGCGGGTCCCGGAACAGGAGCGCTTCGAAGTGGAGGCCTACGGCGATGGCTTCTTCCGAGTGTTGCTGCACTTTGGTTTCATGGATGAGCCGGATGTGCCCCAGGCACTGAAGCTGTGCCATCTGGAAGAGCTGGACTTCAGCCCCATGCGCACAACCTACTTCCTAAGCCGAGAGACGGTGATCGCCTCGCGGTTGGAAGGGATGGCGCGCTGGCGTGGCACGTTGTTCGCTTTCTTGTTGAAGAATGCCAACGGTAATCTGCGCTTCTTCAATTTGCCGTTGAACCGGGTGATCGAGCTGGGGACCCAGGTCGAGATTTGAACGCTGCGTGGGTTGTGTCAGTCCTGCCTTCTTCGCGGGCAAGCCCGCGCCCACAAGATTCCCTATTGGAGCGGGCTTGCCCGCGAAGAGGCCTGAACTGACACAGCAGCACTGTTTTTATCCGCTTTCGATCAGTTCTGCTCTGCGACGCTCGATTTGCCCTGGCGCGTCTCGATCTCGCCGATCAAGCGCTTGGCCAGCGCCGGGTAGTTCTCATCGAAATGATGCCCGCCCGGTAGTTTCAGGCGCTCGCCGACCGCAGTGTGATCGGTACAGCCACTCTCGTCGCTTTCTTCCACACCATAGATGCACACCACCTTGGCCGCCGGCATGCGGGCCATTTCCGGCCCGGTCGGCGCTTCCTGGCCTTCCTTGCCCAACCAGCCCTCGACTTCGATCTCAAAACTGCCACTGCGGGCGAAGGCCAGCAGGATCACCGCGTCGACCCGTTGCTGGTCTTCTACTGGCAAGCGGTTGTAGATCGCTGGCAGCACATCGGCGCCGAACGAGTAGCCGGTGAGCACGAAGCGCTTGGTACCCCATTTCTGCCGATAGTGCTGCATCAACTCGGACAGGTCGGCAGCGCTTTGCTCGGGCGTCTTGTGCTGCCAGTAGTAGCGCAGGGTATCGATACCCACCACTGGGTAGCCGAGCTTGGCCATCTCGCCGGCGACATCGCGATCGAGGTCACGCCAGCCGCCGTCACCGGAAAGGAACAGGGTCACGGTATCGGTGGTTTGGCCCGCCGGCACTTCTACCACTGGGATGCTCAAGGCATTGCCGTCATGGCCGACCAGGGCTTGGGTCAGCTGGCTCTTGAGCACTTGTGGCAGGTGGATGTCGTAGTCGCTGATGCTGGTCTCGGCATTGGCCTGGTCACGCACGAAGGCGGCGCTGGCGTCGTCCGGGTTGTCGTTCCAGGCCACGTTCCAATGGCCGTGGGCAGCAGCCTTGGGCAGTGCCGGGCAGCCGGGTTGTTCGAGGTTGAAGTCAACCGAGATGGCGCGCGCCTTGTCGTCGCGTTGGCTGGCCAGCCAACGCCAGGCCTGGGCACCGCCAGGGCCGATGCCTGCCACCAGGGTGGGCGCAGCGGACAAATGGCTGATGGCCTGGTCCAGGGCCTGTTGCTGCTTGGCGCAGTCATTGGGTGGCAGGATCACTTGCACCAGTTGCGCCTCACCGGCCTGGCTCAGGTCGAGCAACTGTTTATCGCTCAGTGCCTGATCCTCAGGTACGCCGATGGCCACGCGGGCCTTGGCGTGCACACCTGGGGTGGCACGAACCAGGCTGCTGCCATCGGTCAGCGCCAGGTGCTCAATGTGCGCCTCCGGCGCTGGGCGGGTCCACAGCCAGAACCCTACTGCCGCAGCCGCCAGGGCCACCAGCAAGGCAATCAATACGTACTGCCAATAGCGTCGGATCATCAACGTTTCACCAATCCAGTCAGGCCGCCCGCGATCAGGGCGGCAGTGTCGGCCAGCGCCACCAGCGGGTCGAGCCCGGCTGGCACAGCCATGTAACGAGGTTCCCAGTCCGGCTGGAACTTGTCCTTGAAGCGCCGCAGGCCCTGGAAGTTGTAAAGCTGCTCGCCGCGCTGGAACACCATCGAACCCAGGCGTTGGGTCAAGGGGGCGCCACGCCGTGGCTGCAGACCGGAAAGCGGCACCATGCCGAGGCTGAAGCGCCCGTAGTCATGGCTTTTGTAATGCAGGATCAGGCCGATCATCATGAATTCCATGGTCAGCTTCGGCGCCTCCGGGTGCGCCCGCATCAGATCGAGGCTGGCCAGCTCGTTGCTCTGCGTTTCCAGCAAGTTGGCAAACGCTACCGGGCGACCTTGGAAGCGAATCAGGGCGATCCGAAAGTGCTGCAGGTAGTCGGGGCTGAAGCGGCCCAGAGAGAAGCCTTTCTCGCGTACGTTCTTGCCTTGCAGCCAGGCGTCGGAGATCTGCTTGAGTGCTTCAAGTGGCGCTTGGCCGGGTTCGTGTAGCTCAAGGGTCAAGCCATCACGGCCGCCGCGGTTCCAGGTGTAGCGCAGGTCTTTCATCTCCTTGCCCTTGGCCTCCAGGTCGAAGCGGCGCAGGTCGACCCGCGCTTCTTCGCCGAGCTTGAGCGCGGTAAGGCCGATGTCCATGTAGAACGGCAGGTTCTCTGCGCGCACCTGGTAGAACACCGGGCGGGCGTGGTGCAGGTCGCACAGGTCGCGGAACTGCCAGATCATCTCGGCGCGCTCCTGGGCCGGGCCGATCGGGTCGTACAGGGCCACCAAGCTGCGCCCACGACGGGCATACATGATGAAAGCGTTGTCGTTGGGGTGGAACAACAGCGCCTTGTCGCCGGTCAGGGCCAGGCCACCGTCGGGCTGATCGGAGCTCAGCAGGATCTGCTTGGCGCGCTGTAGCTCGTGTTCATTGGGTAGGTGGATCACCGGCCTGGCAGTGCGCAGCAGCCAGGTCAGGACCACGAACACCAGCAGCACCGCACTGCCCATGGCTGCCCGCAGGCCGCGTGGGGCGTCGGCGTCCAGGGTGAATTGCCACCATAACTGATGGCTGTAGGGAACATCTTGATAGGCAAACAGCAGCAGCCATACCGAAGCGCCCACGACGCAGGCGCTGGCAACCAGATAGACCGGCGAGAACGGCAGCTCCAGCAAGCGGCTGGGCCGATAGAATGAGCGCCGGAACAGCGCCAGCAGCGCTGCGGTAAAGGTCAGCACGCAGGCTTCTTCCCAGTCAAAGCCCTTGAGCAGCGACAGCAGCGCGCCGACCAGCAGCAGGATCGTAGTCAGCAGCCAGGCAGCAGACAGGCGCCGGCGCAGCCCTTGCGCCAGCAGCAGGCACAGTACGCCAATCAGGCTGGCGCCAAAGTGCGAGGCATCGATCAGCCGATGCGGCACCAGGAACCCCATGTGTTCCAGGCGTGTGTCGATCTCTGGAGTGGCCCCTGAGAACAGCAGCACCACGCCAGACAGGAACACCAGGATGGCCAATACCGGCGCGGCCAGCCCTGAGGCGGCCTTGATCGCCTGCTGGGCCACCAGCAAGCGTCGCGCCTCGTTGGCCAGTAGCAGCACGCAGGCCAGCAGCAGCGGTAGCACTACATAGATCAAGCGATACAGCAGCAGGGCAGCAGCCAGTGGCGCAGCTCCCAGTTGATCGGCGAAGGCCGCCAGCAGGATGGCCTCGAACACACCGACACCACCCGGCACATGGCTGAGTACCCCAGCGGCCAAGGCCAGCAGGTAGACCAGCACAAAAGCGGCGAAGGGCGGTGCCTCGGGCAACAGCAGGTACAACACCGTGGCCGCGGCGGCGACATCTAGCGCAGTGATCAACAATTGCAGTGCCGCAAGGCGACCACTAGGCAGGCGCAAGGTGCGTCGGCCGAGCTGCACCAGCAGGCTGTCGCGCAAGGGTTGCTCGGCCAGGCGGCGGCGATACAGGCCAACCACCAGCAAGGCGGTCAGGGCCAGCACGGCGATTGCAATGCCGGCCAGCCAACCTGCCGGCATGCGCAGGGCAGTGGAGGCTGCGGGTAGATTACTCAACGTCGCCAATGCGGCCAGCGGTGGCAGGGCACAGCCCAGTGATAGGCTGGCGAACACCGTCATCCGCGCAACTTCAGCAGCTCCCAGGCCTTGGCGGGCATACAGACGATAGCGCACCGACCCCCCGGAAAGCATCGACAGACCAATCGCATTGCCGATGGCGAAAGCGCTGAAGCCACCCAGCACCAGGGTACGGGCAGGCAATTGCACGCCGGAGTAGCGGCTGGCCGACCATTCGTAGCCGAGCAGAATGACGAAGCCCAGCACAGTCGCCAGCAGGGCGCCGAACAGCGATTGGCTAGGCACGCTGAGCATGGCGTCATGCAGCGCGTAGATGTCCAGCTCGCTGAGCAGATGGCGACAAGCGACCAAGGCCATGCCGAACAACAGCAGGGTCAATGCCAGGCCAATCGGCTGGCGGTAGCGGCTCAGCCGTTCAACCCAGGGCAGGCGTTGGGCAGCAACCGGCAGCGCCGCAGCCAGAGGCGTTTGAGGTTCGCAGTTGTGGGCGGTCATGCAGTACCCCGGGCGGACAGCGCGAGGTAGGGGGAAGGTGCGGCCAAGTGGAAGTCCCTTTGGAAAACGTATCCAGATGTTACTCCTGACGGAGTCGCTTTCAGCCGTTTGGCACGGTTAAAGATAGTTCATCCAGGCGGGGGGCCTGCCAGAGGGGAGGGGCGGAGGAGGGGCTTGACCGGCAGGGATACAAACCCTGAAAACAACAAACCCCGCACTGCTGAAAGCAGGCGGGGTTTGTTCTGACGAATATGGTTGCGGGAGCCGGATTTGAACCGACGACCTTCGGGTTATGAGCCCGACGAGCTACCAGGCTGCTCCATCCCGCGTCAGTGGGGCGCATTCTACGGATATCCACCGCGGCGTCAAGGTTAATCTTTGATTTGCGGTAAATTTCTGTCAGGCCATTTCGTAGTCAATAAAAAAGGCCACTGTATCAACAGTGGCCTTTTCTTGAATCTGGTTGCGGGAGCTGGATTTGAACCAACGACCTTCGGGTTATGAGCCCGACGAGCTACCAAGCTGCTCCATCCCGCGTCAGTGGGGTGCACTATACGGACATCTGCCGCAGAGTCAAACGTTAACCTTTGATTTCTCTAGATTTATTTCAGGTTAAGTTTTTTACGGACAATGAAAAAGGCCACTGTCTAGACAGTGGCCTTTTTCTGAATCTGGTTGCGGGAGCCGGATTTGAACCGACGACCTTCGGGTTATGAGCCCGACGAGCTACCAGGCTGCTCCATCCCGCGCCTGTTGAGATGAATTCTACGGTTTTGCGCCGCATAGTCAAGCTATTTCTGGGGAAATTTCTTTTCCGTTCAATCTGTTAGCGCCTCGATTGGCCTGCGGGGCAGTAACGGCGGGGCTTGCAGGCCGATTATCGAGAGTGACACGGTGTGGCTGTTTCACTGTAGGGCGCTTACGGTAATATCTGTATGAATTTACAGTGCTAACGGTCATCCATGTCCCTGCGCAAGATCATCCACATCGACTGCGACTGCTTTTACGCAGCCATCGAGATGCGTGACGACCCCACTCTGGCCGGTCGGCCGATGGCGGTGGGTGGCTCGGCAGATCGTCGCGGGGTGATCGCCACTTGCAACTACGAGGCGCGGGCCTATGGCGTGCGCTCTGCCATGTCGTCACGTCATGCGCTCAAGCTGTGCCCAGACCTGCTGATCGTCAAGCCGCGCTTTGAGGCCTACCGCGAGGCCTCACGCGAAATTCATGCGATTTTCCGCGATTACACCGAGCTGATCGAACCGCTGTCGCTGGATGAGGCCTATCTGGATGTCAGTGATAGCCAATGGTTTGCCGGCAGTGCCACGCGGATCGCCGAAGATATTCGTCGACGGGTGGCCAAGACCTTGCACATCACCGTCTCGGCGGGCGTTGCGCCGAACAAGTTTCTGGCCAAGATTGCCAGTGACTGGCGCAAACCCAATGGCCTGTTTGTCATCACCCCGGGTGAAGTCGAGGCTTTTGTGGCGGCCTTGCCGGTTGCGCGGTTGCATGGGGTGGGCAAGGTCACCGCCGATAAGCTGACGCGGTTGGGCATCGATACCTGCATGGACATGCGCGACTGGTCAAAGCTGGCCCTGGTGCGCGAGTTCGGCAGTTTTGGCGAGCGGTTGTGGGGGCTGGCGCGGGGCATAGATGAGCGCGTGGTGCACAACGACAGCCGCCGGCAGTCGGTCAGCGTCGAGAACACCTACGATACCGATCTTCCGGACTTGAACACTTGCCTGGAGAAGCTACCGGCGCTGCTGGACAGTCTCAATGAGCGGGTTGCGCGCATGGACAGTAGCTACAAGGCGGACAAACCCTTCGTGAAGGTCAAGTTTCACGATTTCAGCCAGACGACACTAGAGCAGGCCGGGGCGGGGCGCGATCTGGAAAGTTATCGGCAGTTGCTCAGCCAGGCATTCGCTCGCGGTGGCAAGCCGGTGAGGTTGTTGGGGGTGGGGGTGCGGTTAAGGGATTTGCGTGGGGCGCATGAGCAGTTGGAGCTCTTCCCTGGCTGCTGAAATCAGCAGTACTGGGGCCGCAAAGCGGCCCCAGGATTTTGGATCTTTACTGGACCCCAGGATCCGCCACAAGCCGGCCGGTCTGCTTGGTCAGCGCCTGTAAAAACTCCTGCTGCAGCTCCGGATCGTTGCGCGTCAGCTCGATCAGGCTCTGCTCCAGTTCACTGGCTTCCTCTTCCAGGCCCAGCTCAGACAGACGCTTGACCCGGTGCACCCATTGGCCGACTTCATCGTCCTCAAGGTCATCGAAGATCAGGTGGTGGGCCTCCAGCAGCTTGCTGCGCAGATTGCCGCTGACCAGCAGGCTGGCGTCGCCGCGAATCCCGTTGTCCTCATCGACCACTTGCAAGTGCAAGGTGCCGACGCGGCTGAGATTCTGCTCGGAGAATGGCGTATCCAACAGGTTCAGGCGCAGTACGCCGTTGCGGTCGGTCGTCAGCTCATGGCTGGCTTTGCCAGCCTTGACCTCGACCAGGCGTTCGCTCCAGGGCAGGCTGGTGGACTCTTCGCGCTTGGCTTTCTCCACCTCGCTGATACCCGCCAGGTTCTGCTGCGCGCGGCCATTGGACTGCACGTTCATGAACGGGTTGAGCCCGGCCACGCCGTAGCTCAGCCAGTCATGGGTGACGCTGTCCGGCAGATTGCCCAGGGCGAACACATTGACCACGTTGGCGCCTACACCTGCAACTACCGCCACCGCACCCAGCGGGATCTCGTAGATCTCCCGCCAAGGCTGGTAGGGGGTATAGCGGTCGTAACGGCGGGTCACTTCGAACTCGGTGACTTCGAAGCGCTGCTGCTCGTGGACGCGTACTCGTCGCTGGGGCAGCTCCATCACCTTGGGCTCGCCGACGTCGATCTGCAGACTGTGTTCGAGCAGCTTGCGCTCGACGCGTTCCTCATGCTCGCTGCGCTGGGACATCTGGTTGGCGCAGCCGCTGACGAACAGGGCGCCGCACAGTGCGGCGCCCCCCAGGGTAATGGTACTTCGCTTGTACATGATCACTCGCGCATTGGGCTATCAGCGACGGATGCGGGCTTGCAGGAAGGTCAGCACGTCATTGAGCGGCAGAGGCTGGGCTTCCTGCTCAGTGCGGTGCTTGTACTCCAGGTTGCCCTCGGCCAGGCCGCGGTCGCTGACCACGATCCGGTGTGGAATGCCGATCAATTCCATGTCGGCGAACTTGATGCCCGGGCTGGTCTTCTTGTCACGGTCGTCCAGCAGTACTTCGAAACCTGCAGCGGTCAGTTCGGCGTACAGCTTGTCGGTTGCCTCGCGAACCTGCTCGGTCTCGTAGCGCAGCGGTACCAGGGCAATCTGGAAGGGCGCCAAGGTGTCGCTCCAGATGATGCCTTTATCATCGAAGTTCTGCTCGATGGCAGCAGCGACCACGCGCGACACGCCAATGCCGTAGCAGCCCATCGAGAGCACGACTGGCTTGCCGTTTTCACCCAGTACCTGGCACTTGAGCGCCTCGCTGTACTTGGTGCCGAGCTGGAAGATGTGGCCCACTTCGATGCCGCGCTTGATCACCAGGGTGCCCTGGCCATCTGGGCTTGGGTCGCCGGCAACCACGTTGCGCAGGTCGGCCACTTGTGGAACGGGCAGGTCACGTTCCCAGTTGACGCCGAAGTAGTGCTTGTCGTCGATGTTGGCGCCGATGCCAAAGTCGCTCATCAGGGCGACCGAACGGTCGATGATGCATTCCAGCGGCAGGTTCAGCGGGCCCAGCGAGCCTGCGCCGGCGCCAATGGCGTCACGCAGTTCGGCATCGGTAGCCATGACCAGCGGATCTGCGACCTGCTCAAGCTTGGCGGCCTTGATTTCGTTGAGCTCGTGGTCGCCACGTACCACCAGGGCGATCAGCTTGCCTTCTTCGGCGCCGCGCACGATCAGGGTCTTGACGGTCTTCTCGATCGCCAGGTTGTAGTTCTCGACCAACTGGGCGATGGTCTTGGCGTCCGGGGTGTCGACCAGGCGCAGCTCCTCGGTAGGGGCAGGACGCACGGTTTCACGCGGGATGGCCTCGGCCTTCTCTATGTTGGCGGCGTAGTCGGAGGTGTCGCTGAAGATCACGTCGTCTTCGCCGGAGGAGGCCAGCACGTGGAATTCGTGCGAGTAGCTGCCACCGATGGAGCCGGTGTCGGCCTGCACCGGACGGAAATCCAGGCCCAGGCGGGTGAAGATGTTGCAGTACGCCTGGTGCATGCGGTCGTAGGTTTCCTGCAGGGAAGCCTGGTCGGCATGGAACGAGTAGGCGTCCTTCATGATGAATTCGCGGCCGCGCATCAGGCCAAAGCGTGGACGGATTTCGTCACGGAACTTGGTCTGGATCTGGTACATGTTCAGCGGCAGCTGTTTATAGCTGGAGAGCTCGTTGCGGGCCAGGTCAGTGATGACCTCTTCGTGGGTCGGGCCGACGCAGAACTCACGGCCGTGACGGTCCTTGAGGCGCAGCAGCTCAGGGCCGTATTGCTCCCAGCGGCCGGATTCCTGCCACAGTTCGGCAGGCTGGATGCTCGGCATCAGCACTTCCAGGGCGCCAGCAGCGTTCATTTCTTCGCGCACCACGGCTTCGACCTTGCGCATTACCCGCAGGCCCATCGGCAGCCAGGTGTACAGGCCGGAGGCCAGCTTGCGGATCATGCCGGCACGCAGCATGAGCTGGTGGCTGATGACCACTGCATCTGCAGGGGTTTCTTTCTGGGTGGCGAGCAAATATTGACTGGTGCGCATGGGGAGCCGTGTCGATTGCCTAAGACGTTGAAATGACCCCGCATTCTACGGGGGCGAAACGAAAGCGTACAGGATGCCCCAGAGCGGGGCGCTTGTCAGCCAAGAAAAAGCCCGGCGTGATCGCCGGGCTTTTTCAAGTGCGGGGCACTGCAAGCCAGGCTTACAGGATGCTCAGCGGGTACTCGACGATCAGACGCAGTTCGTCGATCGAGCTCGAACCGTAGTAGACGCCATCGCTGGAGCGGTAGGTGGCTTGACGGACACGGAAGCTCAGGTCCTTGGCAGGGCCTTCCTGCAGGACGTATTTCACGTCGATGTCGCGTTCCCATTCCTTGCCGTTGTTGGTGGTCTCGGTGGTTGCACCGGTACCACGGGCGTAGCGGGTCATGAAGGTCAGGCCAGGGATGCCGAACTCGGCGAAGTTCAGGTCGTAGCGAGCCTGCCAGGATTTCTCGTCTTCGGCGTTGAAGTCGGAGCGCGCGATGGAGTTGGCCAGGAACACGGTGCCGCCGCCGTCGATGCCGTAGGCATAGTCACCGTCGCCGCTGACTTTCTGGTAGGCCAGGGTGAAGGTGTGGGCGCCGATGTTGTAGGCCGCCGACAGGCTTGCTGCGATGTTGTCCAGATCACGGCTGCCATCGGCCTTGGCAACTGCGGCGCCGGTACGGTTGTCGCCGATCGATTTGGTGTCATAGATGTTGAAGTCGAACACCAGGCCCTGATTGTCGCTGATCGGCAGCGCCCAGTTGATGTTGCCGTACCACTTGCGGAAGTGATCTTCCACGCGCGAGTAGTACAGGCTGGTGCTCAGGCTGTCAGTCACGGCATAGGTGCCACCGAAGACGTTGGCTTCGGTCAGGCCTGGGTTCTTGATGCCAGTAGTGCGGTTCTTGCCGCCGATGCTGTCCTTGTAGGATTGGGCTTGGGCGTTCAGGCGAGTGAAGTGACCCGCGTTCAGCTCGAGGCCTTTGATTTCCTTGCTGGTCAGCAAGAAGCCTTCGGCAACTTCTGGCAGCAAGCGGCTATCGTCGGTAGCGAATACCGGCAGTGCGGTGAACTGGCCACCGTACTTGAGAGTGGTGTCGGAAATACGCAGTTTTACTGCACCGTGCGCTTCGGAGTAGTCATCTTGCGAACGACCATCGGAGCCAGTCGGGAACAGGCCGGTGCCCGAGGTGCCCTTGCCGCCATCCAATTTCAGGCCCAGCAGGCCGATAGCATCAAAGCCTACGCCGACAGTGCCTTGGGTGAAGCCGGACTCGAACGTACCGATGAAGCCTTGGCCCCATTCGGCGCTACGGCTCTTGTCGTCGTCGTTGTTACGGAAGTCACGGCTGAAGTACAGGTTACGCAGTTTTACACCCAGTTGGCTGTCTTCGACAAAGCCTTTGGATTCATCTTGCGAAGAGGCGATGGCCATCTGCGAGGTCCCTGCCGCAACGGCCAGGGCGATCATGCTCCACTTCATCACGCGCATCGTGATTTGCTCCTTTGGTTTTTAGGAAGAGTACCGCTGCGCCCAAGAGTTTTAGTTATATGGGGCAGCTCTTTCTTGTTATGTCGGCGAAAATGTATATCACGCTGACTGATCTTGGCGATATGTAAAAAGCAACTTTTCAGAAACTTTATAACGGGTCGCTTTTGGTTAATTCCTTGTCGCAAATCACGTCCCGAATCAGGGACGTCCACCCCAGCGTTGCTTCAATCGCCGTCACGAATGTGTAAAGAACACACTCAAGCTTTGAAACTCCCTGGTTTTCCAATGCCGCTGTTGTTATTTGTCGCGTCCACCCGCCCAATGCAGGTGTCGTGCCGACATGGCGGAAATGGAATGCAACAAGCGTGCTCAATTTCACACGGCCTTGATGAAATTTTCACATTCACCCGTGGTGGCGGGGGAGAACTGCCGGAAACACGGGGGCGTGACTGTCTGATGGTGTGCCAGTAATACTGGCGAAGTGAAACTGTAAGGTTGCTAACTAACTCAATGTGTTACCGCAAACTGTTCACGCTGAGTAGTTTTAGTGTGAATGAGTCCTGTTTGCTGAATTTTTTGGCTTCATTTTGGTGCGAAAAGTAGCGCTGTGTTACCGGCTTGGGGCTCGCAATCGTGTGGCGTGAACCAAAACCGTGCTCAAGCGCCCCTGTGGGCGGCATTTCATGCCGGCGCACGCGAAGCAGGGTATCCTTCGCCCATCAATGCCCGTGATCTACGGGCTGCGCTATTAAAGAAGGAGCGTTGCCGTGTTCGTCCTGGATTCGCGTCTGCAGCAGGATTCCCTGGTCCTGGGAAATTTTCCGCTGTGCCAGCTGTTGCTCAGCAAGGATGCCAACTACCCGTGGTTCATTCTGGTCCCACGCCAAGCCGGGATCAGCGAGCTGTTCGACCTGAGTGAAGCCGACCAGCAGTTGCTCTGGCAGGAAACCAACTACCTGGCCGGTGCGCTCAAGTCGGCGTTCAAGGCTGACAAGATGAACGTTGCCACCCTGGGTAACGTGGTCAGCCAGCTGCACATGCATGTGATCGTGCGCCGCCATGACGATGCCGCCTGGCCGGCGCCGGTGTGGGGCAAGGTGCCTGCGCTCGAATACCGTCAGGAGCAGTTGGATGAAATCCGTCAGCGCCTGCGTTCGGTGTTGAACGCCAGCTACAAGGAGGCTTGAAGGTATGTCGCTGGAATCGCAGATCATCGACCTGGAAACCCGCATGGCGTTTCAGGACGACACCATCCAGGCGCTCAATGATGTGGTGGTCGAGCAGGGGCGGGTGATCGATCGCCTGCAGTTGCAGATGGCCGAGCTGATCAAGCGCTACGAGGAAATGGTCGGGCAGTACGGCAGCGAGGGGGAGGAGGCGCCGCCACCTCATTATTGAGGCTGCGGACTTGCGGGAGCATGGCTCCCGCAAGGTAGACCCGATCAGCGGCGAGAAACCGCGATCACATCTTCGGCCTGCAGGCCTTTGTCGCGGTGCATGACCGAGAACTCCACGCGCTGGCCTTCGACCAGGACCCGGTGGCCCTCGCCACGAATGGCGCGAAAGTGCACGAAGATATCGTCACCGGAGTCGCGGGAAATAAAACCAAACCCCTTGGACGTGTTGAACCACTTGACGGTGCCGGTATCGCGCTTGCCTGCATCTTGCGTGCTGCTGGCGTTGGCGCGAGCTTTCTTGGGGCTGCGGGCAAAGCCTGCGCCCAGGTGCAGGGCGATGGCCAGGGCGGCGCAGAGCAGGGCGGGTAGATCACCCAGCTCCGGGCGTGCCAGCAGGGTCACGGTTTGCAGGATCACCGCGACCACCAGCAGGGCGCTGGCCAGGTGTTGCAGCTGTTGGCGCGCGCCTCTGTAGTACAACGGCACCACCGGTGCCAGAAGCAGGTTAAGCAGGCCGAGCAAGGCCAGGTAGATGGCCTGCGGTTGCTGCAGGAAAGGTATTGCTTCGGTTTTCAGGCTGGGTATGAGCGACAGCAGCAAAGCTGCAACGCCCGTCACCAGATGGACGATCTTGAACATTTGGTTAGGCTCACATTGATAAGGCCGATCACAGGAAGAGCTGTCAGCGCGGTGCGCAGGAGATAGAAAGCGCGGTCACGCGGCTGGCCAGCCTATGCACCCGGCATTTACAGTCCGCACGGGTGGCACGCTGCCTATTTAACAGCAAAGGCGCAGGCTTCTCAAACCGAGGGGCGGGCGAGCTGATGAGTTGCCGTAGGTCACATGCACGCTGGGGCAAGTCTTGTTACAGTGTGGATCGCCCGCTTGACTCATCAAGCCTTATGGAAAGGGGAACTTCATGGCAATCGATATCGGTATCAGTGAAGAAGATCGCAAGTCCATCGTAGATGGGCTATCCCGCCTGTTGTCGGATACCTATGTGCTGTATCTGAAAACCCATAACTTTCATTGGAACGTGACCGGCCCATCGTTTCGTACCCTGCACCTGATGTTCGAAGAGCAGTACAACGAACTGGCCCTGGCCGTGGACTCAATCGCCGAGCGAATTCGTGCACTGGGCTTCCCAGCGCCTGGCTCCTACGCATTCTACGCACGTCACTCCTCGATCAAGGAGGAGGAAGGCGTACCCCCTGCCGATGAAATGATCCGCCAGCTGGTCGAAGGGCAAGAGGCGGTCACGCGTACCGCGCGCAGTATTTTCCCGGTCGTTGACAAGGTCAGTGACGAGCCGACCGCAGACCTTCTGACCCAGCGCATGCAGGTGCACGAAAAAACCGCTTGGATGCTGCGAGTGCTGCTCGAGGGTAAGTGACTCCCTATTGAATCGCTGAACCCAGCCCGGCTGCGCCTCGCGTTGCCGGGCTTTTTGTTTCCTCAAGGAAGGCTTTGCCGCTGCTTTTCAACTCCGTTGCAGCGCTTCATTGGACGCCATGTCCACGTGTTCTGGCGCATGGGCAGTTCTTTTGGCGATGGAGTGGAAACAATGGAAATGGAAATCAGTGGGCCACGTGGCAAGCGCAATGCTAGCCAGGGTGGGTGTCTGGGCAAGCAGTGCATAGACCCTTTTGGCGCGGACTTCGACATGGCCCAGGTGCGGCCGGTATCGCGCTCGGTGCGGCTCAACGGCTTTGCTACCTGCTTGCGCCTGGAGCAGGTCTACTGGCGAATTCTGCAACGAATCGCCGAAGCCAATGGTTGCTCGGTCAGTGCGATATTGTCCTACGTGGATCGCGAGGTGCACTTGCGTCAGGGTGGGGTGAGGAACTTCAGTGGTCTGATCCGGGTGATTTGTGTAGCCTGGCTGCTTGATCCACCAACCACGCATTGATCGCCGGGCGGGCTGCACAGCACTCTCTAACCATATATAATCGCGGTTTTTGCTGCCCTGGCAGCCAGCGTTGTGGTTGACGAGAGACACCCATGCCACTTTATGACTATCAATGTGCAGCCTGTGAACACCAGTTCGAAGCGCTGCAGAAGATCAGCGCCGCGCCGCTGACCGATTGCCCGGCCTGTCAGGCGCCGGCATTGAAAAAGCTGCTGTCGGTACCCGGTTTTCGCCTAAGCGGCACGGGTTGGTATGAAACCGACTTCAAGACCGGGGCGAAAAAGAATCTGGCCGGCGGCGACAAGGCCGACTGAGTTGAATTGCAACGTCCGGGTCTTGCACTATTAGGGTTTGCACGAAAAATCACCGATCTGGTTTTTTTTCGTACAAACCCTAAGCCCCTTTGGGCGGCCAAGGCCTCCTTGAATACACGAATCACGAGAAGCGAACCACCATCATGATGCGCAGCCATTATTGCGGCCAACTGAACGAGAGCCTGGACGGCCAGGAAGTCACCCTTTGCGGCTGGGTCCATCGTCGCCGCGACCACGGCGGGGTGATTTTCCTCGATATCCGTGATCGCGAAGGCATGGCCCAGGTCGTGTTCGATCCGGATCGCGCCGAGACCTTCGCCGCCGCTGACCGCGTGCGCAGCGAGTATGTGGTGCAGATCACCGGCAAGGTGCGCAAGCGTCCTGAAGGTGCGGTCAACGCCAACATGGCGTCCGGCGGTATCGAAGTGCTGGGCTATGAGCTGACCGTGCTCAACGAAGCCGAGACTCCGCCGTTCCCGCTGAACGAATACTCCGACGTGGGCGAAGAAACCCGCCTGCGCTACCGCTTCATCGACCTGCGTCGCCCAGAAATGGCCGACAAGCTGCGTCTGCGTTCGCGCATCACCAGCAGCATCCGTCGCTTCCTCGACGAGAACGGCTTCCTCGACGTCGAGACGCCGATCCTGACCCGTGCCACCCCAGAAGGCGCGCGCGACTACCTGGTGCCAAGCCGTACCCACGCCGGTAGCTTCTTCGCCCTGCCGCAATCGCCACAGCTGTTCAAGCAGCTGCTGATGGTGGCCGGCTTCGATCGCTACTACCAGATCGCCAAGTGCTTCCGCGACGAAGACCTGCGTGCCGACCGCCAGCCGGAATTCACCCAGATCGACATCGAGACCAGCTTCCTCGACGAGTCCGAGATCATGGGCCTGACCGAGAGCATGATCCGCAAGCTGTTCAAGGAAGTGCTGGACCTGGAATTCGGTGAGTTCCCGCACATGACCTTCGAAGAGGCCATGCGTCGTTATGGTTCCGACAAGCCGGACCTGCGTAACCCGTTGGAACTGGTTGACGTTGCCGACCAGCTCAAGGATGTCGACTTCAAGGTCTTCGCCGGCCCCGCCAACGATCCCAAGTGCCGGGTTACCGCCCTGCGCCTGCCAGGCGGCGCCAGCATGCCGCGCAGCAAGATCGACGAATACACCAAGTTCGTCGGCATCTATGGTGCCAAGGGCCTGGCGTACATCAAGGTCAACGAGCGCGCCAAAGGCGTTGAAGGCCTGCAGTCGCCGATCGTCAAGAACATCCCTGAGGCCAACCTCAACGTGATCCTCGATCGCGTTGGCGCGGTTGACGGCGACATCGTGTTCTTCGGTGCCGACAAGTTCAAGATCGTCAGCGAGGCCCTGGGCGCCCTGCGCATCAAGGTCGGCAACGACTTCAACCTGCACACCTGCGAGTGGGCGCCGATGTGGGTTGTCGACTTCCCGATGTTCGAAGAGAACGAAGACGGCAGCTTCACCGCACTGCACCACCCGTTCACTGCGCCGAAATGCTCGCCGCAAGAGCTGGAGGCCAACCCGGCCACCGCGCTGTCGCGTGCCTACGACATGGTGCTCAACGGCACTGAGCTGGGTGGCGGTTCGATCCGTATCCACCGCAAAGAGATGCAGCAGGCAGTATTCCGCCTGCTGGGTATCGAAGCGGCGGAGCAGGAAGAGAAGTTCGGCTTCCTGCTCGACGCCCTGAAGTTCGGCGCACCGCCACACGGCGGCCTGGCCTTCGGTCTGGATCGCCTGGTCATGCTGATGACTGGCGCCCAGTCGATCCGTGAAGTGATCGCGTTCCCGAAAACCCAGAGCGCCGCGTGCGTCATGACCCAGGCCCCAGGTCTGGTCGATGCCAAGGCCCTGCGCGAGCTGCACATCCGTCTGCGCGAGCAGACCAAGGTCGAGTAAGCGCGACCGGGGTGCATCTGCAAGGGTGCACCCCCGCGCTACGGCGCAGATTTCTTCGCGTTCCGCCCTTCGGGGCGGAACCTGTTTCTGTTTCAAGGATTTGGAGTCGTTATGGCTGGTCATTCCAAGTGGGCGAACATCAAGCACCGCAAAGAGCGCCAGGATGCCAAGAGAGGCAAGGTTTTCACCAAGTGGATCCGCGAGCTGACCGTCGCCGCCAAGCAGGGCGGTCCAGATCCTGCGTCCAACCCGCGTCTGCGCCTGGCTCTGGACAAGGCGCTTGGCGCCAACATGAGTCGCGACATCATCGATCGGGCGGTTGCGCGCGGGGCGGGCACCAACGAAAGCGATAACGTCGAAGAGCTCAGCTACGAAGGTTACGGCCCGGGTGGCGTGGCAATCATGGTCGAAGCCATGACCGACAACCGCAACCGCACCGCCGCAGCCGTGCGCCATGCCTTCACCAAGTGCGGCGGCAATCTCGGCACTGACGGCTCTGTCGCCTATCTGTTCGAGCGCAAGGGGCAGATCAGCTTCGACGCCAGCGTGGATGAGGATGCGTTGATGGAAGCGGCCATGGAAGCCGATGCCGATGACGTAGTCAGCAACGACGACGGTTCGTTCGACGTGTTTACCTCCTTCAACAGCTTCTATGCGGTGCGTAACGCCCTGGAAGAAGCCGGCTTCAAGGCCGCCGACGCCGAGATCGTCATGCAGCCGACCACGAGTGCCGAGTTGGACCTCGATGGTGCGCAGAAGGTACTCAAGCTGATCGACATGCTTGAAGACCTGGATGACGTGCAGAACGTCTACTCCAATGCGCAGATCTCTGACGAGATCATGGAGCAGCTGGGTTAAGGTAGTGCGCAGGTAACGCTTCAGGCGCCTGTGCCGCCCTCATCGCGGGGCACAGGCCGCGCTTCACTCTTCAAGTGGCGCTTTCGCGCCCAATTCATGCAGGCGTTATGACTCTGATTTTAGGTATCGACCCCGGCTCGCGAATCACCGGTTTCGGCGTGGTACGCCAGACCGCGCGTGGTTGCGAGTACGTGGCATCGGGCTGTATCCGCACCGGTGCCGGCGAGTTGCCTGAGCGTCTGCAGATCGTATTTCGCGGTGTCAGCGAGATCATCCAGCAGCATGGCCCGGTAACAATGGGCATCGAACGGGTGTTCATGGCGCGCAATCCCGACTCGGCGCTCAAGCTTGGCCAGGCCCGGGGCGCGGCAATCGTCGCGGCGGTCGAGGCGGGCCTGGAGATCGCCGAGTACAGCGCAACCCAGGTCAAGCAGGCAGTGGCCGGGACCGGCGGGGCGAATAAAGAGCAGGTCATGCTGATGGTCATGCACCTGCTCAAGCTGACGCAAAAACCGCAGATCGACGCCTCCGATGCCCTGGCCATCGCCTTGTGCCATGCCCACACCCGCTCCAGCCTGATCCCCCACGGCTTGACTACCGCGCGGCGACGCGGCGGGCGCTTGCGTCTGTAGCCGCTTCATGCGCTGATACACATTTTGTCCGGGTGAGACGTTCACCCGGCGCATTTGCTGATAGGGTTGACCGGTCGCTGACCGGCACCCCAGAGGAAGGATCGGAACGTGATTGGACGTTTGCGTGGCACCCTGGCGGAAAAACAACCGCCGCACCTGATTATCGACGTCAATGGCCTGGGCTATGAGCTTGAAGTGCCAATGACCACCTTGTACCGCTTGCCCAAGGTCGGCGAGCCGGTGACCTTGCACACCCATCTGGTGGTGCGTGAGGACGCTCACCTGCTCTATGGCTTCGCCGAACGCCGTGAGCGCGAGCTGTTCCGTGAGTTGATCCGCCTTAACGGCGTCGGCCCCAAGCTTGCGCTGGCGCTGATGTCCGGTCTTGAAGTAAACGATCTGATCCGCTGCGTACAGGCCCAGGACGCTTCGGCGTTGGTGCGTGTGCCGGGGGTCGGCAAGAAGACCGCCGAGCGTCTGCTGGTCGAACTCAAGGACCGCTTCAAGGCCTGGGAAACCTCCCCCGCCATGTTCACCCTGGTGTCCGATGGCCCAGCTCCGGTCGGCAGCGCCTCCACTGCCGAGGCCGATGCGGTCAGCGCCCTGGTTTCGCTGGGTTACAAGCCTCAGGAAGCGAGCAAGGCAGTGTCGGCAATCAAGGACAAGGCCGGCATGAGCAGCGAAGACCTGATCCGCAGCAGCCTTAAAGGGATGATTAGCAAGTGATCGAAACCGACCGCCTGATCGCCGCCTCCGGACGCGACCGCGAAGAGGTCCAGGACCGCGCGATTCGCCCGCTGAGCCTGGATGAGTACATCGGCCAGCCGGTGGTGCGCGAGCAGATGGCACTGTTCATCCAGGCCGCGCGCGGTCGCAGCGAGTCGCTGGACCATACCTTGATCTTCGGCCCGCCGGGCCTGGGCAAGACCACCCTGGCCAACATCATCGCCCAGGAAATGGGCGTATCGGTGAAAAGCACCTCGGGCCCGATTCTTGAGCGTCCGGGTGACTTGGCAGCGATGCTGACCAATCTTGAGCCACATGATGTGCTGTTCATCGACGAGATTCATCGGCTGTCGCCGATCGTCGAGGAAGTGCTGTACCCGGCCATGGAAGATTTCCAGCTCGACATCATGATCGGCGAAGGTCCGGCAGCGCGCTCGATCAAGCTCGACTTGCCGCCATTCACCCTGGTTGGCGCGACCACCCGTGCCGGCATGCTCACCAATCCCTTGCGCGACCGCTTCGGCATCGTTCAGCGCCTGGAGTTCTACAGCGACAAAGACCTGGCCACCATCGTCAGCCGCTCGGCGGGCATCCTTGGCCTGGTGATCGATGCCCAGGGCGCCTTTGAAATCGCCCGCCGTGCCCGTGGCACGCCACGCATCGCCAACCGCCTGCTGCGCCGCGTGCGCGACTACGCCGAAGTGCGCGGCAAGGGCGAGATCACCAAGGCGGTGGCGGATCTGGCGTTGAACCTGCTGGATGTCGACGAGCGCGGCTTCGATCATTCCGACCGCCGCCTGCTGCTGACCATGATCGAGAAGTTCGACGGTGGTCCGGTGGGGGTCGACAACCTGGCGGCAGCGATCAGCGAAGAGCGGCACACCATCGAAGACGTGCTCGAACCCTACCTGATCCAGCAGGGCTACATCATGCGCACTCCGCGTGGGCGAGTGGTCACCCGGCATGCCTACCTGCACTTTGGTCTGAACATTCCTGGGCGATTGGGCGAGGGCGCTGACTTTTCTGATTCTGCCGATGAATGACAGATCAAACCGGGCTTTTTGTGGTCTCATCGCTGGCATGCCGATGGCGCGCTGGCAATACGACATTATCGATGAAAAAACAGTTGCCGGGGCGGATTGGCAAGCTGAGGAGTAAGCACTAGAGTATGCGCGCGCAAAATCAGCTGGAATCGTTCGCACACCGCTGTCGCGTCTATTACGAAGATACCGACGCAGGTGGCGTGGTGTATTACGTCAACTACCTGAAATTCATGGAGCGTGCGCGCACCGAGCGGCTGCGACACCTGGGCTTTTCCCAGCATCAACTGGCCGGGCAGAACCTGTTGTTCGTGGTGCATTCCAGCGAGGCGCGCTATCACGCGCCGGCCCGTCTGGACGACGAACTGCGAGTCACCGCGCAAGTAACTGAATTGAATCGCGCCAGCCTGCGTTTCGTGCAGCAGGTCTGGCGAGAAAAAGATGCAACGCTGCTCTGTGAGGGGCAGTTCCTGGTGGCCGCCGTGCGCGCCGACACTTTCAAACCCCGGGCCATCCCCCCAGAGCTGCGCGACGCTTTCCTGGCGGACGGCACGGGTACTCAATCGATTGCAGGAGAATAAGCGTGGAAGCTAACGTCGTCGACCATACCTCCATGTGGAGTCTGGTCAGCAATGCCAGCGTGGTAGTACAGCTGGTAATGCTGACCCTGGTGGCCGCCTCGGTCACCTCATGGATCATGATCTTCCAGCGCAGCACCATGCTGCGCGCCGGTCGTCGTGCGCTGGATGCCTTCGAGGAGCGTTTCTGGTCGGGCATCGACCTGTCCAAGCTGTACCGCCAGGCGGGCAGCAACCCGGACCCGGATTCGGGTGTCGAGCAGGTCTTCCGGGCCGGTTTCAAAGAGTTCTCGCGCCTGCGCCAGCAGCCGGGTGTCGATCCGGATGCGGTCATGGAAGGCGTTGGCCGGGCCATGCGCGTGGCGATCTCGCGTGAGGAAGAAAAGCTTGAGCAAAGCCTGCCATTCCTCGCCACCGTCGGTTCGACCAGCCCGTACATCGGCCTGTTCGGTACCGTCTGGGGCATCATGAACTCCTTCCGCGGCCTGGCTTCGGCGCAACAGGCAACCCTGGCCACTGTAGCGCCAGGCATCGCCGAGGCCCTGATCGCCACCGCGATCGGCCTGTTCGCCGCGATCCCGGCGGTCATCGCCTACAACCGTTTCGCCGCGCGCAGCGAAGTGCTGATCGGTCGTTACTACACCTTCGCCGACGAGTTCCAGGCGATCCTGCACCGCAAAGTGCACACCAGCGAAGAGTAATCAGGTAGAAACCCATGGCCCGAGTTCGCCACAAACGCAAGCCGGTCGCCGAGATGAACGTGGTGCCTTACATCGACGTGATGCTGGTGCTGCTGGTCATCTTCATGGTGACGGCTCCCATGCTCAACCAGGGGGTGAAGGTCGACCTGCCCAAGGTTTCCAGCGAAGCCCTGCCGCAGGACAACAACGTCCAGATCCTCACTATCTCGATCAAAGCCGACAAGACCTACTACTGGAACCTTGGCAGCGAGGTCGACACCGACAAGCAGATGGACAAGGCCATGACCTTGCCGGACATGACCAGCGCCGTGACCAAGATCATCGCCGCCGGTCGTGACCAGGGCAAGCAGACCCAGGTCTTCATTCGTGGCGACAAGGCTGTCGACTACGGCGCGGTCATGGGTGCCATGGGCGGGTTGCAGAAGGCCGGTGTCGGTAACGTTGGCCTGATTACCGAGGCGCCCTGATGCAGCAGCGAGAGCCATCCGCCTCGGAAAGCTACTTCTGGCCCAGTGTCTGGGCCATCGGCCTGCACGTGCTGGTGTTCGCGCTGCTGTTCGTCAGCTTCGCCATGACTCCGGAGCTGCCACCGTCCAAGCCGATCGTCCAGGCTACCCTGTATCAGCTCAAGTCCAAGAGCCAGGCGACTACCCAGACCAATCAGAAGATTGCCGGGGAGGCGAAGAAAACCGCCTCGCGCCAGACCGAAGTCGAGCAGCTTGAGCAGAAGAAGGTCGAGCAGGAGGCCGTGAAGGCCGCGGAACAAAAGAAAGCCGATGCGGCTCAAAAGGCCGAGGAGGCTCGCGAAGCCGCCGAAGCGAAAAAAGCCGAGGAAGCGGCCAAGACCGCCGAAGCCAAGAAGGCCGCCGAGGTCAAGAAAGCCGAAGAAGCCAAGAAGGCCGCTGAAAAGCAGCAGGCCGACATCGCCAAGAAAAAAGCCGAAGACGAGGCCAAGAAAAAGGCCGAGGAAGAAGCCAAGAAAGCGGCAGCTGAGGAGGCGAAGAAAAAAGCCGCCGAAGACGCCAAGAAAAAAGCAGCCGAGGACGCCAAGAAGAAAGCGGCGGCCGAGGATGCGAAGAAGAAGGCAGCTGAAGAGGCCAAGAAAAAGGCCGCTGCAGACGCCCAGAAGAAGAAAGCACAGGAAGCAGCCCGCAAGGCGGCAGAAGACAAGAAAGCCCAGGCCCTGGCCGAGCTGTTGTCCGACACCACCGAGCGGCAGCAGGCGCTGGCTGACGAGCAGGGTGACCAGGTGGCCGGCGACTTCGACGACCTGATCCGCATGCGCGCAGCCGAAGGTTGGGCGCGTCCGCCTTCCGCACGCAAGGGCATGACGGTAGTTCTGCAGATCAACATGCTGCCGGACGGTACCATCACCAGCGTCGGCGTATCCCGCTCCAGTGGAGACGGTCCGTTCGACAGCTCGGCGGTGGCAGCAGTGAAGAACATTGGTCGATTGACCGAAATGCAGGGCTTGAAGCCGAACGAGTTCAATCCGTATCGTTCATTCAAGATGACATTTACACCTGAGGATCTAGCGTTGTGATTAAACTCCTTCGAGGACTGCTGGTCATGCTCTGCTGCGTGGCAGGTATGGCCGTAGCAGAGGAAAAGAACATCCTGGTCACCAGCGGTAGCGACCGGGCCACGCCCATCGCGGTAGTGCCGTTCGGTCTGCAGGGTGGCAGCGTGTTGCCAGAAGACATGGCCGATATCATCGGCAATGACCTGCGCAACTCTGGCTACTACTCGCCCATTCCACGCCAGAACATGATCAGCCAGCCGACCCAGGCCAGCGAAGTCATCTTCCGTGACTGGAAGGCCCTGGGCGCGCAATACGTGATGGTCGGCAGCATCGTGCCATCCGGTGGTCGCCTGCAGGTGCAGTACGCCCTGTTCAACGTCGCCACCGAGCAGCAAGTGCTGACCGGCAGCGTCGCCGGTACTGTCGACCAGCTGCGTGACATGTCGCACTACATCGCCGACCAGTCGTTCGAAAAGCTCACTGGCATCAAGGGTGCGTTTTCCACCCGCATGCTGTACGTGACTGCCGAGCGCTTCTCGACCAACAACACCCGCTACACCCTGCAGCGCTCGGACTACGATGGCGCGCGTGCGGTGACCCTGCTGCAATCGCGCGAGCCGATCCTGTCGCCGCGCTTTGCACCGGATGGCAAGCGTATCGCCTATGTCTCGTTCGAACAGCGCCGTCCGCGCATCTTCGTCCAGCACATCGATACCGGCCGCCGCGAGCAGGTGACCAACTTCGAAGGCCTCAACGGTGCTCCGGCCTGGTCGCCGGATGGTTCGCGCCTGGCCTTCGTGCTGTCCAAGGACGGCAACCCGGACATCTACGTGATGAACATGGGTTCGCGTCAGATCAGCCGCGTGACCGCAGGCCCAGGCATCAACACCGAGCCGTTCTGGGGTAAAGACGGCAACACCCTGTACTTCACCTCCGACCGTGGCGGCAAGCCGCAGATCTACAAGACCTCGGTCAGTGGTGGTGGCGCCGAGCGTGTAACTTTCGTGGGTAACTACAACGCCAACCCGAAACTGTCGGCGGATGAAAAGACCCTGGTGATGATCCATCGCCAACAAGGTTTCACCAACTTCAAAGTGGCGGCCCAGGACCTGCAACGTGGAAGTGTAAAGATTCTCTCTGATACAAGTCTTGATGAGTCTCCCACTGTTGCGCCAAACGGCACCATGCTAATCTACGCCACCCGCCAGCAGGGCCGGGGAGTCTTGATGCTCGTCTCTCTCAACGGACGCGTGAGGCTCCCGCTTCCTACCGCGCAAGGCGAAGTCAGAGAACCGTCCTGGTCCCCTTACCTGAACTGATTGCGGCGTAATACGTTTTGCTTAACACACTGGGGTTTCATTAGGAGTTTCACGATGGAAATGCTGAAGTTTGGTAAATTCGCTGCGCTGGCTCTGGCCATGGCTGTAGCTGTAGGTTGCTCTTCGAAAGGTGGCGACAACGCCGGTGAAGGCGCTGTAGATCCTAACGCTGGTTACGGTGCCAACACTGGCGCTGTTGATGGCAGCCTGAGCGAAGAAGCCGCCCTGCGCGCAATCACCACCTTCTACTTCGAATACGACAGCTCGGACCTGAAGCCAGAAGCCATGCGCGCTCTGGACGTTCACGCCAAGGACCTGAAGTCCAACGGCAACCGCGTTGTTCTGGAAGGCAACACCGACGAGCGCGGCACCCGCGAGTACAACATGGCTCTGGGTGAGCGTCGCGCCAAGGCCGTCCAGCGTTACCTGGTTCTGCAGGGCGTTTCCCCTGCTCAGCTGGAGCTGGTTTCCTACGGTGAAGAGCGTCCAGTTGCTACCGGCAACGACGAGCAATCCTGGGCTCAAAACCGTCGCGTAGAACTGCGTAAGTAAGTCCTATGCGTACGTGCCGCCGTGCTTTGACCGTCCTCGTACTCAGCCTGCCCCTCACGGCGTGGGCTGCGGTTCCTGTAGTAGATGACAACGCGAGCAGTTATCCGCCCGCGGGTTATGGCACGAGCGGCGCCTATGCCGGAGCAGGGGCTTCAACCCCTGCTTCTGCACAGGGCCAGCTGTTCATGCAGCTGCAACAGATGCAGGATCAGATTTCCCGCCAGCAAGGCATCATCGAAGAGCTGCAAAACGATGTGTCGCGCATGAAGCAGGAAAACCTGGAGCGTTACCAGGATCTGGACCGTCGCATCAACAGTGGTGCCGCGCCTGCCGCGACCCCCGAGAATTCCCCCGCTGGTAGCGCTCCCGCTACTGGTGCGCCTGCCACCGATGGCGGCGCTGCTGCCCAGCCGCCTGCCACGAGCAGCGAGCCGGGTGATCCGGCGAAAGAGAAGCTCTATTACGATGCCGCTTTCGACCTGATCAAACAGAAAGACTTCGACAAGGCCAGCCAGGCGTTCAACGCCTTCCTGCGCAAGTACCCCAACAGCCAGTACGCCGGCAACGCGCAGTACTGGTTGGGTGAAGTGAACCTGGCCAAAGGCGACCTGCAAGGTGCCGGCCAAGCCTTCGCCAAGGTCAGCCAGTCGTACCCTAAGCACAGCAAGGTGCCTGACTCGTTGTACAAGCTGGCCGACGTCGAGCGTCGTCTGGGCCACACCGACAAGGTCAAGGGCATCCTGCAGCAGGTAGTCACCCAGTACCCCGGCACTTCTGCCGCGCAACTGGCGCAACGCGACCTGCAAAAGCTCTAAGTGATACCGCTTGAAAGAAACCCGCGCTTGTCGCGGGTTTTTTCGTTAGAATCTTGGCCCTTTTATCAAAATACGCTGCCGCGGATAACGCTTTGTCGAGTCCGCGACAGTGCCTGACGGAGGCGGACAGCCTGTTTAGCTGTCACGCCCGTGGCGATCATGCAAGATACATTACGCATCACCGAAGTCTTTTACTCGTTGCAGGGTGAAACGCGAACGGCTGGGCTGCCCACGGTTTTCGTGCGCCTGACCGGTTGCCCCCTGCGCTGCCAGTACTGCGACAGCGCCTATGCCTTCACCGGCGGCACTATCCGCAGCCTCGACTCGATCCTCGAGCAGGTGGCCGGCTTTCGTCCGCGCTATATCTGCGTCACCGGTGGTGAGCCGCTGGCGCAACCTAACGCACTGCCACTGCTAGAACGTCTGTGCGACGCCGGCTATGAGGTTTCGCTGGAAACCAGCGGAGCCCTGGACATCTCCCGGGTAGATCCGCGAGTCAGCCGGGTGGTCGACCTCAAGACCCCTGGCTCGGAAGAGTCGCACCGCAACCTTTACCAGAACATGGAACTGCTGACCAACAACGATCAGGTCAAGTTCGTCATCTGCTCGCGTGAGGACTACGACTGGGCAGTGTCCAAGTTGATTCAGTACAACCTGGCAGAACGCGCCGGCGAGGTGTTGTTCTCGCCTAGCCACCATCAGGTCAACGCCAGCGACCTGGCCGACTGGATCGTTGCCGATAACCTGCCCGTACGTTTCCAACTGCAACTGCACAAGTTGCTGTGGAACGACGAACCCGGACGCTGAGAGGAAACTACATGACTGACAAACGCGCGGTAATCCTGCTGTCCGGTGGCCTGGACTCTGCCACGGTCGTGGCCATGGCCAAGGCCGAGGGCTACAGCTGCTACACCATGAGCTTCGACTATGGCCAACGCCACCGCGCCGAGCTCGATGCAGCGGCGCGTGTCGCCCGTGACCTGGGAGTGGTCGAGCACAAGGTGATCGGCCTGAACCTCAACGGTATTGGTGGTTCGGCCCTGACCGACAGCAGCATCGATGTGCCTGAGACGCCAGGTGAGGGCATCCCGGTGACCTACGTGCCAGCGCGTAACACCGTGTTCCTGTCCCTGGCGCTGGGCTGGGCGGAAGTGCTCGAGGCGCGCGACATCTTCATCGGCGTCAATGCCGTGGACTATTCCGGTTATCCCGATTGCCGTCCTGAGTTCGTCGAAGCGTTCGAGCGCATGGCCAACCTGGCGACCAAGGCTGGGGTAGAAGGGCAGGGCTTCCGCATCCAGGCGCCGCTGCAGAACATGAGCAAGGCGCAGATCATCCAGGCTGGCGTCGAGCGTGGTGTCGACTACAGCCTGACGGTGTCTTGCTACCAGGCTGATGACCAGGGCCGCGCGTGCCGCAAGTGCGACAGCTGCCGCTTGCGGGCTGATGGCTTCAAGGCTGCTGGCGTCGAAGATCCGACCCCATATTTTTAAAAAAAACGTGTGATGGGGTGTTGATTTCTCGTTAGAAATCAGTATTATACGCGCCATCCAACGGGTCGTTAGCTCAGTTGGTAGAGCAGTTGGCTTTTAACCAATTGGTCGTAGGTTCGAATCCTACACGACCCACCATATGCAGTAAGAAAGAGCCCGCTTCCGGTTACGGATGCGGGCTTTTTCGTTGTCGCGCCTTACTGGCAGTTCAGATTGAATTCTTTGAAGTTGTAACTGCCGCCGTCCTTGCCCCAACTCACGTGCAGCTTGTCGCCATCACCGTAGTTCACCACGTCGGCATTGACGTAGTAACCGAAGGCCGACAGGCCCCCGCTGACCTGATCCAGTTCCTCGACATCCAACGTACGCATTTCAGTCTGTGCAGTATTCATCTGAGAGCTTCCTCGTTCTCGATCATGTTGTTCCGTCTGATGGAAGTCCTGTTGCACCAGGACTTGCTGAAATAATGTGTCTGGCGAGTGCCTGTGCAGCAATAGCCCGGGTGACCTAATGTCACAGCGCCACACCGCGCTCGGCGATGGCCTGCACCTGCTTTGAGCCCCCGGCAATAGCCCACCTGTACTAGTGTCGACTGGCGCGCCCTTGTTTAGGCTGGCAGGGCCTCGTAGTTGCGTCTTGTCGCGAGGCCGACTTTTGGGTTCGCCAGGATCGTGGTCAGGGAATGCTATTTCGAAAGGAAGCTCTGCAAGCAGGCAGGGACAAGGATCTGGGCAGCGTCATGCTGGTCTCGCCGCCTTCGTTGCGAATGGCAGGGGTGTGTGCGCTGCTGTTCTGCATCGTCTTGGCCTTGTTCATCAGCTTTGCCAGCTACACCCGGCGCGAAGCGGTTACTGGGGTGTTGGTGCCGGAGGCCGGGCTGATCAAGGTGTTCGCGCCGCAGGTTGGCGTGGTCCAGGACCTGGCGGTGGTCGAGGGCCAGCAGGTGGAAGCGGGCGCCGCGTTGCTGGCGCTGATCAGTGACACCCACAACGGCGAGGCCGGTGCCAATCAGGTCGCCATCAGTCGGCTGATCCAGCGGCGCACCCGCAGCCTGACCGATGAAATCGCCGAGACCCGTGTGCTCCATCAGCAGGAGCGCGAGGGCAAGCAGCGGCGCCTGGCGATGCTGCAGAGCGAGCAGGACAAGGTCAGCGCGCAAATCGCCCTGACCGGCCAGCGCCTGACCCTGGCGCAAGGCATCGCCGAGCGCTATGCCGAGCTGCAACGCCAGGATTTTGTGTCCCGTGACTTGCTCCAGGCCAAGCAGGACGCGGTATTGGAAGTACGCCTGCGCGCAGAAGAGCTCAACCGATCCTTGCTGGCCTTGCGCAACGACAGTGCCGCGTTGCGCGCTGAACTGGCCGAGCTGCCGTTCAACCAGACCAAGCAATTGGCGGACCTCGAGCGGCGTCTGCTGGAAAGCGAAAGCAGCCTGCTGGAGAGTGAGGTCAAGCGGCAGATCGTCATTACCGCACCGGCCGCCGGCGAAGTTACGGCCATCGGCGTGGTCAATGGCGCCCGCGCCGATGTCAGTCGGCCATTGTTCAGCCTGGTGCCACAGCACAGCCAACTGTATGCCGAACTCTATGTGCCAAGCCGCTCGGCAGGCTTCGTGCGCCCAGGCCATTCAGTGATGCTGCGTTATCAAGCCTACCCCTACCAGCATTTCGGCCTGGCCCGCGGCACGGTCGCCTCGGTGTCGCGCAGCGCTCTGCCAGCTGAGGAGATCATGACCGTCGGCGCCGTGTCCGATGAGCTGCGCGAGCAGGGGCCGCTGTATCGGGTCAGGGTCACCTTGGAGCGACAAAGCCTGTTTGCCCGCGGGCGAGAAGAGCGTCTGCGCTCAGGGATGCAGCTGGACGCAGACATCATGCTGGAAAACCTGCCGCTCTATGAATGGCTGCTCGAACCCCTGCGCGGCATAGGAAAACGACTGTGAGCATTGCCCAATCCCTGACCTTCGGCGTGGGTCGCAAGCTGCCGGTGATTTTGCAGGTCGAGGCGGCGGAATGCGGCCAGGCCTGCCTGGCGATGATCGCCGCCTACCATGGCCAGGTCCACGACCTGTATTCCCTGCGGCAAAAGCTCTCGCCCTCGATGAAGGGCGCCACCCTCAAGCAGCTGATGGCCATGGCCGGCCAGCTGGGGATGGCCACTCGGCCGCTGCGCCTGGAGCTCGAAGCGCTCGATCAACTCAAGCTGCCCTGCATCCTGCACTGGAACTTCAATCACTTCGTGGTGCTCAAGGAGGTCGGCCCGCGTGGCGTGACCATTCACGACCCAGCCCGCGGCCTGTGTCGATTGACCCGCCAGGAAGTGTCCGAGGCGTTCACGGGTATCGCCTTGGAACTATGGCCGGAAACCGATTTCCAGCCAGGCCAGGCGAAAACCCCGTTGCCGCTGCGCC